>CAZSEZ010000040.1:0-21607 GCA_964606015.1 uncultured bacterium
CCAGCACGGAAGGTTTTTTCGACGACATTTCCCGATTGAACGTTTTTGAGCTTAGTACGAACAAATGCCGAGCCTTTTCCAGGTTTAACGTGCAAAAATTCGACGACGCGCCACACAGAGCCATCCATTTCAATGGTCGTGCCAGTGCGGAAATCATTACTAGAAATCATGAAACTAATTTACGTGAGAAAACCAACAACCTATTCTACACGATTAGCAATCAACCACTAACTACGCACTGCTAGTCAATTAATCGTAAAGAAATGTTGACAAGAGCAATCTCTAGCTAAGAACATAACCATAGGTAGACAATGCTAGTGGGGTTACGATTGATTCCCTACTAACGAAGCAAAATTAGTCTCTAAATATCTAGATAGAAAACTTAGATTAAATTAAATTAGTATGCTGAGTGCCCAAAAAAAACCATTGCTTCGCGCTGTTGCCAGAATGCTGGTATTGACTGCTGTTATATTTACTTCCTTTACTTGCTCTCTTTCTCAAAGTGCGATCGCAGGATTAGCTCAAGGAGATGCCATTACCGATCCCAAAGCAATCCTCAGGTATGCTCTGCCTATTGATAATCAGGCAGTGCGCAAGATGCAAACTTCTCTAGAAGATTTGTCCCGTCAACTAAGAGTCAAGATGTGGGGCAAAATCAATAAAGACATCAAAGCTGCCAATTTTCAATTAACCGTTAAAAAAGACGCTATTTTAGCTGGGGTTCCTGAAGCGGCCCAACCCCGTGCTGAGGAAATCATTGACGAGTTGGTTGCTGGCCTCGTGGAAATGAAAGAATCTGCTGAAGTCAAAGACCGAGAAGCTCTCTACATTAAACGTCGAGAACTTTTGGACCTGGTTAGTGAACTAGAAGAGTCGATGGTAGTAGGATTTCCTTTTGAAGTTCCCCAGGAATATGCCAGTCTCCCTCAACTTAAAGGGCGGGCAACTGTAGAAATGAAGACTAGTAGAGGCGATTTAGCTATTGTTCTAGATGGTTATAATGCACCAGTGAATGCAGGTAACTTTGTTGACTTGGTAGAACGTGGTTTCTATGACGGCTTAGAGTTTAACCGTGCTGAAGAATTTTACATCGTGCAAGCTGGCGATCCCCCAGGAGATGCCGACGGTTTTATCGATCCCAAAACTAAAGAATATCGGGCTATTCCTTTAGAAGTGAAAACTCCTGATGATGAAATCCCCGTTTATGAAGCAACTCTAGAAGAAATGGGTCGTTATCTTGATACTCCTACTCTGCCTTTCAATGCTTATGGTGCGATCGCGTTAGCTCGTCCTGCTGATGATCCTAATGGCGGTTCTTCTCAGTTCTTCTTCTTTAAGTTTGATACTGAGTTGACGCCTCCTGGCTATAACTTGATGGATGGTCGTTACACTGTATTTGGCTATGCCGTAGAAGGCAAAGATGCTCTGGAAGATTTGACTGCTGGAGACAAGATTATTTCCGCAAAAGTGGTTAAAGGTTTAGAGAATTTTGTGCAGCCTAGCTAGATTTTGACCTAAATTTGCAGTTTAAGCTCTTCAGTTTGATAGTTTATTTTTGATAGTGGACTTTCTAACGGAGACTCTGATTCAGTAATTTGGGTAAGGACGTAATTTTGATTACGTCCTTATTTTTTTGAGTGATGAAAGATTAAGCTGCGATCGCTAGCTGCCATATCAAATCAATGAATAAATACAACCTCATTTACCAAACAGTACGCAAAATTCCCAAGGGAAAAGTGGCAACCTATGGTCAAATAGCTGATTTAGCAGGTCTAGCTGGTAAAGCTAGGTTGGTTGGTTATGCCTTATTTAGAGTAGATGTGGATCTAACTGATGTGCCTTGGCACAGGGTGATTAATGCTAAAGGGGAGATATCTTATTCTTCTCTGCGTCGTGGTGGAGATTATCTGCAAAAGCATTTATTAGAGCAAGAGGGGATTGAGTTTAACGAGCAAGGCAAAATCGATCTCAAGCAATATCGCTGGTAATTTCAGGGAGTTGACTTTAATTTAAATTAGCGATCGCTAAAAACCGAAAAATACCTGACCTCAAAAATATTCTTAACAAAAGCCGAGAATCGATTATTATAGAAAGGTTGTGGATATTTTAATTTTTAAATTACTATGGCAGTACCAAAGAAGAAAACCTCTAAATCCAAGCGCGACCATCGCCGAGCACACTGGAGACGTAAAGCAGCCCTCGAAGCTCAAAAAGCATTGTCTCTAGGCAAATCCGTTCTTTCTGGTCGTTCCACCAGCTTTGTTTATCCTCAAGATGAAGACGAAGACGAGGACGAGTAAATTTGTCTTATTTAATTAATTTAAATAAAGCATCATTCGGACTAGCTAGCTAAGAGCACCTATATGTTCTGGTTAGCTATATTTTTTTGAGTTAGGATCTGGCTCGATCCTAAATTTTTTGACTAAACTTTCATACTTGCCAAAAATGCCTGATGATATTGTGCCTTTTTTAGTTGGTGTGGCAATCTTGGTTTCCTATCTATTTTTTTCTGCTTGGACAGAAATGGGTACTAAGTTACCTTGGAAAAAGTAAGCTATGACTCCAGATAAGATTGACCTAGATGTGCTAAGCCAAATCACCAACACTGTTTCTATTCCTTCAGAAGAAGCCGTTGCTGCTTTGTTAGCGGCAGAAAAGAATACAAAAAAGGCTAGAAATAGTTACTCATTTACTGACTTGGTTGGTACTTGGAAATTGCGCTTTGTCACGGGAACCAAAAAGACACGAGCCAAAGCTGGAGTCGTTTTAGGTGCAGGAAAATACCTTCCCAAACTACTAGACATTGGTCTTACATACACGCCTGTAGAGGAGTCAGTGAATCGAGGTCTGGTCGCCAACTGTGTTGATTTTAAGCTGTTAAAATTTACTCTCAGTGGCCCCGTAGAATTTATGCCCAAGCAAAATATTTTAGCGTTTGATTTTACTCAGATGGAGCTAAAGTTTGCAGGTATAACTTTATACAAAGGCTATGTTAGTTCTGGAGAAGAAAGAGAAGCAAATTTTTATAATACGGGTATTCAGAAAAAACCATTTTTTGTTTATTTCTTGGTGCAGCCTCAGTTAATTGCTGCTAGGGGTAAGGGTGGTGGCTTGGCTATTTGGGTTCGTTGATATCGCTTCAATCTCTACTAAAGCTTCTCTCGTATTCAGTTGTCTGTATTCAGTTCTCTAGAATGATTACTGTGAGTTCTGGAGGACAGTTCCATCTACCAGGAAAGTAGGTTCCCAAACCGCGATTTACATAGAGCTGATTTTTTTTGACTTGATGCCAACCTTCTGACCATTCCCAGTTCTGCACTACATCAGCACATTCTTTGAGATAGGGTATGTAATTGCTGACGGCCTTAGGTGTATGCTTTCTAATCTGCCTTAAGACTGCTGGCAAAGCGCCATAACCAGGAACTACCACTTGTCCACCGTGAGAATGTCCTGATAGCTGAAGATCAACACGATATTTGGCTAGAACTTTGGCACTGTCTGGATTATGCGACAGAATAAGCCGTGGTATATCAGGATTTATTTGGGCAAAAACTTCTCGGGGTTGAAAATCTCGCGACCAAAAATCAGCAAGCCCTACCAGCGCTAGATCTGTTCCCAGAGGATAAGCAACTTCGTTTACTAAGATCTTGATGCCAACTTTGTCTAGGCTATCAATGAGAAATTGCTTTACCGATTTTGGGGAATCATGATTCCCCAAACAGCCAAATATACCTGCTTTACTCTGTAACTCTTGTAACTTTTGAGTCAAGTCAGTGATTGGCTCTGGCTTATCTGTGACAAAGTCTCCTGTAATTAGGACTAGATCTGGCTGTTCTTGATTAGAGAGTGCGATCGCTTGATCCAACAACTGGGGAGATAAGCGTGTTCCGTCGTAATGCAAATCTGAGAGTTGTACTAGCTTAGTTCCTACGAGGTGATTGGGAAGATCAGTAATAGTAATCTTAATCCGTTCTATTCGTAAAGACTCAACCAGAATTAGAGGCATGACTAACCTACCCAGGGAATGTCATCATAGTCTATCTCATTTCTCTTAGTTGGCCGGTGATGTAGTTCTTGGCTTGTTGTCTGGCTAGTACTTTCTCTGGAACTACCTTCTCTAGAACTAGGTGCTTTAGTTGCTTGAGTACTAAGGCTAGACATGATAGATGACTGCGTAGCTTGTAAAGGGAAAAGATTAGTTAAGAAAAAATCTAGTGTTTTTTGGTTGATCCAACCTTTGATAACTGCTAAAGAGCCAAAACGGATTAGAGAACGTGGCTGTTCCTGGAGAATTTCTTCAGTTTGTATATTGGTGATTAACCCTGCTTTCTGGAGATAAAAACCAAGGGGATATTTCTCTGTTTCCTCTAAATAGTTTGACCATTGTTCAGCAAAGAAATCAGCAGTATTTTGTTCAACCCAGCCACGATAAGAAAGGATTTCCCCAATCCGCATCTCTGTATAAACTTGGCGATCATAAAGTGCTACTTCGAGTTGTGATAGGGAAATTAAACCCGACTGTTTTAGTGTTTCCCCTAAGGGCTTTATAAGTTGCTGATTATCCATTGTCTGAATAAGTTCTATATGCTTATCTATCTAGCATTTGGCTGGTCACTCCTAAGTGTAAACCGCATCCTATCTCAGCCAGATGAAATTTACCTAAACTGCTTCAGTATTTTATTTAAGATAAGATAAACCGAGTTTAATCACGTAAAATATCGATGAACTTAAGGCTTGAATATGTCTAAATAATGAAGATTATTGGCTTGACTGGTGGTATTTCTACGGGAAAGACTACTGTTTCTAACTATTTATCAAGTAGATATAAGTTACCTGTGCTAGATGCTGATATCTATGCCAGAGAAGCTACTGCTTTAGGTTCGCCTATTCTCTCGGAAATATTTAATCATTGGGGGCATTTCTTGCGTCAATCGGATGGTGGACTAAATCGCCAAGCACTAGGTGAAATTATTTTTAATGATGTAGCAGCAAAACAATGGCTAGAAGCCAAGATTCATCCTTTTGTCAGAAATCGCTTTGAACAAGAATTAGCTAAACTTCAACAAGATGGCCAGCAAGAGACCGTAATTTTTGCCATTCCTCTATTATTTGAGGCTAATCTTACTCATCTGGTAACGGAAATCTGGGTAGTCTCCTGTGATCGCACTACTCAACTAACTAGGCTACAGGCCAGAAATAATTTATCTCAAGAACAAGCCCTAGCTAGAATCGATAGTCAACTGCCAATGGCACAAAAAATAGCTCAGGCAGATCATGTTTTAGACAATAGTGGAAACATTGCCGAACTTTATCAACAGTGCGATTTGCTACTTCAGGCTTGATCGCCAATAGTAATTGGATGATTAGTTTTACTACTTTTGGTTAGCTGATTTGTTGAATTATTCTTTTGGCTTGGGAACCGTAGCCACCACCAAAAAGATTGAAGTGATTGAGAATGTGATAGAGGTTATAGATATCTTTACGTTGTGTGTAGCCTGGATCTAACGGCCACTGCTGGTTATAGCCTTGGTAGAAAGTGGCAGGAAAACCCCCGAATAATTCTGTCATAGCAAGATCTACTTCGCGATCGCCATAATAAGTTGCAGGATCAAAAATGGTTGGTTGACCTTCAGCAGTTATGTCTGCATTACCCGACCAAAGATCGCCATGTACCAGGGAAACTTGTGGTTTTCTATTTGCTAGTTTCTGCTTAATAATCGAAACAATCTCAT
This sequence comes from uncultured bacterium, assembly GCA_964606015.1. Lineage (GTDB taxonomy): Bacteria > Cyanobacteriota > Cyanobacteriia > Cyanobacteriales > Xenococcaceae > Hyella. The sequence goes on from CAZSEZ010000040.1 coordinate 5,733, forward strand.
CTGGATTGTTAAAGTTTCCTCCATTTCGGTTAGCTAAGTGTAGTTGATAGCCAATACGTTGTTCAGCAAAAAAGTCTGCCCAGTTATCTATCCAACTATTAATCTGAGGCGTAGAACCAATAGTATTGTTGGTGTCCCAGCCAAATTTTGCTGCTGTCCCTTGACGATGCATCAAAGCTAGCTGCTTACCCATTTCTAGCCAGCTACTATTATTTGCTCTACCAAGATCGAGCCACTCTAAAACAATGTAGGAGTTACTGCTAGCAACTCCCCAGCAGATTGGTTGAGGAATTGTAATAGTTTGAGTATCGTACATTTGCTTTAGTCCCAAAGCTTCTGCCTGGAACATTTCTACCTTAACGGCTTGGTTGAGCTTGACAAAATAATTAGTCTTTTGGCCTTGAAGTTTGTAGGCTTGGTTGATGCAGCCTCCACCAATAGATTTGCGATCGCTAATTCTAAAAGGGGTGCCTGTTGTTTCTGCTATTTTCGCTGCGATTTCTTGCCACACCATAAAATTATGAAGAACAATATCATCAGAATATCGACCACTTTACTTTAAGGGAGAACTGTCATTCGCTCTTAAAAATTAATAACCAAATCAGATAATTTTTTCTGCTGTGAGGACTCGATTAGGAGAGTTATCTGCGTATTGATAGAGCTTGCTTAAAGTATCTCCATCTTGCGGATACTGAGCAACTACGATGCTGAACGGAATTGGTGATAGTTGGTTTTTGATTTGGGCAAAATCTGTTTTGGTCAACTCTTGTTGTAAGAATAGGTTGAGGCAAGTATTTAATCTTGCGATCGCAACTTGTTTGTCTGCACTGTATAAACCAATCAGAATTCTCGTTGATTCCCAGGGAATAATCGTATCTTCTTGACGGAATTTTTGGTTGAGGAATTGTTTTAACCTCGCAATATAGTGTTCCCCTAATTGCTGTTGGTCTGATGTTTGTTGGTATTTTTCTGGGTCGTGAAGATATTGCTGAGTTTGCAAATCATTCATGGTGATGATAGCTAAACACCAGAATTGTTTTTGGGTTCTGGCTCGATAACAAAGATCTCGTAGTGGTTGTAAGGATGTTTGGCAATTATTCTTGTCTGTGAGTGAATCTGTAAAATGACCAAGTTCTTCTGTTATTGGTTCGTCTGGGGAAATCTTTAACTGACCTAACAGTTGTTGAAGGAGTTTTTCTAATTGTTGGGCGGTTTCGAGGGGATTCGGGTTTTCTGCTTTGAGCAGAGCTTCTATTTGACGGCAAATTTGAGAACTTGTTTTAAACCCAAAGCTACCTAAAGAACCAATTAGAGTATGGCTGATAGAAATTGCTTGCTGTTGTAATTGTCGATCTAGGCGCTGTTGCTTAATGGCTTGGGTTGCTTGCTGTAAAACAAGTATGCGATCGCGATACTGAATTTGATACTTATTCCAAATCGCGTCTAACTCGTCTTTTTGGCTAGATTTTGTGGGTTTTGGTGCTTCTTTGAGGCGATAGCCTAAACCATAAATTGTTTCGATCACCTCTGATTTTAATCCTGCATCTTTAAGTTTGTGGCGCAAGCTTTTTATCTGAGTTCTTACTGCGTTATCAGAAGGTGAGTCTGCCCAAGACCAAACTTGTTCAATTAGGGAATCTCTGTCAAAAATACGCTGAGGATGGCGTAAAAATAGTTCTAATAGACTGTATTCTTTAGCTGTTAATTTTAATGCCTGTTGTTGGTACTCTACCTGACAGTTATTGGGGTCTACGGTGAGATTTTCCCACTGCAATACAGACTGTAAAACATCATTATTTCTGCGGGATAAAGCTCTAATCCTGGCTAATAACTCACGATAATCGAATGGTTTTACCAAATAATCATCTGCTCCTGCATCCAAACCAGTTACTTTTTCGGTAATACGATCGCTCGCTGTTAATAGTAAAATCGGTGTGCGATTACCTGTATTTCTTAACTGTTGACAAATGGTGATTCCATCGAGTTCTGGTAAGCTCAGATCAAGCAATATGAGATCGTATTCGTATGTTTTTGCCCACTCCAAACCTTCAGTGCCATGAGCAACCCAATCTACTAGATATTGTTTTTGTTGCGTTAGTTTATTTACTATAAGTTCAGCAAGAATTTTATCGTCCTCTACAAGCAGAATTTTCATGATGGTTGCTATTAGGAGCGAGAGATTGTTCTATTCTAACTATTCATGGTAACTTCCCAGATATGCGGGTAATAATCTCCTTCGACAAGCTTAAGATTGCAGTTGTTTTGCTGGGAAAATTGTTCTCTAATTGATTCTTCAATATTCCAAAGTAAAATTTCTGAATATTGGTCACGATCTATCAAGGGAGTTTCTCGATCTTTAAATAAAACTAGTTTTACCTCATCATCTAGTAAGTGACTTAAGGCTATAAAGTCACCTGCATTAACGTCAGGATTACCATTAGTAATTATGGTATTAGTGATTACCAGAGGTTCTTGATAACTATTAATAATTTCGGCGATTTGGATATTGCCTCCGCCTACGACTTTGTTCCACCAGTGATTGGAATGAGCTGACATTGAGCAGGAAACAACACCACAAACAACAATTAGTCCTAAAGCTACACTTCGTTTGAGATCTTTTCCTGAGCCCCAACGTGCTAGCCAGTAAGCAACAGCTATTTGTACCATCAATAAACTAGGTAAAAAATAGCGGGTCATGATGGATTTGATCCCACCATCAATTACATCAGGTAGAATTAACATCATTGTCGGCACAATAGCTACACAAATGAGTAGCAGTCTAGTGTGCGGTTTAGTTTGTCGATAAAGTAAGTGATAACAAACTAGAACAAAAGCCAAGACAAAGCCAAAGATCCTAACTGAAATATAACCACTGACAGAGGGATAAAAATCGATAAAAGTACTGTTAAGATGTAGCTCCCAGTAACGTAGCAATTCGATAAAAGGACGAGACATATCAGTCCAACTAGTTTTGGCTTTCAAAACTCCCCACTGTGTATACATATTCCACAGCCAAGGCGAAAACAAAATCAATGAAATAATGCTAGAAATACCATAGCTAATGCTAACTTTAGTCGGGCGCAGTTTTTCAAGGATCAGGATATAAACGCCTTGTGCGATCGCTACATAACCCCCTAACAAGGAAACATACAAATTTAATGCTGTTGCTACTGCATATAGCCCCCACCATGATTTTTTTCGGTGTTTCACAGCCGAGATTAGAGTGGCACAACTAATAGCAGTCGTCAGCAATAACAGACTATATTCTCTTGCTTCTTGCGCATACAAAACCTGTACTGGGGAAATCGCTAATACACCCATAGCCCACCAACCAGGAGTTTTATGGTCAAATAATTCCCAGCACAACCAAAAAACTGCGGGAAACAGTAATAAGCTAAAGAAAACCGAGAGACTACGAGCAGAAGCAACTGAGCTACCCAACAGTTGTTGCCAAGCTCTTGATAACACATAGTACAAAGGTGGATGTTCGGGATGATCGACTAATTTTTGCCAGCTATCTTGCCAAGTCTTTCCATTGTCCACATGCTGAAATCGCATGAGATTGCCAACGTCAATAACTTCTCCTGTAAAAGCTTCTTTGACTACTTCGCTTCCGTCATAGCCTGCGGTTCTAATAGATGTATATACTTCATCGTGCCAATAGAGCTTGTGTTCCAAGTTATAACAACGAAAAAATGCTCCAAGCGTCAAGATAACTGCCAGTAGAACTAACAAAAAACGCTGCTTACTATAGCTGTATCTAGCTACACGCTTGTTGGGAGTCTCTGGAAAACTGCTTGGGGAATTGATCATTATTAGAAAGGGCGTTAGCGATCTGATTTAAGTTAAGGTGTTCGCGATGTTACTTAATGTGACTCACGTCCTGTAACTAGAATTCTTTACTATTTTTTTAGACTATTTTGGTACGATTCTCGATAAGGTCAGATACTTTATCTTTTTGTGATTCCTGCCTGCTCGATCAAGAACCTGCTATCAAGATGGATTTAACTGCTGCTTTCCCCTCTTTTATTGTTACCCTACGCGAAGGTTTTGAAGCTGCCCTCGTTGTCGGAATTGTGATGGCTGCTTTGGCCAAGGCTCAACAAACAAAGCTTTATGTTTGGGTTTATGGTGGAATTGTGGTGGGGATTGTTGGTAGCTTGCTTGTAGGAGTTTTGCTTGCGACAATGGTTAGTCATCTAACTTCTACCGATAGCATTTATGCTCCGCTACTCAAACAGCTCTTGGCAACTGGTTTTGGCCTAATTGCGATCGCTATGTTGAGTTGGATGCTGTTGTGGATGAATGCCCAAGCAAAATCTCTCAAAGGCGAAATCGAGTCCAGTATTACAACTGCTTTGGCCGGTACTGGTGCTGGGAAAGCCGTATTTTTTCTGGTTGCGATCGCGGTTTTGCGCGAAGGTTTTGAAACTGTCTTATTCATTTTGGCTAAATTTCAGCAAGCTTGGAAACTCCCTACTGTTGGCGCTTTTGCTGGTTTGACCCTGGCTGTGGTATTGGGTTGGTTACTCTTTGCTGTAGGGGTCAAATTAGATTTACGCTTATTTTTTCAGGTGATGACAACATTATTGCTGCTTATTGTTGGCGGGCTGGTTCTCAGTTGTTTGTTTCACTTAGACCGTTCTGTATTCCTGTGGTCAGAATTGTCGGGACATAATTGGTGTTTGGGTGCTACTGGTTCTTGTCTTCTTGGTCAGCAGGTCTGGGACGGTTCACAGATTTTAAGCGATCGTGCTTTTCCTGGGATTTTACTCAAGGCTCTCTTTGGTTATCGTCAAACCCTTTATTTGGCTCAAGTTCTCGCTTATGGGGGATTTCTGACTTTATTAATTACTTTGCTTCGTCAAGATCCAACCAAAATTAAAAGCTAGCTTCCGCTTTTAATGGTTTTAGGAACTGTAGAATTTAATTCTCAATCAATAATCATTGACTACATCAGCCATCAACAATAAACTACGTATTGCTACATTGTGTTGCGATGTGAGCCTAGAGATACAAGAAAGTGAGCATCTATTCGTTCATGTTCTTATAAGTAGCTACAGAGGATGGAGAAATCCGATTTAGATAGCGAAAAATCCAATACTTTAATACAGTATCCAGAATTACGGGAAAGGTAGCGATAAACAAAAAATTAAAATCGTGATTTTCTGGTAGTCCCAAGTGACGCGAAATCCCCTCAAGAATTACTTCCCAACCATGAGGTGAGTGGTAGCCAACAAACATATCGGTTAGCAAAATAATTAAAAAAGCCTTTGCCGAATCGCTTAAACCATAGACAATTTCGTCAAGAAAAGATTTGATAGTGGCGATCTCTTTTTTACATAAAAAGATGACCAGGGCGAAAGCTAGTAGGGAACAAAAATCTGCAAAAACATTACTAACACCATTTACTCCTAAGTTCCGATATTGCTCTGCAAGCTCTTCTGCCTTTTCGTGTAGCTTTACCTCCACCTCTGCTTGAGATATTGGTGGACTTAGACCAATTAGACTTTTGAAATGCAGATTTTCCTCGTAACGGTGTAGCTCCATTAAAGCTTCTTCTTCGAGATCTTGATTGATAAAGACAATTTGTTCGCGATCGCTAAAGTATTGCTTTACCAAAGGAGAAATCAGAAAATTTTTGGTTACCTGGTGGGTAAATAGAGGCACAATAATCAAAATTAACAAGAAATAAGTTGAAATAACTGTTTTATTTCGTGATTTTCTGAACTTTTTGATTACTTCTTCTTCTGTGTTTTCTGCCTCAGGGTCTATTTCCTGGCGAATACGATTAATTGTTCTCATGAAGGAGCGGGGTAAGACTCCTGTTTTATTCGAGATAGTATCTGTGTCAGGATTATTTTCCCGTTGTTGCGAAATAACCGTTGTGTTTTCTTTTCTTGTCGTTAGATTGAGAACTTCTTCGGTATTTTTTTTGTATTTACTTGTCACTGCATCGATATAGTCGAGTTTTTCGATTGCAGATAAATCAGGTTGTTGTAGAATCTCGTTTTCAGGAGAAATTACTGTAATCTCGCTAGAAGAGGAGTTTTCCGAGAATATAAGTAAGGCTCGACTAGAGTTAAATTCACCTAAGCGAACCTTGATCGTATTAAGGTAGCTGTTGACATCATCCCGAAATACTTTGACCACACTGGGGGAATACTGCATCGTTTTATTCGATACTTTTTGCCCCTGAAAATGGTCATCTTCGATCGCTTTGATCTTAATCGCAGCTCTGTAGGCAGCATCCAAAGCCCGTTCTGGAGTGCTAGCGAGCCACCTTCTTCCTCTTCGAACTATGCTTGATAGTTTCATCAATCTTTAATCTAGAGATAACCTAAATCTCTAACCTGTGTTAGTCTAAGTATTAAGCACCAATTATAGAATAGTGCGATTGTAAGGCGGTTCTCCGGTTGCATCATACCTAGAGATCTCGAATAGTGATATCTGGCTGTCTGATTGCACTAACCGCATTTTCACGGAGTTATCTTTTACATGGACTACTTAGACAAAGTAATAGAGAAGGTAAAAGAATTGGCGCAGAAGCTGATTGAGCTTCTACTAGGGCCTGAAGCAGAGCCTGAACCAGAGTTGATTCCCATTCCTGTTAACGACAGAACCCGTCGTCGTTAGGCTCATATCGTAAATAGAGGACAATTATTTTGCCTCAACCACGCATATTAGTAGTAAATGGTCCCAACCTGAACTTGTTGGGTACTAGGGAACCTGGTGTATATGGTTCGCTAACTTTAGCAGACATAAATAAGAATCTCGAAGTTGAAGCAAGTAGGTTAGGAGCTTACTTGTTTTTTGTGCAGTCAAACTCTGAAGGAAAGTTGATTGATGAGATTCATTCCGCCAGAGATTCGTTTCAGGGAATTATCATCAATGCTGGCGCTTACACGCATACTAGTGTCGCGATCAGAGATGCGTTGGCTGCTGTAGCTATCCCGACTGTAGAGGTTCACCTTAGTAATATCTATCGTCGTGAAGAGTTTCGCCACCACTCTTATATCGCTGCGATTGCGATTGGCCAAATCAGCGGTTTTGGCGCAGATAGTTATTTGCTGGGATTACAAGCATTACTCAAATATCTCGAAAATTCGGATTAGATGCTAGCTAGCTCCTAGCAAACCTACTAGCAAAGCTTTTTGGGCGTGCATTCTGTTTTCTGCCTGCATCCAAACTCTTGACTGCGTCCCTTCCATAACGCCGTTAGTGATTTCTTCGCCTCGGTGTGCTGGTAAACAATGTAAAACAATTGCATCTTTATCTGCATGAGCCAGTAAATTGCCGTTGACTTGATAAGGTTGAAAAATTGGAATTCTGCTATCAGCTAAGTCCTCTTGTCCCATACTTGCCCAAACATCTGTATAGATAGCGTGACAACCTTCTACCGCTGCTATGGGGTCAGTTGTGACAGTTATTTGCGTTTGCCCTTTGGCTAATGTTTGAGCCTGATCAACAATTGCCTTACTAGGTTGATAATTTTGTGGTGTCGCCACTCTTATATTGACTCCTGCTAAAGCGCCTCCTAGTAAAAGAGAATGAGCCACATTATTTCCGTCACCTACATAAGTTAAAGTTAAGCCCTCTAGAGAGCCAAAACACTCTTGCATAGTCAGTAAATCAGCCAGTATCTGACAAGGATGTTCCAAATCAGTTAGGGCATTAATTATGGGAATTCCTGCATATTCAGCAAAAGTCTCTAAATCCTTTTGGGCAAAAGTCCGAATTGCTAATACGTCTAAATAGCGGCCTAATACTCTTGCTGTGTCTTTTAATGGCTCTCCTCTACCAACCTGAGTCACATTTGGGTTGAGATCGATTACTTGTCCTCCTAGCTGATACATCGCGACAGAGAAAGACACCCTAGTTCTCGTTGAAGCTTTAGAAAATAGGAGACCCAGTGTCTTATTAGATTTAGGTTCTACTTCTCCGTTTTTTAATTTTAAGGCTAGGTCTAATAACTCTCCAAGCTCTTGAGGATTAAGGTCGGCAATGCTTAGTAAATCTCTTCCTTGTAACTGTTTCATGATTGCGACTAAATTCTATTGACGTTGCTACGAGCTTTATCTTTTCTAGATTTTGAGAGAAGCCCATTGTATGTCAAGGAGAGGAAGTAAGGCAAATTTTTACTGCGATCGCAATTTGAGCACAATCCCAATTTTCTTCTACTTGTATAGTAATCAGCCTGGAGTGAGAGGGTTATTTGATGAAGTTCCTAAACTACTCGACATCATTAGTGCTTTAGCAATGAGTAGTATTTCTGGGTTTTTTGGTATGACTTACATGAAGTTGAAGTTGAGTTAGTTTGTGTAGTTCTACTATCGCGATCGCTATCAAAGACAACTTTTTCGGCTGCTAATAGTTAGTAACTAAGGGAAAATACGGACATTTTCTTGGCATTTGAAAACTTGTAATGAAGTTCTTTGTTTCCCATATGAAGTATTGGATTTTGTGAGTGAAGACTGACTATTTTTTTTTGTGTTGTTTTCCAAAAGAGTAGTAGATGAGCTTTGAATACTACTGAGATCATAAAGCTTAGTAACTGTATATTTATTGAAAATTTATCGAGTAAAAACAGTATTTTTCTGGATTTACTTATTTAGTGGGTAATTGCTAACTTTGTAAGAGATTCGGTATGTAATACAAGCAAAGACAAAAGTTTTATTTAAAACAGACGCACACACAATTTAATTTAGGTAAAGGACTAATAATGAAAAAACTAACCTCTTTAACTCTTGCAATTCTAGCGTTGGGAACAATGTTTGTAGCATCTCCTGCTCATGCTGATGATGATGATTTTGATTTCGGAAGTGCAGCAGAAAGATTCTGTTATGAATATGGTGACCTAGACAACGATGAGGATGTTTTGGTTGCTGTACAAAACTTTATTGGCGAAATCGATGGTATCGAAGTAGACGATCTCTTGGATCTAACAGCGATTAGTGAAGATGTTGAAGCTGGATACGATCTAGAAGATATTTGTGACGATATTTAGTAAGTCATAAAAGAGTATTTTTACTCGCCCGCATTCACCACACACATTTAGAGGTTTAGCTATTAGTGCTTTACTTCAGATTTTTAGCCATAAGTTTGTAATCAGTATAATCAGATGTTGAATCGTTTCAAGTTAAAAAGAATAGCCGCAGGAAGTTTGGTACCTCTTGTGGGATTTGGAAGCTTGGCTCTTTCCAGCTCCAATGCAGCCCTAGCCAATGGAACTACTCCAGTATCTACCGAGCTGATGCTCGCGATCGATATTTCGGGGAGTGTTAATTCCAGTGAGTACAATTTACAGATGGATGGTTACGCAGCAGCCTTCCGTGATCAAGAAGTTATTGATGCAATTACAGTTATGCCCGATGGTTTAGCTGTTGGTGTCGTATTTTGGGCACAGCGCCCTGCTGCACCTGTGCCTTGGCAATTACTCAAAACAGAAGAAGAAGTTAGAGCTTTTGCAGATTATCTTGATAATCTGCCCCGTCCTGGTGCTCGAACTCGGGCTGTTCATCCAAATACTCTAAACAATTGGGGTAACAATATTGTCGGCTGGGCGACAGGGATTGCTAGAGGTTTACAGACTGCAACTACCTCAATTTTGAACAATGAGTACGATGGTGAAGTCCTAGTTATTGATATCTCTGGTGATGGTACAGAGAATGTTCAAAACAGAAGAAAGATAAACCAGAGAAGAGATCAAGCAGTTAATCAAGGTATTACTGTAAATGGTCTACCAATCGAATCCTTCAGCGATAATCGTGTAACTAATCAGTACACTGACAGAGTAGTCGGTGGAGATGATGGTTTTGTTGAAGTTTCTGATGGTTTCTCTGACTTTACTAGAGCTGTTAAAGCTAAGTTACAAAGAGAAATTACCGATACTCTAGATGAGTTTAGCGTGGCTGTTTTGAGCTGTCCCCTACCAGGAGACACTCTAGAGCTAGCTGGTACAATTCGTGATTTCTCCGATACTCACCCAGATTTCCAGTATAGGATCGGTAACGACCGTAACATGGTTAATGTTGAACTGGGAGCTGATCGCAAACCTGTTTATGCGAATCCTGGTGGCACTACTCGTACCACAAACGGTCAAGAGCCTTTTGACCAGTGGTATCGCGATGTTGCTGGAGTGAATGAGAGCAAGTCATACTCGATTACTCTCACCAAGACAGATGATGGTTTATACCGTTATCAGAATACTGATTTCTTCCCCATTAATAATGAAATGATGGGTAATGAAGGACGCAACAAAAACTTCCACTTCACTTACGAAATTCAAACTCAGTTCACTTATCAAGGTGGCGAGGTTCTGGACTTCAGTGGTGATGATGATGTTTGGGTTTTCATTAATGGTCAGAGAGTTATTGATTTAGGTGGTGTTCACGCTAGACAAGATGCTAGTGTCGACGTTGACTCTGTAGCTGGACAACTAGGATTAGAAATTGGTCAAACTTACGACTTTGACTTCTTCTTTGCTGAGAGACATACTACTCAGTCCAACTTTATTATCGAAACTTCAATTCTTCCTTTGTGTGACAGCGATGGAGATGGTACTTCTGATATTGAAGAAAGTATGCCCTTCGGCGATCCTGATGGTGATGGAATCGTACCTCTCATCGATCCAGATCGTGGCGTACCTACACAAGATATAGATAATGATGGTATTCCTAACTGGGAAGATCCAGATAATGACGGTGATGGTATCCCAGATGAGATTGATCCATCTCCTTACACTTATAATCTTCCTCCTACTGCGGAGCAAGGTTCTGGTGAAGGCTATGTAGGAACTACAATCACTATTAGTAACCTAATTGACGATGCTGACTTAGATACTAATCCTAACGAGCGGCTATCTATTAACATCGCTGGTGTTACTGTAGATGCTCTAGGTGCTGGTCTAACAGGTGAAGAGTTCTACGTCTATAAGAACGGCAATAGTGAGTTGGTAGGATACAGAAATGAGACTGAAGGTGCTAACTCTGGTTATAGCTACGTAGGTAGTGGTAAGTTTGTGTTAGACGTTACAGGAAGAGGTAGTAGCCGTCAAACATCTGTTAAATTGGTCTTTGAAGCGGGTAGTACCCCCAATGTCAATCCTGGACACGTAATGACTTATACAGTTACTGATAATTACGGTGGTACAGCTACTAATGAATTGACTTTGAAAATCAAGCCTCTTGAAGACTAATTTGTTGAGCTAGATTAATTGAATCTGGATTAACAAATCTCTTAAGTGGATAGAAAAGCGATCGTAATTACTGCGATCGCTTTTTTGATCTCAGTTTCTTACTTGTGGTTTGGTAAGCTCAGTTATATTGAATCTTTTTATTTTCTGATAATGTCTCTAGCCCAAAACTCTTATTCTCTCGACCACCAAGCCTGGATCGATCTAATGGCAAAAACTGAAAATCTTTTGATAATTCAGGATTTGGATGGGGTTTGTATGGAGTTAGTACAAGATCCTCTGACTAGAACTATGGATCGCAAATATGTCGAGGCTACTACTGCTTTTCGTGATCATTTTTTTGTTTTAACTAATGGCGAACATATTGGGAAAAGAGGGGTTAAGGGCATTGTTGAAAGGACATTTGAAGATCCTGAGTTGGTCAAAGAGCAAGGATTTTATTTACCTGGTTTAGCTGGTGGTGGGGTACAGTGGCAGGATTGCTATGGTAATGTATCTCACCCAGGAGTTAGCGAAGCAGAACTGGCTTTTTTGGCAGCGGTTCCTCAGCGAATCGAGAATAGTTTGAGGTCTTTTTTCGCCGAGCATTCCCATAACTTGACTTCAGAAGAGCTAGACCGTTGTATTCAGGCAACTATTCTGGATAATAAAGTTTCCCCAACAATTAATCTCAATATTTTTTATGCCGCTTTAAAAAGTGATCGGTTGTACTTGCAGCTACAGCAGGCTATGAAAGAATTTACAGATAGGTTGTTAGTAGAGTCAGCAGATCAAGGTTTAGCAGGTTCTTTTTTTGTTCATTTTGCTCCTAATCTAGGAAGAGATGCGCAAGGTCAGGAAATCATTCAATACGCAGCAGAAAATAGCTCTGGCACAACAGATTTACAATTTATGCTTAGAGGAGCAATCAAAGAAGCGGGAGTACTATTTATTCTAAATCATTATTACTATCTGAAAACAGGAAGCTACCCTTTAGGCCAGGACTTTAATAGTCGCCAAGCTCCTCATAGTCTAAAAGAACTACTTGAGTTAGTCCAAGCAAACTTTGACCCAGAACAGATGCCGATAATTATTGGTGTGGGTGATACTGTCACTAGTCAGGCATTGGAACACAACGGTCAATTAATTTTTCAGCGTGGTGGTAGCGATCGTGGATTCTTAGAATTGGTTCAAGCTCTAGGAAGAGAATTTGAAACAGATAATCTGGTTGTTTATGTGGATAGCAGTGCTGGAGAACTGAAAAATCGTCAGGCTTTGCAGCTTAACGCAGACTGTTCTCAGGTTATTTCTGGGATTGGCGATCCTAGAGACGTAGAAGATCCTTTAACTGTGAATTTAGCTTTTCCTGGGGGTTATCAGCAGTATACTCAAGCTTTTAAAGCAGCAGCGATCGCTAAAACAACTAACCGAAATTGAGAAAACGTGGACGTTCTAGATGGGTTTGATAATAATGAGAAAGATTACACTCCCAGGATTAGCACGAGAATGTCGCTCAAAAGCTCAGTTCAGATAGCATTTTTGCTCACAAGCTCTTTGGTATTAGCGAGTTGTAATTGGTTTTCTAGTTATGAAAATCCGTCGAAGATTGCTGACATCACAGCGCAAAAGGAATCTAGTACTGTCTATATTGCTGGAAAAGTCTTGCAAACAGTTCCTTTGTTAAAAAGAGGAGCGTACCAGATTCAGGATAGTACGGGAGTGATCTGGATTCTGACTAATGCTAATTTACCTGAGCAAGGCAAAGATATTGTGCTAAAGGGAAAGGTGCAATTTGAGCGCCTAGATTTTACTGATGGCGAACAATATTTAGTAGAACAAGAGCGAAAGGCCGAATGAAGTAAATTCTGGAAATCTTGAGGATTTACAAGCAATCTTTTGAGCTTACTAGGGTTGTATTTCCTGATTTCAGATCAAGTCCTTAGTTTTTGCCATGCTAATCGCGATTTATGTGGCTGTGGCAGAAGTTTGAGTATTGCTAGCTTTATTTTTTCTTCCTAGATTTCTTAGGTTTCTTGGCTTTCTTACTTTGTACGCTAGTATTTTGGCGATCGCTAAAGTTAGCAGGCAGATCGAAAACAGGTATTGTAAAGTGGAATTCGCTACCGAGATCTTTGCCCGCGGATTCTGCCCAAATAGTGCCTCCCCAACCACTAACTATCTGACGACAGATAGCTAGTCCTAGTCCTGTCCCTCCAGCAGAACGACGTAAAGCCCCTTCTTCTTGGTAAAAGCGATCAAATACTGTTTCTAAACGATTGGGCTCGATGCCTTTGCCTGTATCAGCAACAGTAACTTCGAGTTTGTTGGAATCGTTGGTTTTGACAATAATCTTGACTTGACCCTCAATACTGGTAAATTTGCAAGCATTATCTAGTAGTTTGGCTAAGACTTCGACTAGCCATTCACCATCTGCTCTAACTAGAGGAGATTCTGGGGAAACAAGGTTCTGAATCTCAGGGATTTTCTCACCAGAAATACGGGCTTTAACGTTACTAAGGGCTAGGTCGATACATTCAGCAATTGACAGGGGTTCTGGATTCCACTCTACTCTGCCACTTTCGAGACGCGAAAGAGTTAAAAAGTCCTGGACTAGGTTACGCATTCTTTCAGCATCATCTAGGGCTGTATTGAGCATAACCTGACGCAATTCAGGAGACATGTCTGGCTCGGTTGCTAAACTCTCTAAACAGACTTGAATTGTCGAAAGGGGAGTTCTGAGTTCGTGTCCTGTTATAGCTACTAGATTGGAGCGAGTACGGTCTAGCGCTTCTAGTTGTTCATTGAGGTCTTCGAGGTTGGCGTAGGCTTCTGCTTGAATTAAGGCTACTCCCACTTGAGTTGCGATCGCATCTACTAAGGCCACATCGTCTGCTTTCCACTGAATTGATGCGCTATCGCAATGATGTAGCTCAATCATACCTAGTAGGTGATCTTGATATAAGACTGGAACTAATAACCAAGAAGCAATGGAGAAGTCTTTAACCAAACCCTGTAAATATCTACCCATCCCGGGTTTGGCAGACGTTTCTCTAAGCCGAGGCTCTTCTTGAGTATCGTCAATGATTAGGGTTTCGTGCTGTGCAATTACTTCTGCAAATAAGGGATTATTTCTAAGGTGCCAAGTTTGTCCCTTGACCGATTCAATACCCGGTTGTACGAACTCGTGATTGATTTCAGCTGTGGCATCATCTTCATGGCAGCGATAAACAATACATCGACATACCCCCATGCCTTCACCAAGCTTTTGGACGGCAACTTGTAGGATTTCTTTTGTGTCCAATGATCGCCTAATTGCATCAGTAACAGAGTTGACTAGTCTTTCTTTCTGTTGCTTGAGTGCCAAAGATTTATTGGCTTTGAGTAATTTGTATTGTCCTGCTTGCAAGTAGCTTACTAAACGCTGAACAAAAGGATCGGGGTTGGTCGCGGGATTATTCTGTAAACTAGGGGATCTCCCACCCGTTTTAGATTTGAGAATTGTCGAAAACAAGTATTTCTGACGAGCTTGCTGGATTTTAGTAGCTAGTTCGGGACGGTAGTCTAGAATCCTTTCTAAAAGCAATTCTGCTGCTTTAATGCTGACCTCAGGGTCGAAAGTCCAGATTCCTTCAAAGCGTCTGCTAGCGTCCATCGCGGAACCTTTGCCTGTTGAGGGTTGGGTCCCCATTTTTTCGCCACAGATCAAGCAACAGCTATACTGGTGCCCGATTACAATTAGATGCCATTCTTGGCTTAAAGAGTCTTCGGGAGTAAAAGCAATAGTTTCATAGATATCAGAGCTATTCTTAAAATCAGCTTCTGGTGCAGCAAGTACATAAACTTGATCTGTCTTGGCTGCAATCCTTCTGTAGCGATGTGCTTCTTGGCGGTAAAACCGCTCTTTCTGGAAACTAGCAATTACCAAAGGTGCTTCCGAGTCGGCTAAAACGCGGTCTTCCATTGCGTGAGAAAGTGCCGTTAAAGATGACTTGAAATACATTTGGGCTCGCCAATCAGGAAATGATTTTAGGAGCTTTGCAACTAGGGGTTCAGATACACTCATCAATGACTTTAGTGTGAGTTGGTACTGTGTTCAGAAACTAAGCGAGTAAGTGTAGCAAAAAAAATCTAAGAATCCTGTTTAATTCACGTTTGATTCCTACACTCAAATAATCTTCTACTAATATCCTACAGAAAGAAGGTGATTTTCCTTAAGCTAAATTTTATATTCTTCACCAAGACTATATTACTGTCTCTTCCTCCAACTGTGGATAGCAAAAGTTTTGATAACTAACTACTATAAGTAACATAAGCTTTTGTTAAGTTTTCTATGGCTTTAAGCTCATTAGTTCTTTTCTTTTAGATATTCCCCTGAGTACAGCAGGAAAGAAATATCTTGTAATAGCCTAATGGGTAGCAAAAGTAGGATAATTCGATCTATAACGGAAAATTTTAGAGAACACGACGGTATGCACTTAAGCGAAATAACTCATCCTAATCAGTTGCACGGCTTGTCCCTCAGGCAACTCGAAGATATTGCCCGTCAAATTAGAGAAAAGCATTTACAAACTGTTGCTGCTAGTGGCGGTCACCTCGGTCCAGGTTTGGGAGTGGTGGAGTTGACAGTGGCTCTTTATCAAACTCTAGATTTAGATCGAGATAAGGTTGTCTGGGATGTGGGACACCAGGCTTATCCCCATAA
>CAZSEZ010000041.1:0-21397 GCA_964606015.1 uncultured bacterium
CTATTGTTATATAAATTTGTTCTTGTGATTATATTACTGTAGAAAATACTTATGACCTAGACCCTCAGGTCGTTTTTTTGGGTAAGTTTACTTAATCTTCACTTTGCTGTGAGGAAGCCATCAAAAAAGAGATTACCTTCTGGTCTTGGGATTGAGAATCTCACTCAAACCCTCACCCACCAAAGATAGACCCGTAACCATCAAGGTCATTGCTAAACCAGGAAAGGTCGCTGACCACCAAATTCCTGTCGGCAAAGCATCTAAAGCCAGTCTTAGATCGTGACCCCACTCAGGAACTTCTGGAGGTAGACCTAAACCGAGAAAACCCAAACCCCCAAGGATTAGAATCGCATCAGCAGCATTCAGAGTGAAAAGTACGGGTACACTTTGAATCACATTGGAAAATAAGTAACGAGTCAGAATTCTTTGAGTAGAAGCCCCCATTGCCTGAGCTGCTTCGATGAAAAGTTCGGTTTTAACGCTAACGGTATGATTTCTCACCAAACGATAATACTGGGGAACATAGGCAATCGAAAGCGCGATCGCTGCATTGATGACACCTTTACCAACGACAAAGGCTAAAGTTACGGAAAGTAATAGCCCTGGTAGGGTATAAATTGTATCCATCAAAAATAGCAAAACTTTATCGATTTTCCCTCCTAAATAGCCACTTATTAGACCCAAAGGCACGCCCAAAATTAGGCTTAAAGTAGTGGCTAAAATAACAACTTTGAGAGCTGCTTGAACCCCAAAAATAGTCCGAGCAAAAACGTCATAGCCCTGACGAGTTGTCCCAAACCAATGTTTAAAGCTTGGGGGTTCATGAATAGGATTAATTAGAGATTCTGTAGGGCTTTGAAGCCAGCCCAAATCTTGCATTATGGGGGCAGTAAATGCCAGTAGGATAAAGGCTAGAGTAATCGTTAATCCGATGTAAGTTAGGCGATACGATAAATTACCTCGCAATCCCCGAAACACCTTGAGTTTGATAGTTGCTGCCATTAGTCCACCAGAATACTGTGTTGTTTGGTCGATATTGTAGTAGCAAATCTCGATCAGTGTTGACTATTTATAATTTTGTGAGCTTTCCTTCAATCCTTACTTTACTTATTCACCGAATCAACCATAACTTGACAAGGATTGCTGTTGTCTGGTTTCGTATGAGGTTACACAATTGAGCATTAAATCTCACAGCAGACCATGACAGCGAAGAAAGTCGGCGTAGTTGGTGGCGGTCAGTTAGCTTGGATGATGGGTCAAGTTGCCCCAAAGTTAAATTTGGAATTAATTGTCCAAACTCCTCATCAAAACGATCCTGCAGTCAGAAGAGCTAATGGGGTTGTTTTAGGCGCGATTGCAGATGCTCAAGTTACAAGCAAGTTAGCCGCACTTTGCGATGTCATTACCTTTGAAAACGAATTTATTGATCTCGATGCTCTAGAGAAATTAGTCGAGCAAGGAGTCATTTTTCTTCCTTCTCTTAATGCCCTGGCACCTTTACTAGATAAATATGACCAACGTACTTACCTACAAAAAATAGACTTGCCAGTACCTCAATTTACGTTACTCAAACCAGATAGCGATCTAGTTCAATTCTCCAATACTAGTTTCCCTCAGGTTTTGAAAGCTTGTCGTCATGGCTATGATGGCAAGGGAACATTTATTGTTCAGGATTTAACCGCATTAACTCATATTTGGCACAAGTATGATCGCCCAGCAATGCTGTTAGAAGATTTTATTCCTTTTAGCAAAGAGCTGGCTATTATGGTGGCGCGTAACGAACGTGATCAAGTTGTTACTTATCCTGTTGTAGAAACCATCCAAAAAGAACAGGTCTGTCGATGGGTAATTGCTCCTGCCGAAATTAGCTCCGATGTGGCCAAGTCAGCAAGCGAGATTGCGACAACTTTAGTTAGAGAACTGGATTATGTAGGAGTTTTGGGAATCGAATTTTTCTTAACCAAGGAAAATCAGCTATTAATTAATGAGATCGCCCCTCGTACTCATAACTCTGGCCATTACAGCCTAGATAGCTGTGATATTTCACAGTTTGAAATGCAACTTAGAGCAGTAGCTGGGTTACCACTAGCTAGTCCGCAAATGCTTAGCCCAGCAGCACTAATGGTTAATTTACTAGGCTACGAAACTTCAGATAGTGATTATGCTGAAGCAAGAGAGCAAATTAGGCAGATTCCCCACAGTTTTGTGCATTGGTATGACAAGGGTAAATCCAGTCCAGGGAGAAAGCTTGGACACGTTACAGTTTTATTAAATTCCAATTTGGGATCGCCAGTTCAAGAAATTGCGCTTAGAATAGACTCGCTATGGTACAAGTAGCTTTTTTTAGTTATATTTAGATTCGAATTATTTTAGAGTGTTTTTGAACCAATAGCAGATCGCTTGTACTAAGATAACGACTGCTGTTAAGATGTGGAAGCAAAAGTCAACAAAAACTGGTTTGCCAAACTATGAGTATAAGTATGCGGGAATATACATCGATTTTTTTTATCGAACCAGAAAGTCAGGATGATATCAGAACTGCCCTGCAAAAACTCAAAGAACGTCATACGGTAGTTCTCAACCTATCGAAACTAGAACAAGCCTCTGCTAAGCAAGCAGCAGACATGATGGCAGGTTGTAGCTGTGCCATTGAAGGAACTACGACTTGGATAGGTCAGAAGACTTATCTCTATACTCCCAACGATGTAAACGTCATGCTGCATCGTCAACCTCAAGAGAATGGTGACGACTACTGGAACTAGTAACCAGTAAAAGTTAATAATGAAATATGACTTCTCCTGCAAAGCCAGCTTTGCGATTTAGTTGACGACATTTATTAAGATCGCGATCGCTAAGAAATTTTTGATTCGCTTTGAGAGCAATTCCAGGAGCAAATTTACGCCAGTATTGGGGAGCAAACTGTTTTTTGATTTGATCGACTTCGTAGCGATAGTGTCGAAAGTCAGAACGGTAAATTTGGGGATGAATCCAGTCTCCTAACCCTTGATCAACCCAAGTTTTAGTATCCTGTAGCAGATTATCTCGGCAAAATGGATAAACAGCAGGGGACAAAGAAACAATGGCCTGAGGTTTGCTAGCTTTCACTTTCTGGACTAGATCGGCTAAGAATTCGGTTAACAAATCACTGCGCCACTTGAGCCATCTAATATCTCGATAATTTGTGGGTGGTAATTGCTCAAACTCAGATTGATATTGTTTAAGAGTGTATTCATCATAGCCACCTTGGACAGGAGCAGCAGGCAAGCGATCGCAACCTTGAAAACCCGCCACATCATATCTTTGCAGAACTTCTAAAATTAATCTCTGCATGAACTGCTGTACCTCAGGATGAAAACTATTCATCCAGTTCAAACCCCCATGAATTAAGCTTGATCCTTGATAGTCCATACCCTGCCAATGAGGATATTGCTCAATCAAATGACCGCCATGGCGTAAATGAGAGGCTGCAAAACCATACTCAAACCAAGGAATTACTTTCAAGTCATATTTCTTGGCTTCAGCAATCACTTCTGCTAAAGGATCACGATTTTGTTGTTGATAAAAAGAAGCAATTTCAGGAAAACCATAAGTAGTCATAACCTGGCTAGGATAGAGAGTATAGCCCCTTGTCCAAACCACAGGGAAAATAGTATTAACATCTTCTTCAAGCAGTTTTCTGATTCCACGTTGGATACTTTCAGCAGAGGTTAAAAACTGACTATGTGGCTGATTAGCGATCCAAACTCCTTTGATCGATTCCGATTTAGCTGATTGCTTGGGACTAAAAATTCTAGAAATCACGGGAATTTGCCGGTAGCTTTTGCCAAAAATCATGCACCACCTCCACAAACCTAGATGTTGATTCTATCGGGAGTACATTACGCCCTTCAATAACTGTGACTTGTCCTTGAGATAACTGCTTCAGATAAAGATTCTGGCGATCTTGTAGGGTTTCAGTAAGGCCTTCTCGACTAATACTAGAAGATTTTTCTCCAAATACTACCAGGGTAGGTTGCTTTATTTCTGCAATATCTAAAGTATAGTCATCTCGCCAAAAACCGGCTAAAAACGAAAAAACTGCATAACGACTACTTAAGTTGGCCGATCCTACAATCAAAGTATCTAACCAGCGATCACTAAAAGATTCAGCCTCAGCAAACAATTGACGCTGGGAAAAAGAGGCTAAAAATTGCCGACGACGAGCATATAGATAAAACAACTGACCTAAACCAAAAGGGGAATCAAATAACAAATTCCAAAGTAGTTTTTGTACCAGAGGATTAGCGGCCTTAGTCATCGTAGACCAAGCTGGAGGAGCTGCCAGTACTAATCCCCTAATTAACTGAGGATCACTAATTATTTTAGTCAATTCAATAGCAATCGAAAAAGATGCTCCTTGAACAGTCAAAATCACCGGTTGTTTGACTATGTTCTCAACAAAATACTTGAGTTGTTTTGCCCAATCAAGTGCAGAATAAGCCACAGCAGGCATATCGCTATCACCGCACCCCAACAGGGCAGGATTATAAACTACTGAATTGGGACTTTGCTGAAGCCAAGCTGCCACAAAAGGTTGCCAAAAAGCTTTGGACAAACCGACACCAATGGGATGAATCAGAACTATAGCTGGTGTGCGATTTGAAGAATTACTCAAACCACGCACAGTATAAGTACAGTTGAAATTCTGCCAAAGATAGTGACGAGGCGAGTCTGCCATAGAAAGTCCTAATTCTGAGTAGAAAGCCAGAAACCACCTGTTAAATCAAAGTAGCAGGCAGTTTCTAAGCACAAACTAATAAATCAATGCTCGAAGATATTGGCATAGTGATTACTATCTAGCTCAGCAAATACGGGAACTGAGAGAAAACACTTCTGAGCAAGATCCCAGCGACCTTCACGCTCTAGCATTGTAGTCAGTTTTTCTTTAGCCTCAATCAAATAGCGCACATCATTAGCGGCATAACTCAATTGCTCTTCTGAAAGACTATCTAAATCTCCCCAGTCAGAGCTTTGAGCAGCTTTATCTAACTCTACTCCGGCCAACTCTCTAACTAGGCTCTTGAGACCATGGCTGGAGGTATAAGTACGGGCTAGTTTACTGGCAATCTTGGTACAAAAAATAGGCGTAGTTTGAACACCAAAGGTTGCTAAAAACTGGGCAACATCAAAACGAGCAAAATGGAACACTTTAGTAATATCGTCTGCTTGTAAAACTTTCTCCAGATTAGGAGCAGAAGTTTGCCCTCTTTCGATCCGAATTGCTGTGACAAAACCTTGGGGATCGCATAGTTGAACTAAACATAGGCGATCGCGTCCAATCACCAAACCCATGGTTTCGGTATCCACTGCAATTACATCAGAACCCAAATAACGAGCTGCGGCAGAACGGTCTAAATCACCGTCACAAATTTGAAAATTATCCATGTAATCTAGTACTAAACCTATAAAACTTAAAAACCATCGTTACCAAGATACTTGGCAATGGTGTTTACGTCCTTATCTCCTCGGCCAGAACAGTTAAGAACAATCCGAGGACTGCCTTCTAATTGAGGACAAAGTTTCTCCAGATAAGCAAAAGCGTGAGCTGTTTCTAACGCAGGGATAATACCTTCCAGTTCAGAAAGTTTGCATAGAGCCTTGATCGCTTCTTCATCAGTAACACTATAGTACTCAGCTCTACCTTTGTCTTTTAGATAGCTGTGTTCAGGCCCCACACCAGGATAGTCTAGACCAGCACTAATAGAATGAGCTTCCACGACTTGTCCTTCTGTATCTTGGAGCAAATAACTCATAGCTCCGTGAAGTACTCCAGGACGACCTTCAGTAAGGGTTGCTGCATGTTTACCAGAGATTACACTTTCTCCCGCAGCTTCGACCCCAATCAACCTGATAGATTCGTCGGGCACAAACTCATGAAATAACCCCATCGCATTGGAACCACCGCCAACACAAGCCATCAAAATATCAGGTAAACCACCCCATTTCTCGAGACATTGCTGACGAGTTTCACGACCAATTACGCCATGAAAATCGCGTACCATCATCGGATAAGGGTGAGGACCGGCCACAGAACCCAAAATATAGTGAGTATTTTCAACGTTGGTTACCCAGTCACGAATGGCTTCAGAAGTGGCATCCTTGAGGGTACCAGTACCAGCTGAAACTGGCTGAACAGTTGCACCTAGCAGACGCATCCTAAAAACATTAAGCTTCTGGCGCTCCATGTCTTCTACACCCATGTAGATGATGCACTCCAACCCAAAACGAGCACAAACAGTAGCCGTTGCAACCCCATGCTGACCTGCTCCAGTTTCAGCGATAATTCGCTTTTTACCCATCCGGATGGCCAACAAAGCTTGAGCTAGAGCATTATTAATCTTATGCGCTCCTGTATGGTTAAGGTCTTCACGCTTCAGATATATCTGGGCTCCAGTACCATCAGGACGAGCAAAATGTTCAGTCAAACGCTCGGCAAAGTACAACGGGTTAGCTCTACCAACATAGTCTTTAAGTAGGCCGTTTAATTCTTGATTGAATTCAGGATCATCTTTATATTTGGAATAGGCTGTCTCTAACTCGGCCAAAGCTGGCATCAAAGTTTCTGGAACGTATTTACCGCCATAGATACCAAAACGACCCAAACTATCTGGGACTTGGTAATTAGCACTATTGCTTCTAATTGGGGTTGCTGTCATGAATGTAAACTTACAATTTTCAATATAGAGTTTATTGTGCCACTTTCTCTGGTTCGGATCTACCGTCCGAGTCTTTCTTTTACCCAATCGCGATCGCTATTATGAGCAGGATTAAATTTTTTATTATGTTTGGGTATAAAAGGCTGAGGCTTGTTTGAAGACGATGCCGGAGAAGAATTTACTGCTGCTGGAGCAGAACCTGAAGTCTTGGGAACAGAGCGATTTTTCGTAGCAGTACGCGAAGCAGAACCACGACTAGGACGACGGTAGCGATTATTACGGGTATAAGCTGGTGCCCGACGTTGGCGAACATGATGTTTCCGTTTGGGCTTAAATGGTTCTAAAACTACAGTGGTTTCTCTCCCTGTCAATTTGGGACGAGGAGGAAAAGCCTCTACTGGTATATCTTTGAGGATTTGCAACATAAACTTACGCCACATTTCCGCAGCCACCCCACTCGTACCATTGGTCGGAGTATTGTCATCATTACCAAGCCAAACTCCCGCAGCCACCTGAGGAATATAACCGACGTACCAGAGATCACGAGCCTCATCAGTTGTCCCAGTTTTACCAGCAGAAGGACGACCAATCTGAGCAGGAATTCCAGTTCCCGAATTTACAACCCCCTGCATCATCCAGGTCATCATGGCCGCAGTATCAGAGTCAATCGCCTCTACTGACTGGACATCAGCTTGGTAAATTACCTCTCCTTGACGATTTTTAACCTTGGTAACACCATATCCAGCAATGTATTGACCCTTGTTGGCAAAGGTACCGTAGGCATTGGTTAGTTCTAGTAAATTAACTTCCCAAGAACCTAAAGAAAGTGAATAGGTAGGCTGCATTGGCGACGCAATACCCATTTTCTTGGCAATTTCCACTACTGGTTTGCCCCCAACATCAAGAATAGTTTGTAGAGCAATCGTATTAATTGATGTTTTGAGCGCGTCATAGAGTGTGACCTGACGTTCGCGATATCGCTTGTTGTAGTTTTTGGGCTTATAACCATCTACAGAAAACTCTGAATCCAAATAGCTCTTATAAGGAGAAAATCCACCTGCGATCGCAGTTGCATAGACAAAAGGCTTGAAAGTCGAACCTGGTTGTCTTTGAGCCTGAGTTACTCGGTTGTACTGGTTATCCCCAAAATCTTTTCCTCCCACCATGGCTTGAATCGCACCTGTTTTGGGATCAAGGGCAACCAGAGCTGCTTCGCTAAACTTTTGCCACTTACCATACTTTTTTAGGCCATAACTAACAGTAGTTTCAGCGGCGGTTTGCCACAAAGGATCAAGTGTAGTTTCGACTACAATTCCTCCTTCCGCCAAAATTTGTGGGTCTACATACTGGGGTAATTCTTCTTCGATGTAGTTCGTAAAATACTGGGACTTGCGTTGCAATCTTTTAGGCTGCTTACGGTTGGTGACTATCGGTTGTTGTCTAGCTTCTGTGGCCGTTGCTTCAGTTATATAGCCAGCAGCCACCATTCGCGATAACACCAGATTTCTTCTTTGGGTCGCTAGATCTAAGTTACGAAAAGGAGAGTAAACACTGGGAGCAGGAACGATACCGGCCAGAGTCGCTGTTTCTGAGAGAGTCAGCTCTTGAGGAGTTTTAGCAAAGTAAACCCAAGCAGCATCAGCAACACCATAAGATCCAGCACCCAAATAAACCAGATTTAAATAAGTTTCTAAAATTTCATTTTTACTTAAATGAGCTTCTATCTTGCTCGCAATTTTCATTTCTTTGAGCTTGCGCCAAATTTTCTTCTCCTGAGTAAGATAGGCCATCCGTGCTAGTTGCTGAGTAATCGTACTAGCACCCTCCTTAGCATCTTGAGCCTTAATATTGACGACTACTGCTCTAGCAATTCCTCTGGGGTCTATTCCATTGTGTTGAAAAAAGCGTTCATCCTCTGAAGCGACAAAAGCTTGAGCCAAATAATCTGGAGTTGCTTGAAGTTTGATTTTCTCATGGCTCACTTCACCAATTTCTTTGAGAATACTGCCATCATTAGCTTTAATCGTTAGAGTATTTGGTCTGGCATAGCTACTCACATCAGCTACCGATTCAGGAATACTCGCCTCTAATCTTCGCTCTAAGGTTATTAATGCGATCGCACTACCACAACAACCCAGAAGAATTCCCAGTAAGATAACGAGTCGATTACTTTTCCTTGATCTACCCCGTTGGCGATCTGACCTAATAGAAGAATCAACCTTGAATGATGAGGAATCTTGCTGGTGGGAGGATTTCACGCGATTATTCCTTGGCTATAGAAGATAAAAGTTAGGGCAAGTGTAGCATTATTTTTTTGGTCATTATCCTGAGACCTCATGACCACAATTAATCACAAATTGTTTGTCGCTTTTTGGTAAAGCAAGCCATAACCATCAAAAAAAATCAACCAACAACTAACCACCAACCAGTGAATTATTACAGGCAACCATAAAGAACCACTGAACAAATAACTCATTAGACAAACTGATCCTAGAAAGCCAGCCAGCATTAAAAAAATTGGCTGAAAAAATAGCATTCTTCCCCGAGGGAAGAAAGTTAGAGCATTAAGCGGATGATAAAAAACAAAAACTATGACATTCACAGTTACAATCTGCCAGGATAGCTGATCCAGATTCTGCTTTGGCACAGGCAAACAAGCAACTCGGAATACTAGTTCTTCCAAAAAAGCAGGAGCAAATAAAGACGTAGTGAAAATTCTACTAGCTAGAGAAAAAGAACTCACCACTTTGAAGCGCATCCAGCCAGTAGCAAAACCCACCGAACAGGCCAAAACTCCATAGCCCAAGAGCAGAATAGCTCCTAGTAGCCAATCCACAGGCTGAGGGATTGTGACTATAGATCGAAGAATTTTAGCAATTATTAATTCAGTCATTCCCTGCCATCAACACTCGGTACATGACAAATACCGTAATACTGATGTAGCCAAATACTGCAATCCAATCCAATAAATCGCTGATAGCCATAATTTTTACTCTAGTGTTCTACTCGCTTATCTAATAATCAAAATAACTTGAGAGAGGAATACTTAGAAGCGTTGAAAAAAAAATGAGGCGGCTGCCTCATTAGTAAAAATGATTTATCGAAGTCAGTATCTTAAAAAGTCCTAGAAAATGCTTTCAGCAATTGCTTCAGCACTAACATTAGTTCCATTTAATGTTGCTAGAATCTCGTCACCAAAAAGGATTTGATTATTTTCTACTGTCACATCATTAAAAGATATTCCACGAACATCAATCGAATCGCCAAAAGCGAAATCATTGATCTGATCAGTACCTTGGCCAGGAACCAGGACAAAAACATCATTACCCGCACCACCAAAAAGAATATCGTCGCCTGCACCGCCAATCAAGACATCATCACCTGTTGCCGCACGAAGAAGGTCATCACCAGTTCCTCCTCTCAGAGTATCAGAGTCAGCACCACCAAATAGGGTATCGTTATCACTTCCCCCTTCAAGAGTGTCATTACCAGAGCTGCCAAATATAACATCACTACCAGCATCACCCCTCACAAAGTCATTACCAATACCACCACCTAATGTGTCATCACCATTATTTCCAAACAACACATCGTTGCCAACTTGACCAAACAACACATCGTTGCCATTATTCCCTCTGAGAGTATCGTCACCACTACGCCCTTCAAGAGTGTCATCACCAGCCAGACCCAAAATTTCGTCAGCCTGAGCAGTACCAATTAAAAGATCTGCATCGGAGGTACCTCTGTAGGTGGCATGATCGCCAGAAGCCTCACTGCCTGAATTAGAGGTGCTATCTTCAAGACTAGGAGAATTACTTTCACTAGAAGTAGCGGAGATTACATTAGGTTCTCCTACTGGAAGACCTGTAATATCCAACGTTGTATTTTCTTCAAATACAGAAGAAGTTTCCTCTTCTCCAAGAATTAACTGATTAGTAACTAAAAGATCTGTAGTTGCGATATCGCCAAAAGAATTAGTAGTCATAGTTATTAAATTAAAATTATTTTTTAATCAATTGCCTCACAACTACAAGCATATTTCAAAAGATTATCAACTTAGTAAACTTTTGGTAAAAAAATCAGTATCTTAGATGAAGAAAAGATATGTTTACGTATAAATACAAGGCTATATTCACTTAGCAAGTAAGCAACGCCTACTCAATAATGACTAACCAAGATCAAATTCACCCCAGAGCGGCCAGAGACCGAACAGTAGTTAGTAATCTTCTCCAAGCTCAGCCCAATGACTATAATCTTGCAGAATTAGCTCGTTTACTGATCCGTTACCAGGGTTTTCCTGGAGCTAGGGAAATCCAGCAAGATTTACAACAAGTTCTAGTTAAGTGGCAACTAACTGAGGAGCAGCTGTTTAGTAGAACCAGAACAATTCATCAACAAACAAAGATATTTAGCGATCGCTTTAAAGGAGACCAAAAACAAGACTGGACGTAATTTTACTTTGAATATTTTCAAAGCTAATTTAAAGGTGTTATCAAAAACCAAGCCCCGCTCAAATCTGCTTTATATAAGCTTTAAAAAAAACTGTTTTTTACCAAAAAAAAATATTTGAACCAGTAGAAATTCTCTCGTAGATCCTACTTCAAAACTGATAGCCTACAAAAGTAATCATCAAGAGTTGCAGTCTTTACTGCCGATGGTTCTTCGCTATTAAGTAATGTAGTCTAAACATCTGGGTCGGACCGATGCTGTCTTCTAATTGGAATCGCTTATCACTAGGACATAAGTTAGTTTTCGTGGCTGGAGTTGTGATAATTTTCACGGTCACAACATTAACCTCCGTATCAGTAACAGCAAGAAAGCAAGATATCCAAGCACAGCTAGACGCTCAAATGGCATTGTTATTGAATAATTTTGCTAGAGCCAGTACATTTAGCTTGCAGTCGCAAGACTTTGTTACCCTACAGCACCTTACCGAGACAATCGCACAACAAGTATTTGTGAGTGAGGCAACTGTATACAATGCTAGTGGCCAAATAGTTGCAACTAGCGATCGCGATAGATCAAATCCAGCAGCAACAGTACATGTCCAGAAAACAGTTACAGCCAAAATACAGGATCTGGGAAGTGTCAGTCTTAGACTTATCCCAAGTAGATTAGGAACCGCCATACACCCTTGGGATGATCGCTATTTAGGAATAGCATTCTTGGCTATCTCTTGGGGCGTGGGTTTGACCATTCTGATTGGTCTTTCACTAAATCGCTCCTTAGAGCAAATTACTAAACAGGCAAAACAGTTAGAGCCAAAAGATTCTTCTAAGCTTCTTGAACAAGAAAAAGCTAATGAGTTTATCTGGCTTGAAGATACTCTTGACTCAACGAAAGTGGAAGATTTATTGTCAAGCAAAGAAAGTGAGCTAGACATAAGTCAAATTCAGAAAGCAGTCCAATTGACTAGAGAAAGTTTTCTAGCAAATATGAGCCATGAGCTCAGAACTCCTTTAAACGGAATTTTAGGTCTGAGTGATTTACTGTTGGCAGAAGCACAGGACTCAGGCTATACAGAGATAGTAGGCGACCTAGAGCAAATTCAAAGCTCTGGTAACCATTTGCTAACTTTGATTGAAGATATTTTGGATGTGTCTCAGCAAGCAACAAAAAAAGTCAGTTTTCAACCAGAAAAATTTTGTTTGGATAGTCTAGTTCAAGAAACAATTGACCTAGTGCAGCCTTTAGTAGCGAAGAATCAGAATCGCATTGTTTGGCAGGAAAGATACAACTTAGGAGCGATACTTGGCGATCGCAAAAGAGTTAAGCAAATTATCTCGAATCTTCTTTCCAATGCAGCCAAATTTACCCATAACGGGGACATAGTCATCACCATCAAGCGTCAGTCAAGAAATTTTTTACCTCCTTTAATCGATAGTCGCCAAATTCCTGCTGCGACTGTACCCGCATTTAGCGATCGACCTGCACCAATTGTTCATACAGAAACCCATTTAGAATCTGACTGGATCATCTGTGAAATTAGTGACACAGGAATAGGTATGAGTCAGCAAGAAATAGAACAGTCCTTTGCAGCTTTTCAGCAGGGAGAACTGGGAACAACTAAAAAATATCCAGGGGCAGGACTAGGTCTGACTATCTGTAAAAGCTCTTGCGAAATGATGGGAGGAAATATCAAAGTGTCCAGTACTCCAGGTGAGGGATCCACTTTTACTTTTTGGTTACCTGCAACGTTGATTACAGCACCTCAAACTTGATTCCACCAATCGAAAATACGGTTCCAGGCCCACCAAGGATCGCGATCGCCTAATTTTTGTTGGCAGACTTTATTGCTGATATAGCCGACATGTCCCCCAGCTTTGGTTAAAACCAATTCAATTGCTGGATTACTTTTACAGATATCCCATAGTCGAGGAATCACCTGAGGAGAAAACATCGGGTCATCTTGAGCATAAAGAATCAGAGTTGGCTTAGTAATTTCAGGTAGAATTTGCCAACCACTACTAGCGTGATAATAGTCCTCTACCGAGGTAAAGCCCAAACGAGGAATTACTAACTCACGATCAAAACCCCAGATAGTTGTTGCACGATCAATCGCATCTAGCTCAAACTCATCAGGATGATAACGATGAAGTATTAAGGCTAATTTTCGCAATTCCTTGGCAATCGCTCTTTCAATATACTTACCCAAAGGATGCTTCATCAAATAAGGCAAAGAGAGATTAGCATCAAGATTAGGGCAGATTACAGCCCCTCCTGCTACATCCTTACTATCTAAACCACTCCAACCTCCCAGTTGACTGTAGTAAATTGCCCACAAAGCCAACTGCCCCCCGAGAGAATAACCAGTAAACCAAAAAGGCGGCTCACAACCCATAATTTTGCTCTCTGCTGCAATCGCGAGGAAGTCCTGACCCTCATTAATACCGTCAGAAGTCAAAACTGGTGATAATTTTGCTGACTCTCCATGAGCCCGCCAATCAAATAAAACGACACTATAGCCCTGGGCATAAGCTTTTCTACCTAAGATTTTGAGAAACCATTGATTTTCTAAAGTTCCCGTAATTCCATACGTGCCAATAATTGTTCCCCTTGCATGAGAATGAATTGCCATCTTGGCAAAAAGAGGAACATCTCCTCGGTTAAAAATAACCTCTTGATATTCTGGTTCTACTTCAGCAATGGTTGTTTGCCAAATTTGGCTAGACCGATAAGCAGCGTAAACGGTCATAGACAAGCCATTATTCAGGAATAAAGGAGGCGAGTATGTAGGAATTGACACCAGACTATAGATATTGAATAGAAATGACTATAATTTTTTCAGCAAATTTTAAGGATTTCATCAGATTACATTCACTTTAGCTATTTAGTATGTAACCCAGAGATTAGATGATTAGGATTTTGAGTAATTTGTGTGATTCAGATTACCTTACATACTAGACATCATTACTGGGATGCTTCTGAACTGCTTTTGGCTTTTGTGAGGCTCCCTTTAACTATTTAGCCAGTTCTAATATTATTCCTCTAAGAAAAGTTCCCGTTCCTATTAAATAGGTAAAGACGAACTAGATACTTAGAGTACTACAACTGCTTCAAACTTGTACCTCAGTCTCTATCTGCTCTTCTTCACAAGGATCTTTTGCGGGTAACCACCCCAAAAATGGCAACGGTAGCAGAGTAGAAAGATTGGTAATAATTACTAGTAACCACAACCGATCAAAGTTAGTTTCTGTAATACCCAAAGCTGAGGTAAGTAGCGCACCCAACTCATTAGATAATAAGCCAGACAAATTCCAAACAGACATTAATAACGCAAATAAAGTCGCTTCTACACCCTTAGGACATAAACGAGCTGATAATACCAAAACTGGCATCCAAGTAATTTGTCCCATAACAGTCAAAATCAAACTATCTCCCAAGCTAAAAACGCGATCACTAATACCTAAATCACGGTTAACATGAGTGACCAGCAGTAAGGTTGTCATCCCCAGAACACTGGCAATCACAGTAGTCCAAGCAAGAATCTTCCGAAAAGGGACTTCTTTGAGATACTGTTGGAAAACGAAAATACCCACTAATGAGGCCAAGCTAGTTACCAGCCTGATTCGGCCGAGAAACTCTGGCTCAAAACCTAACTCGTTAGTAGTAAAAAAGAAAAATGCGGATTCTGCATTTGGTGTTGCTTGCCAGACAAAGAGAAATAAAGTGGGTAACCAAATAGATTTACGTTTCAAGGCTCCCCACAGTTGCTGAACTTGGTTGCTAACAGGAGCAAAAACTTCCTGATCTTTAAGGTTTATTTTTTCCTCAGCAATTAGCCAAGCTACGGCAGACACCAATAAAGGAAAGGTCGCCGTTATCTCAAAAATAGTGCTAATTGAAAAGTACTCTAGTAACCAACCACTCAAATAAGCAGTGATTAGGCCACCGATCGCAGAGACACCCCAGCACAAAGACTGTAGAGAACCAGCTTGACCCAAAGATTCTTCTCTAGCACGAGCTACTATCAAAGAATCCACAATAACATCGCTGATTGCTACAGAAAGCGAGGTCATGAGAATTGCGACTGTCGCAGTAGTCGGTGTAGTAACTAAAAAAGCTAATACCAACCACGCAAGAGTTCCCAAAAATCCGGATAGGATCAAGTAAGGTCGGCGACGATAACCCAGAATTGGTACCCCATCAGAAAGAAAGCCAAACAAAGGCTTGATAATCCAGGGTATCGAGGAAATTCCCGTCAATGCTGCAACTTCTGCGGGATTTAGTCCGATCTCATCTTTGAGAAAAAAACTGACTGCTAAACGAGCTAGCCCCAAAATCCCCTGTACAAAATAAACCGTCAGGATAGCGACTAATTCTGGTGTTAAACGATTACTGAATAAAAACTTTTCTTCAATGATCTTCTTAATGTACTTACGCTCGTCAGCAGAGACAATCATGAAATAAATTAACTTTTGTATATTTATGTATACATGATACGCAATTGTCGTACGTGCTAGCTATTCGGAAGACTCCAGCATCTCCTTATTATGCAGATATAGTTAGGCTTCAGACGATACAAAATAGACAATCAAATCCTGTAGTTTTGTAGCTCATCTTAAAGCAAATAACTAAATACGAAACAAGCCGGACAAAGTACCTAGATATTTGTGGCAAAAACCCAAGAATAACACCACAAATCTTGGTAAATAGAACACTCAACTCCGCATTAGTTGAAAATCTTAACCGCGCACTCCACTAACATAAGCTTTAGCAATTTCCGAATTCGGCCTAGTAAAAAACTCTTCTGTAGGAGCAAATTCGATTAACCTACCACAACCATCTTGAAGCCAAAACATAGCACTATAGTCAGCAATTCTTCTAGCTTGAGCTAAATTGTGGGTGACAATCACAATGGTGTAGTTATATTTTTCCTTAAGTCGACAGATTAACTCTTCCACAATCGCACTCGAAACAGGATCTAATGCCGAGCAGGGTTCATCCATCAACAGGATCTCTGGTTGCAGTGCTAGAGTACGAGCAATACAAAGTCGTTGTTTTTGTCCTCCTGAAAGCTTCAAGGCACTATCTCGCAAGCGGTCTTTAACTTCGTGCCATAAACCTACATCCTTAAGCACTTGCTCGACAATGCGATCACGTTCTTGGCGATTTCTGACACCATGCTCCTTGAGGGGAAAAGTAATATTTTTGGCGATCGACATCGGGAAAGGATTGGGCTTTTGAAAGATCATACCGATCTTCCTCCTTAGAGCCATCGTATCTGTTTTGGGACTGAGAATATCTAAGGTATTGAGCCTGATTCTCCCCTGGACTTTGCATTCAGGAACTAGATCGCTCAAACGATTCAGACAAGTTAGAAAGCTACTTTTACCACAGCCTGAAGCGCCAACAATAGCAGTAATCGACTTAGCAGGAATTGTCAGCGTAATATTTTTAAAAGCTGCTTGCTGCTGATAAAACAGACTTAAGTCCTGAATCTCGATCAGGGGAGTAATATCTTGAGCTGATTTTTTTTGCTTAACTATTAGAGGATTCATAATATTTTTAGAGACTTTTTTATGACTTATTTCTTGCTAAACCAGCGATCGCGTTAATAATCAATAAAATAAAAATTAAAACCAAAGCAGAACCATAGGCATTGCTATCGCCTCCCGTGACATTCATCGAAAGATCGAAAATATGAATCGATAAACTACGTCCCGAATCCAGTAAAGAACTAGGCATACGGTCTACAAGCCACTAGTGAAAATTAAAGCTGCAGTTTCAGCGATCGCTCTACCCAAACCAAGAACCAACCCAGCTACCAATCCAGGCATAGCTGAGGGTAAGGTAACTTGCCAAAGAGTGCTACTTTGAGAAATCCCTAAAGCCTCAGAATTGAGGCGATATTCTTGGGGAACAGCTCTTAAACCCGCTTCTGTAGAACGGATCAAAATAGGTAACACCATACAAGCTAGAGTTAACCCACCCGAAAGCAAAGAAAATCCCAAACCCAAAGTTTTAGCAAAAAAGGCATTCCCAAATAAACCAAAGACAATCGAAGGAACACCAGCTAAGATATCTAAGCTACAGCGGACTAAGCCCCCAAACCAATGATCTCTAGGGGTAAACTCTGCGAGCAAAATAGCTGTACCAGCCCCAATCGGTAAAGCCACAACCAAGCAAACTAACAAGATCAAGAGAGTTGAAACTATCACAGGGGCAATGCCTCCTGCTCTGCCTGCATCCATCGGTGCAGTGGTCAAAAATGACCAACTTAATGTTTTTAAGCCACCTCTAACTAGATCGCTCAAGATCCAGACAAACAGAGCAGTAATGCTTAGGGGAACTAACCAAAAAACAAAACTAATCAAATGGTCAAATCTTAGTTGCCTTATTCGTTCAGGAGATCTCCGCATTTATAGATATCTCTCTCCCAAACTTGTTGCGATCACAAGCAAAGCAATCATCCCCAACAACAATAATCCACTAACAAATAGAGCAGAACGATGTAGATCGAGAGCATAAGCCATCTCTAAAGCAATATTGGCAGTTAGGGTTCTCACTGGGGCAAAAACATTATCAGGAACTTGAACCACATTGCCACAAACCATTAGCACCGCCATTGTTTCGCCAATTGCTCTACCGATTTGCAAGATCACCCCAGCTAACAAACCAGATTTAGCTGTAGGAATCACAATCTGAGAAATCGTCCCCCAAGTAGATAAACCCATAGCTTCAGACCCGAGAAGATACTCCTGAGGAATTTGAGCAAAGCTAGCATCGGCGACTAAGGTAATCGTCGGCAAAATCATCAAAGTAAGCACAAAAATCCCTGCCAATAAACTAGTACCTGGAGGTTTTAAGCGGTTAATTAGAGGAACTAAAACCACCAACCCCCAGAAACCATAAACGACAGAAGGAATGCCCGCTAACAGTTCAATCAATTTACGATAAAAACTAGCGATCGCAGAAGGAGCATAAAAATGGCAAAATAAAGCCGAAATAATCCCCAAGGGAGTAGCTAGCAACACCGAACCCAGCATCACCAAAACAGTTCCCCAAAGCATAGGTACGAGGTTATAAAGACCTTCATTAGGGTTCCAGCGAGCATCACTAAAGAAAGGCTCAATGCCGACTGCTTGCAATACGGGCAAAGATTCTTTGCCCAAAAAAACCAAAATCAAGAGAATAATTACACCTGCGATCGCAGATAAAACTCTAAGCAGCCATAGTAATAATTCATCTTGATGTCGCGCCAACCAATTTCTGTTCTGTGTCTTTCTTATCTTGGCTAACACTCTGTTCTGTGATCGGGACGAGGTTTTGGGCTTCCACGAGATCGCGCACATTTTCTGATTGAGCAAATTGGATAAATTCTTGAGTTAAGCCTGTTGGCGTAGCCGTAGTTACCAAATTTAAGGGGCGAGCCAAAGGAAAAGACCCATCTTGTAAAGTTTGGCTACTGGCAGCTACTCCTCCTACTGGTAAAAGTTTTAATGGAACTCCAGCATCAATATCTCTCTCCGCTGCACCAATAGAAACGTAACCAATAGCATGAGGATTTCCAGCAACTGTTTTGATCCCTTGTTGATTGTCACCAATGACAACATCTGCTGCAATTTGCGAATTAGTTAAGGCAAAATAGTCGAGAAATAATTCTAAAGTAGAACGACCTTCAGCTTTATTAACTACAGTAATTTCGGCATCTGCACCACCCACTTCTGACCAATTAGTAATCTTGCCCTGATAGATATCAAGAATTTGTTGATTACTTAAATTGGTAACAGGATTACTATCCTGAAGGATAATCCCTATACCATCAGTTGCGATCGCAAAGCTTTGATACTGAGTTATTTCTGCTGGTTTTAAAGCGCGGGAAACCATACCAATATCGGCTAAACCTTGAGTTGCATCCGCTAAACCACGAGAAGAACCGCCAGTTTGCACATCGATCCTAATTCCTGGATTTTCTGACTCAAATTTTTTGGCAATTTCACTTGTTAAAGGAGCGACTGTACTAGACCCAGTAATTGTTAGTTTTTGGGCTGCTTCTTGCTTTGAACCACAGGCAGTTAGGCCTATTGCGATCACAAGACTCAGAGTACAGCCAGATAATAGCTTTTTACTCATCTAATACTTGGCACGAATTCTACTTAGTGACTTATTAAACTGTGCTTAACTTAATTTTTGATGAGAACTTAATAATAAATTCACTAAATAATCCATCAGAAATTTTTGATTACATCAATATATTTTGATTCGATATTTATCACTATTGATTCTTTTGCGAGTCATATAGATTTTTTAGCATCAAGAAAAGAACAATTTTTCATCTCTTGATTAATTTGGTTAGAACGTTTTATTAATTAAGATAATTTAGAGGTTCAAACAATAGCATTTCCTAGTAGCAAACTTTTGCGATCGCGCTGCTTTGTTAGCGACTCAAAATCCACGGACAATTATGTCTGTCTTAATGAAGTTGGCAGGTGGTTCGCCGACCCTGGCTCCTCAGCTTAATCTGGATGCTTTTACAGAATAAGCTAGAGATTACGATAAAGCGAGCAATAAAGGTTTAGGAGAAACCCTTCGAGCGATGCAAACTGCTCAGTTCAGTCATCCTGTCCCTGTAATTTGTGCCAGAGCAATCGAACGGTGGGCGAGTTCAGCACCATATCAGAATCTACTTCAACAACATAGTAATGATGTTAAGAATGCTGGAAAGTGGTGCAATTAGTAATTTTGTTGAATATATAATCACATTTTGGTGCTCGGTAGGTAGATATTATATTTCTGTACTCTCACTCATAGGAATAGATCTGTCATCAATATCTATGAAGGAAAGTAACTATCTTTATCAGCTATGTAGCAGAAATACTAATAACTCTCTAATCGTGTAACTTTCTAGCATCTTTAATCAATAAGTTTAAATAGTTAAAGTCAAGCAAGATTATTTCGGAGAAGTTCGTAATTTACTATCGTTTCATAGTCATTTATTTCATAACGTCTTGCAATCCAAATTTGATCTAAACAATTATTTACTTCTAAGGAATCAACAGCATCAAAGATAATATCAACAGGATATTTTAAGTGACAAGAGTAAGGCTCAATTATTAAAACTCTAAAACAGTTGTTGTACTTTTTGAACTTTAAAATAGCTTTATTGACCAATTGAGAAATGTATTCTGTCAATATTA
Source organism: uncultured bacterium (assembly GCA_964606015.1). Lineage (GTDB taxonomy): Bacteria > Cyanobacteriota > Cyanobacteriia > Cyanobacteriales > Xenococcaceae > Hyella. Next base: position 20,336 of record CAZSEZ010000041.1, read on the forward strand.
ATAATTCATTTTCTTTATCGTTATCCGTATAATGGATACGAGATAGTCCTAGCTTTGAAATAATGCCTGAGTCTTGCAAATAATTCTCTTTGTCTATAGTTGAGATAGTTTCAAATTTCCAAGAAATTAGATCGTCACAATAAATTCCTCCTGAAAATTCCCCATTCTCTTCTTTGATTTTTGATTCATATTCGAGGATTATAGCTGCTATTTCATCTGCTAACTTTATTGCGTTCTTCTTCTTTTTTGGAAGATGAATGTCTTGGATTCTGAACTCGTATAAATTATCAGAAAAATTATCAATAATTTGGTTCATGAGCCGATCATTAAACTGATGCCATAATTGATGTTCTCTAACATAATCCAATGGAAGTGGGATAATTTTACGTTCTACCACCATTTTTAGATTTCCATCGCATAATAGGATTTCTGGCTCAGGAGAATTTCTATTATTCTTCTCAGGACAAGCTGCTAAAACAAAATTTCTATTGAAAAGAGAGTTATACGTTTCTACAAATGGCTTTAAAATAATCCATTCGTCAGTATTTTCAGGAGGCAAACAGCCAAATGGAATCAACATATTCAAACATTTTTTGTAAATTACAAAATATACCTCCACATAACTAATAACTTATTCCTTTGAGACTTTCGGGATAAAGTCCAGTTTTTTTTATATTTTATTTTTTTACATACTTGCGATTTTCTCTTTCTTCGATCTGAAAATCTAAGATTATCAAATCACCATACATATATTCTTCCCTAAAAATAAAAAAAGCCCCTACCCGTTAAGGTAAGGGACTCATTATTTTAACTACCTAATATGATTCAGCGTTAACCAAACTTACCGGCAGTAGAAGCAATGAGGAAGGCTGCGTAGGTGAAGATATAGCCGACAGTGAAGTGAGCTAGACCAACAACACGAGCTTGAACGATTGAAAGAGCAACAGGCTTGTCTTTCCAGCGAACTAGGTTAGCTAGAGGAGTACGCTCGTGCGCCCAAACAATAGTTTCGATCAACTCTTGCCAATAACCACGCCAAGAGATGAGGAACATGAAACCAGT
>CAZSEZ010000042.1:0-21345 GCA_964606015.1 uncultured bacterium
TGGGATAATAGTCGGGAGTTTTATCAACTGCTAACAAACAGCTTTGAACTGGAAAATTCCGAAGTGAGCTTGCTCAAACTACTTTTATTCGTAGACGATCGCCCTGCTCACAGGGACAATATAAGATCGATAACGGCTCATTTGAAGGAGCTTCAGGAGAAGAGTGTTTTTCAGCTAGATATTATTGAAACTGCCAAGCAGCCACACTTAGTAGAGCATTTCAAGCTAGTTGCTACTCCTGCTTTGGTGAAAATTAAGCCTGCACCTAGGCAGACCTTGGCAGGTAGTAATTTGGTTGCGCAGTTGGATGAGTGGTGGCCAAGGTGGCAGAAGTCTTTGGCAAAACTAGAAGAAAGTAGTAGGGATTCTAGTTCTGAAAAAGCAGTTGAATCAGAAAGAGTTATTGAGCAGGAAGTTTCCTTTGAGGAGCAACCATTTGCTGTTGAATCTAGTACTTATTCAGAAGAATCAATTAGGTTGGCAGATGAGGTTTTTCGTTTGCAGCAAGAAAAGGAAGAATTAAAAGAGCAGCTTAGTTTTCGCGATCAAGCACTGGCGATGTTGGCTCACGATATTCGTAGTCCTCTGACAGCTGCTTCTCTGGCAATGGAAACTTTGGAGTTGTCATCACTACAAGGAGACAGTGTCAAAAAACAAGAGCTACAAAAGCAGATCTTTCGGCAATCTCGGCAGCAGTTTCGGATTATGAAGCGCATGATTGATGATTTGCTGGAGTCTTCTCGGAGTATCAATGCCAAAATCGAGGTGCGGCCACGTAGGCTGGATTTGAGAGCCTTGTGCCAAGAAATGTTCGTACAGTACCAAAAGCAAGCCCCGATTAAGTCTTTAACGATCAAGCAAGATATTCCTCAAGATATTCCGCCCGTCTATGCCGATGAAGAGTTATTGCGTCAGCTTTTAGCAAATCTATTGGATAATGCCATCAAATATACTCCAAGGGGTGGTGTGATTGGACTTTCGGTATTGCATCGCACAAGTCAAAAAATCCAAGTAAGCGTCTCAGATAATGGGCGTGGAATTCCCCCAGAAAAACAAGAGCAGATTTTTGAGCGAGATTTTCGTTTAGAAAGGGATGAAAAAGAAGAGGGTTATGGTTTGGGATTAGCTTTTTGCCGTCGCATTGCTCGTGCCCACTATAGTAGAATTTGGGTTGACAGTTCCCCTGATCAAGGCAGTACTTTCCACTTCACTTTGCCCGTTTATAGTTGATTTTGGTAATAGTTAAGTTAATCAGTATTAGGTAGTAGTTAATTTAATATCGTGCGTATAGTTTTTTTTGGTACTCCTCAGTTTGCTGTGCCTACTCTTGAGGCCTTGATTGGTTGCGATCGCTTTGAAGTAGTAGCCGTAGTTACCCAGCCTGATAAAAGAAGGGGTAGAGGTAGTATAACAATTCCTTCTGCGGTGAAAAAAGTTGCCGTCGAGCATGACATTACGGTATGGCAACCCAAGCGGGTCAAAAAAGATCCCGAAACTTTAGCCCAGCTCAAGGCGTATGATGCTGATGCTTTTGTCGTGGTAGCTTATGGTCAGATTCTTTCTCAAGAGATCTTAGATATGCCTAGGTTAGGGTGTATTAATGTCCATGGTTCTTTGTTACCAGAGTATCGGGGAGCTGCTCCCATCCAGTGGGGAATTTATAATGGCGATCGCAAAACTGGCATTACTACGATGCTCATGGATGCTGGGTTAGATACAGGAGATATGCTGCTCAAGGCTGAAACGCCGATTAGTTTGCTTGATAACAGCATTGATGTAGCGATTAAGCTAGCTAGCCAAGGTGCTGAATTATTAACCGAAACTCTAGAAGGACTAGATCAAAAAACTATTAATCCGATTCCTCAAAATGATGAGTTGTCTAGTTATGCCCGTCTAATTAAGAAAGAAGATTATCAAATCTCTTGGCAGCAACCAGCACTTCAGATTCATAATCAGGTAAGAGCGTTTTATCCTAGTTGTGTGACCGAGTTTCGCGAACAAAAACTCAAAGTTAAAGCTACCGTTCCTCTATTAGCAGAAACTCTAGAAGTATTATCTGAGAAATTTCCCTCCATCTCACAACAATGGCCAGATCTAGCTGAACTATCAGGAGATTTAGGAGCGGTGGTAGCTATTTTGAAAAATCTCGGCGTAGTCGTCCAAACCCCAGAAGGATTACTTTTGCTCAAAGAAGTGCAGTTGGCAGGAAAAAAAGCCCAATCGGGATGGGATTTTGCTAATGGTATGCGCGTCGAAGTTGGTGAATTTCTGGGGTAAGTTAGATTCTATTGATCCAGACGTTCTTCATAGAGACTATGAATATAAGCTTCTAGTCTTTCTGGAGTACTGATATCGATCAAAGCGGTAAAGGCTTCTAGTAATCTAGCAGCGGCTTCGCCATGAACTGGGTTAAAGTCCCAAACATCTTGCGACCAGTCTTGCGGGTTCATCTCTTCAAAAATCATTCGTTCCAACAGTTGTTTAGATTCTTCTTTAGAAATCATTTGCTTGGGATAAAACTATACTCGCGTCACGCCTAATTAAGATACCACCAAGCTATATTTTTGAGCCATTTAGAATCGTGTTGGAACTGGAACTTTTGATAGCTGTTTCGATAATGCTGAGAAATTGTATTGAGCTAATACACGTCTAAACCTGCCAGCGTTTATTTATCTGAGTCATTATCCAGGGAAATTCTTTGTCTTTTTCTTTTAGCGACTTGATGACAACCAATACCTAGTCCTACAAGACCAAGACCCAAAGCTGGAGAAAATTCAAACGGCACCGAAGTACCTGGGTCAACAATGAAACCCGACGCACCTATTTCCAGTGAATTGAGTCTGGGAAGAGCCCCACCTGCTCCCGTAGAGGTAAAAAAGTAATCAAACTGAAATTCTCGGAGAGGATTATTAAAACTAGCAACAACTAAATTGCTGGCTTCTTCCCCGATTCCAGGATTAGCATTTGTATTTGAAGAAATACCTTGCAGAAAATCGCCACGGTCACTTGTTCCTGCGCTTTGGCTTATACCACTACCAACTACTAGATTGTCAGCGTCGAAAAATCTGATCCCTTCTTGAATTATTCCAGGATCGTTAACAGGATCAGTTCCGTCGCCATCAACATCATTGGCTTGAGCCGATAAATTTAGGGCTAGTAGGTCGTTAGTAGAATTACTAAAAGTGATCGAAAATTCAATTAATGGCGCAGTTTCTAGAGTTGTTGCTGTAGTGTCTCCTGAAGCGACAGTAAGTTGTGGCTGAAAATTACTAGCAAAACCTATTGAGTCTTCATCAAAACCATTTCCCCCAGTAACAAAAGCTGTTAGTTCTGCATCATTCTGTAAACCGACTATGGTTACTAGTGCATCTACCTGAAAAGCTGAGAAGTTGCCTGCTGCAATATCTGTAAACTCGTACTGAGCACCTTGCTGTAAATCTATCCCATTAACAAGTGTTCCTCCACTAAAATCAAGTGTAAAAGCTTGTGCTGGTAGAGTACTAGATAAGAAAAATAAGGACGGAATACTCAAACAATTTAATAGAGCTTTTCTCTTTCTAAATATTTTAAATAACATGTTCGAATACAATTCTTAATCACGAAATAATACATTGAAAGTGTAGGTTACTAAAATTGTAAAAACTACCGAGGAATTACTTAGTATCGATGAGTTTTTGCTGAATATTTGCTAAGAAAATGTATATTCTAATACTTTTGGCGTATATTTTGTACGCTTAAATAATTAGACAACAATATTTTTAAGTGGTTTTTGTGATTGGATTATTGGCGAAAAAAATTGAGGATTGTTGAAAAATAAGAGGATGATTTAGTGAAGTATTGGGATCTGGGACAAGGCATTTTACTTTGAGTACGTATCTCAAAATATTGAGTAAAAAAAATACCGATACTAGTAGCGTTTAAGTTGGATGGCGAGTTAATTAAGCTTTTATTTTAGTTGGTTATAAACTAATGATTTAGTTACTTTTCCGAAATTTTCTCAGCCAACCGTAAATCTCAGGTAACCGTTTGAAAACTGCATAAGATTTGCGAAAGTCAGCACTAGGGTAGGCGGGGGTTCCTGTAACCATCAAGCCAGCTTTAATATTGTGAGTTACTCCAGATTGGGCAGTGACAATTGTGCCTTTGCCTATCGTGATTTGGTTGGCGACTCCTACTTGTCCTCCTAATAAGACTCCATCTTCTACCGTGACTCCTCCAGCTAAGCCAACTTGAGCCGCGATCGCACAATTACTGCCTACTGTGCAACCATGCCCGATTTGGACGAGGTTATCGAGTTTAGTATCTGCTTTGATTCTGGTTTCGCCTACCGCAGGACGATCCACACAACTATTACAGCCGATTTCGACTCGGTCTTCGAGAACTGTGTAGCCAGATTGTTCCATCTTGATCCAGCCCTGAGCTGTGGGGACAAAGCCAAAACCTTCTGAACCGATGACTGCACCGCAGTGGATTACGCAATTGGCTCCGATTTTGGAACGTTCTTGGATGGTGCAATTGCTGTAGAGAATGGTGTCATTACCAATGCTGACATCAGGATAAATAGTTACTTGGGGATGGATGGCAACCCGATCGCCGATAGTGACATTAGCACTAATTACTGCTCCCGCACCGATATAAACATCCTGACCAATAGTTGCACTAGGGTCGATAGTTGCAGTGGTATGAATCCCTGCTTGAGGTTTGTGAGGCTGGTAAAATAGCGCGATCGCTTTAGCAAACATCAACCGAGGATTAGCCGTGGCAATCCAGGCAATACCCCGATCTGTGGCTTGTTGTTGGAAGGCTTCGTTTTCAGGCAAGATCAGGGCTGAGGCATCAGTTGTCGCAATAAAAGAGGCAAACTTACCTCCTTCGATATAGCTGAGGTATTGAGATTGAACTTCAGCGATCGCAGCTACCCCAATAATTTCGGGATTGTCTGCCAAGCTGCTAGCTGTTGCCATGTCTTCCAGGGAAGTAATAATCTCTTGAAACTGCACCCCGACTACCTCAGAAAGTTTATACTGATCATCAATATATTAAGACTTAAATCTAACTAGCTATGACTACAAAGTATGAATATAATTTTCGAGTTGTTGCCAAGGACTGCGAACGTGAGTTTGAACGCTGGACGGATGCGTTGTATTTTGCCAAGTCTTTGATGCCCAAGTGTCGTTCTTTGTTTCAGGATATTCGGATCTTTATTGGCGAGGAAGTAGTCTGGGTTTACAGCCGTTCTCACAAGTACCCGATGTTTATGGGCAAGGGAAATTATGATAAGTTAGCTCGCCTGTTTATTGCTGAGACTATGGAAGATGAAGAGAAAGCCAAAGCAGCAGCCGAAGAAAAGGAATCTTGAATTCTAGAAAAATTGACATACTCCCCAGCCTGAAGGCATGGGAATTCTAAATTCACGACTCGCGCGTTCCCTGGCGTCGTAAGACGACGCGGGGTCGCTCGTAAAAAAGGGAAATAGGTTGTGTAGCGATATTTCCCTAGAACTTCGATCTGTTGAAACTATTTAGTGAAGTTGTTGTTTTTACGCTGTTTAAGTACGCGAGAGCCAGCCAAGAAACCACCAGCTAATACTAAACCCATCCCAGGAGAAAACTCAAAAGGAACCGCAGTTGCCTGAAGTGTAAATTCCAATGAGGTAGAGTCTGAATCTATGAGCTGATCGATTCCACCATCGTTGCGGAAGAAAGTAGAACCTGTAGTGTCGAACTGAAACTGCTCAGTCGCACCACCTGTATCGTTAGTTTGTGCAATATAATCAACACCAGTGACCGTGTCGCCTCCCGAAAACGTCCACGCATTAACAGTAGTAAGCCCAATAAAATCCGTATCTAACTCGATTGCTCCATCTCCAAAAAAGGGAATCGAAGTGTCAGTTAGGTCTACACCATTTTCTGTCACGCGAGTTATTTCTATGGCTATTGCTGCACCAGAGCCTATAGCCACGTCTGCATCATTAAACTCAACAAACCCTTCAACTACATCAGTATTAGTACCAAAGAGTCCGTTTTCGTTAGTAAAGGTGAAGTCAAAAATAACTGCGGATGCTGGTTGGGTTAGGGCTAGCATTCCTACTGTGGAGGCTGCTGCCAGAAAACAAGATTTGATGTTCATGATTTTTTCCTTCTATAAACTTATTGAGATAGCTTGATAACGGGTTTTCACCCCAAAACTAGCCTCTTGCTAGACCTAGTAACCTCAGTGGTTATCAGGATATTTAGACTGGACTTAAAATTAAATTAATTTTTACTGAGAGTTTATTCGGTGATAAGGCTGAAAAACTGCTCAAGATCAGGCTCGATTGCCACTTTCTCCCGTGATCACTGCGGAAGTTATTAAATGAGCTAGTCGCAAAGCTTCAGGAACATTACCTGTATCAGTTAAACGAGTCAAAATCTGCGCAGTAAGCTCTGCACTCATACCCGCAACCTGAAAATAAAACGGGTGATAATGATAAATTTCTCCTGCTTTGGCTAGCAGTTGTAAGCGTTGCTCGGCATCGGGAAGTAAAGCGATCGCATCGTGCATTTTCGTCAGCTTAGGATATTTCCGCATTATTGCTACACAAGGCAACTGTAAACTCTCTGAGAGTCGGGGCAGATCCAAAAGGTTTAAACCACCCATACCAATGCCATCGATCAAAACCAAGTGCAACTGTGGGTAAAATTTACTTGGGAGTAGCATCTCAATTAGCTTGTCCGTACTGTCAAAACCATCAGCAGTAATCTGTCCCCAGAGCATCCCTTCAAACCGAGTCACCGCACAGACCACCCCTGCAACTGCCACTGGCTCGCTAGTGTGGCGGATAAAAGGTGCGTCATCAAAACCAATCACTCTGATTTGGCGTTTATTGCGCAATAGGTAAGCTAGTTTTTCTTCATTTACTACAGGCACTTTTTTATGGAAACTTTTGCTGAGGCTATCAGTATCTTAGTAGAGCGCGATAGCGATTTGGCTAGAGTCGTAACTCGCTACGGTGAACCGACACCTTGGGAACGGGAACCAGGGTTTGCTAGTTTAGTTAGGATCATTTTAGGACAACAAGTTTCTATGGCCTCGGCTCAGGCGACCTTTGAACGCTTAGAAAACCTGATCCAAGAGGTTAATCCCCAGAAACTGCTCCAGTTAACAGACCAAGAACTCAAAAGTGTTGGCTTTAGTAGACAAAAAACTCTTTATGCCAGAGAACTAGCAACCGCAGTAGTTAGTAAACAACTGGATTTACCACAACTCGAACAGTTAGATGATTTGGCTATTCGCCAAAAACTAGTAAAAATCAAAGGCATTGGTGACTGGACAGTAGATATGTATCTAATGACTGTTCTGAAACGGCTTGATGTTTTTCCTAGCAAGGATCTCGCAGTTGCGATCGCAGTCAAAGAAATCAAACAGCTAGATACTCGCCCCAAGCCCCAAGAGCTAGAGGAAATTGCCCTGGCTTGGCAACCTTACAGAGCCGTTGCAACAACGATTTTGTGGCACTACTATCTCAATCGGGCTTGAAATCTAGTCAAAGGATAATGCTATAAATGCTGCGAAGCCTTGGGAGGTCTACGTAGCAATGCTCTAACGCCTAAACAACAAAGCTAAAGTTGACCCAATTAGTTTTGAGTGGATAGCTAGGTGATTTTGCTCCTGGTAATTTTTTAGTTGCTACGCTGGAATGATTGAGGATGCGATCGCATTTGGCCGCCATAATAAAGTCATTTTCGTGCAACCCACCAATGGCATGAGTCCACCAGGTAACAGTAACTTGACCCCACTCTGTTGTAATTACTGGATGATGTCCTTCCAGTTCAGCTATTTCTCCTACCGAGTTGGTAAATGCCAAAGCTTCTTTAAAATTTAGAAAATGGTAGGTTCTCTGCAATCTAAGTTCTGCAAATTCGGTGATGACATCCCAATGAGGAACTTGAGTTTTGAGAACTTGAATTTCTTCTGCTGTCGCTGGAGGTAAAGCACCGCTGCAAGGAATGCAGTTTTGGTTTGATAAATCGCAAGCTTGGTTATTTTCGCTATCAGGTTGTGTCATGGTTGATAGGTATTCTCAGGTTATTGCATTATTTAGATGAGCTACTTTTTACCTTTGTCATTGCTATTCAGGCATTTATCCATTGCAAAGCTGTATCTTTCTCACTCAAAGAAAAACACCTGACTTCGATTCCTGGAACTAACTGATTGCCAACAAAAGCTAGTCTTTTCCACCATTTGTTATCGGCAACTATAGCCTCTTTTTCAAAATCTTGAAAATGTTTCAAGGCAAACTTTAGATCTTTGAGCAATGCAGGGAATGACATCCCTTGCATGTGGTCTATTTCAGCGTAAATTCTTAACTTATCGTGTGTTTTGAGTTTATCTTCGATCACTTGAGCAGCCTGATCGATATCATCAGATTCAACTCGACCTGTAATTGTAAAACCAACAGTTTGTTCGGAATCAGTAGGGATTATTTTTAGCATCTTATTTCTCCCCAAATGTAAATAAGGTGTATCTCTTATCGACACTTTTGATCCTAGCTTTACAGAAATGACTATTGCTCAATGATTAATCTTTCTTTAACAGTGGGGAACAGCATTCATAAAAGACAGCACTTTTAATGTTCAATGCTTGAACTTTTAGTGTCTTATTTTTCAAAGATCTAGATAAGCTCGAATCATGGCTTGGGTTCCTTGTTCGGCGGCTGCTCCATCATCTAAGGCTGCAACCAACTTAAATAAGCGATCGCTTAAATCTGTTCCTGGAATCTCTTTATTACTACTCTGATTAATCTCCTTGACCAACCTCAAATCCTTGATAATGTGCTTCAGCGCAAAACCAGGTTCATAATCACTGTCAATGATTTTCTGCCCTAGATTATTTAGAGCCCAAGAACCCGCAGCACCGGTACCGCAGACTTCAACAATTAGATTTGGGTCAATTCCTTGATGTTTTGCTAGTTGGATGGCCTCGCATAAACCCACCATATTTAGAGCACACAAAATCTGATTGCACATCTTGACTGCTTGCCCACTACCAATATCTCCACAGAGAGTAATATTTTTCCCCATTGCTTGTAGCATAGGCAAACATTCTTGGAAATCAGCTTCTTTGGCTCCCACCATAATTGTCAGAGTTCCTGCCTCAGCCCCTACATCTCCCCCTGAAACTGGTGCATCAACAAAGCGGAGTTGCTTGGTTGCCAAATCCTGGGCAATTTCTTGGGCTGCTTTAGAGCCAATAGTACTCATGTCAACGATCAATATTTTTGGTTGAGCATAATTGGCTACACCCGTATTTCCCAGGAGGACTTCTTTGACATCAGGAACATCACCCAGACAACAAAAAACCAGCTTTACCTCAGCTATAGCATCTTGGAGATTGGTAACTACTTTGACCCCTGCTGCAATAGCTATTTGAACCTCTGGGCGATCGGGTGTGCGATTCCAACCGAAAACCTCGTAACCCTGTTGTGCCAGGTTTGCAGCCATATGGCTACCCATCAATCCTAATCCTAAGAATGCGATTTTTTGCATCATTATTTTTTAAATTAATCCTCAGTATCTGTACTGTTCGTATTCGTGGCATTTGTTACCAGCTTTATTCTAATTTTTCTCAAAAACTTTTTTATCTATCAAAAATTTATCTAATGGAATGCCTAATGGTGATTTGAAGTTTGAGATTTTTTGCTCATTTACTAAAAACTCATAATCATAATTGCGTAATTTTCCAATTACAAGATGTAGGAGGTCTTCTATATAGTGAGAAAAAATAAATCTATAAGATAAGTATCCATAAAAAAATGTTTCATTATGGCTCCATCGGGAACGAACTAGACTCCAACGCAAATCAAGATTTGGTTAGACAACTAGATAGTTTGAATGGAGGAGATATTTCTCCCGAGGAGAAAGATGAAGTAGTCATTTTAAATCCTCCGGATTCTGCCCAGGAAAAAGTTAATTCTGAATCCTTGATCACCGATCTGAAATCTGGTTGGCTCGGTAGTGAAGTAGAGTCAAATAATCCTCAACAAAATTCTTCTTTTCTAAGGTGTCAATGTGCTTTGTGTCATGGTGCTATTCCCCGACAATCTGAGGGTTTTGATGCATCAACTGATACTACTAGCACTGGAGGAGTTGGCATTATTCCTGAGACACCTAATTTGTTATCTCAAGACATAATTGATCGTCTAGTCTGGGGAAATCGGTGGGGTCGCGGTACTAGTGATACTCCGCTTACTGTGACTTATAGCTTCTACGAGGATGATGTCTTTGATGGTAGGTACTACGGCAGCGAAACAGGTGTTCGAGAAGTAAGTGATGGCATTAAAAGTAGTGTTAGAGAAATTCTTGAGATATTTGAAACTTTTGTCAATATTGATTTTCAGGAAGTAACTGAGAGTAGTACTGGCAGCGGTGATAACACTATCGATACATACGGGCAGATTCGCTACATGCTGTCCGACTTTAGCGGTTATGCTTATGCCTACAGTCCTATCGAGCATCCTGACGCTACTGTGGTTCCTCGTGCTGGTGATGTTCATCTCAACTATACATACGACAACGCGAGTAGTACTAATGGATTTCAGAGCGCACCAGGCAGACATGGTTACATGACGCTGATCCATGAGACTCTACATGCTTTAGGCTTAACTCATCCTCGAAATTATGGAGTAGTTGGAAATCCTAATAGTCCTGATGGCGAAGGTATAGATCTGACTCTAGATAATACTTCAAATACTTCACTTAGTTATGACTTTAGGGGTAGTACTTCTGCTACAGCTATGCCTTTTGATATTGCTACTTTGCAGTACATATATGGTGCTGCAGAGAATAATACTGGGGATACAACCTATGTCTTTGGTTCAACTACCGATGTCTTTACCGTTGACGGTTCATTTCAAGTATTTTCTCCCAATCGGATTAGACAGACTATTTGGGATAGTGATGGGATAGACACTCTTGATTTTTCTCAACTTGGTTTTACAGCAAATGGTTATTTCTTTGATCTTAATCAAGGTGGTTGGCTAGTTGGCAATAGTCAAATCAGTACTGATGGAGGTACTGGTGAAAGGTCTTATAGCTATGGAACCTCTCTCTCCTATGGCATGACAATTGAGAATATTATTGGCTCCACCAGTAATGACACTGTCTTAGCCAATAGTGCTGCTAATGTTTTTAGTGGCTATAGCCAAGGCGGGATGTTTGGTGACGATACTTTTTTTGCTACTAATCAGCTAGATACTTTGGATTTGTCCGATTATCTCCTGGAGGATGTTGCACAGTCTCAGTCTGGTAATAATCTCGTGATTGACTTAGGTTCTGGTGGCTCGATCACAATAGATAGTTACTATGATGTGCCAGAATCAGAGCGGATTCAGATTGAATTTGCACCTGCTCCTTTTACCCCTCCTCCTGTCAACCCTAAAGTTGCGATCGCAGAAATTGGTCAAGTTACCAATGCCAATCACAACCAACAAACGATTCAGTTGCAAAATGACTATGTTAACCCTGTAGTTTTTGCCCAGCCCCTTTCTCGTAATGGTGCCGATCCTGCTATTATTCGGATTACTGATATTGATGCTGATAACGATACCTTTTCTTTCTATCTCCAGGAGGCAGAGTATCGCGATGGCTGGCATCTTGAAGAAAGCTTTAGTTACATCGTGGTTGAAGCAGGTACTTGGCAACTCGATGATGGAACTTTCTTAGAAGTTGGAACTGTTGAAACTGACAAAATTGCCAAATGGTCTAGTTCTGCTTGGGAAGATGTTAGCTTTAATCATGATTTTGCTAGTACTCCGACAGTTTTGAGTCAGGTACAGACGAATAATGACACTGAATTCGTACGGGCTCGCCAAAGAAATGCTGATGCGAATGGTTTTCTCCTTAGCCTAGAAGAAGAAGAGGCTTTACGTCGTAGTGGTCATGGTTCGGAGACTGTTGGCTGGTTGGCAATAGAATCTGGCTCAGGGGCTTGGGATGATTTGGCTTATCGGGCTGGCAACACAGGTAATGTAGTCGATCACAACTGGCACGAATTAGACTTTAGTGATTTTAGCTCTACTCCTAATCTATTAGGCTCAATTGCAACCTACAATGGCGGAGACTCCTCTGGATTAAGATACCAGGAAATTTCTGGTGTAGATGGTAGCACGATAGAAATCAAACTTGAAGAGGATCAAAGTTTAGACTCAGAAACTAGCCATACACAAGAAGATATTAACTTCTTGGCGATCGCAGGTAGTGGTATTTTAACTGCTGAAGCCTATATTCCTGACAGTGATCCTCTCTTAGGAGACAATTCATTTGTGGTTGAAGAAGTTGACTTTGTTTAAGCTAGATACTTTATTCATCTGATTCAGCTCATACAGCTTATCTTTCAACTAAAACAATTTTCCACTGTCCTAATTGACTGGCTTGGAAGGCAACTTTTTGTCCATCACCACTGATGCTTGGGTTGTCTACCGAGCCTTTAATATTGGCACTGAGTAATTCTTTTTCTCTTGTTTGGCGGTCATAAAAGAAAATATCTTTCTTTCCACGCTCTGTGGATACATACACGATGTAGCGCCCATCAGCACTGATGGCAGGACTATCTTGGCTAGAGTCACGATGGTTAAGTCTTGGTAATCCAATTAGTTGTTTCTGTTGCAGATCGTAGAGAAAAATGTCTCGATGGCCACGACGATCTGAGGCAAACACTAGGTAATTACCATCTGCGCTGTAAGTGGGAGACTCTTCTGGGGAGCTGCTATTAATCGCACCTGGCAAAATTGGTGGGGTAATAGTACGAAAATTTTGACAGCCGCTGAAAATACTAAAAAAAACGAGTAATAAGTAGAAACAAGGATGTTTGTTAGCACTTTTCATCTAGTTTTTACGAAGATTCGGCAAAGTTGTAACTATTGACTAAGTTTTTTTAGCGAGTAATGTAGAATAAGGCATCATTTGAGTATCTGAGCTTAGATACTCCATAAATTAAGTACTCTTAATAAATAAGAACTCTTATTTTTTTAGGCCTTTATTTATTGAAACAATATTTTATTACCTGTGTGAATTTTAGATGATTAGTAGCTCTAGCTCTCGATCTACTACTGTCTGGTTGGTTGCAATTAGTGACATCATCGGGCTAGTTATAGGATTTAACCTGGCATTCTTCTTGCGTTTTGACGCGCAGGTAAACTGGCAATCACCGTTAGTTTACGGGCTGTTACTAGTTTACTTGTTTGGTTTGTATTTGACTGATACCTATCGCCTCGGAACCAATGATTCAGCGTTTTGGTTACCAGGGAAAGCTTTGATTGGTATTTTGTCTACTGTTTTGGGGATGACTTCTTTGATTTATCTCACGGGCTCGTGGGGAAGTTCTCCTTTATTTGGTAGAGGTATTTTGGCTATCTCGGCCGGATTTTTCACGATTTGGGCGATTACTTGTCGGACTTTTGCTCAAAAGTGGCTTGGTAGCACAGGAGACAGGGTTAGATTTTTAATTTTGGGTGATGGTGAGAAAACCGCTCACTTTGAAAAGGAGTATCGGGATAAACCAGGTAGAGAAGAGTTTGTTTTACTCAAAGAACGAAATAAAGCATTGGCTGGTAGGCTGCACCACTCTGTAATTGCTTCGGGAAACTGTTTAGAAGCTGATTCTGCTGAGAGTGATAGTAAATCGGTTTTTCAAACTGACGATCTTGATAACTTTGAGTATTGGAGTAGCCAACCCTGGTCTGGAATTTTGATTGCTGATAGTAGTCAGGAACTTTCTCAATCTACAGTACGGGATTTGATGGAAATGCGCCTCAAGGGTACTTACGTTTATAGTCTTGCGGATTACTGCGAACAGTTTTGGCATAAGATACCTCCTGCTTGCATTGAAGATGATTGGTTTGCTTTTTCTTCTGGTTTTAGCATTCTGCATAATCCAGTTAACGCTAAGTTGAAGGTTGCTTTTGATCGTTTGGCCGCAGCAATTCTTTTGCTAATTACCCTGCCTCTAACACTGCCGATTGCGATCGCAATTAAATTAGATAGTCCAGGTCCAGTTTTTTATTCGCAAACTAGAACTGGCCTCAATGGTAAAAAGTTTCGGGTTCATAAGTTTCGTTCCATGCGGTCTGATGCTGAAAAATTTGGTGTAAAGTGGGCAGCAGAAAGAGATCCTAGGATCACTAGAAGTGGTCGTTTCATTCGTATGACTAGAATTGATGAGCTACCCCAACTTTGGAACGTTCTGAAAGGTGAAATGAGCCTGGTTGGCCCTCGTCCTGAGCGACCTGAGTTTGATGTGGAACTCAGACAAGAAATTCCCTATTATGATTTGCGCTATTTGGTTAAGCCAGGAATCACTGGTTGGGCACAGGTTTGTTACCCCTACGGGGCTTCTGTAGAAGATTCTTATCAGAAGGTCGCTTATGACCTTTACTACATCAAGAACTATTCTCTAGTCCTTGATGCAGCGATCGCAATAAAAACCATTAGGGTAGTGCTATTGGGTAAAGGTAGATAAAGCTAGAACTAGATTCGAGGCTGCCATTTACCGGTATACCAACGTAAAAGAACTCTTGCTAATTGTTGGGAATCATGACGGACTGAAGTGGCTGCCTCATCCATGATATTAGCAATAACAACACGACGACCTAATCCAGTTATTGCCTCTCGGTCAACAACAACTGGGTGTGAATTTTCTTTCGCGTAGTGTTCGAGCATCTCTTCAGGTGGTTTTTTGCGCTGAACCAAAACAGCATCAAATGTTTTTTTGCCACATGCTTGATCTATCGCTCTAATGTGATCGGCAACGCTATAAGTTTCAGTTTCTCCTGGCTGGGTCATAATGTTGCAAACGTAGATTCGAGGTACTTTTGCTTTAGCAATGGCAGTTACAATTTCTGGCACTAATAAGTTAGGAATAATGCTGGTGTAGAGACTTCCTGGCCCGATTACGATATAGTCTGCTGATTCGATTGCAGCGATCGCATCTGGTAAAGCGGGTGGGTTAGCAGGGATACAACCAACTGTGCGAATGCGACCATTTGCTAAAGGAATATTTGATTCTCCTTCGATCAACCTACCATCGGCCATTTCTGCCCACAAACTAACATCGCTTAAAGTGGCGGGTAAAACCTTACCTCTAATAGCTAAGACCTGAGAACTGGCGGTTACAGCTTGTTCCAAATCCCCCGTAATTTCACTCATGGCGGTCAAAAACAAATTACCAAAGCTGTGACCACTTAAGCCAGCACCAGCTTCAAAACGGTACTGAAATAGCTCTGTGAGTAGCTTCTCTTCATCTGCTAATGCTGCCAAACAGTTTCGGATATCTCCAGGCGGTAGTACTCCAATTTCTCTGCGTAAGCGACCGGAAGATCCTCCATCGTCTGCGACGGTGACAATAGCGGTAATATTGCTGCTGTAATGTTTTAAGCCTCTTAGTAGGGTAGAGAGTCCTGTGCCACCACCAATGGCAACTATTCTGGGTCCCTTATTCAGGCGACGTCGGTTGATCAGCATGTCAACTAGCTCTTCATCCCCATCAGGCTGTAAAACATTTGTAATTGAGCCTACGGTACGGGACTGCCCCCATAAAACTAAGAATGCACCTGCACCTAAAACTAGAGGGCCTGAAATGTAATGAGGTACAACTTGTGTTAGAAATTCTAGAAAGCGGGAAAATAGTCCCAATAAACGATAAACGGGTGTTAGTTTGACCCAGATTGCTCCGCCTAATACTGCTAGACAAAATCCTGCTGCACTCAGCAACAACCAGCGTTTAACAAACAGCCCTGGAGAAAGCCACTTAAACCAGCGGTTAAACTGATTCGGGCGATCGCGATTTTTTTGCCGTTCTAGTTGGCGTTTTTTCTTCGCAAAAGAGAGATTACCCATTTTTGACAACGTAAAATCCTAAACCTTTGAAAACTCTTTTTATTAACAAAATCAAGCATACACATGATGAAAGATTAACACTTGTTTCTGGATTTTAGTCTGCTGATGAATTATTCAAGAAGTATTGAAGAAGATTTCTTGGTTTATAAGGTTTTTTTAGAAAAGCTTTCCTTGGTAGCCTAGATGCTCGTAGGCAGCAGGGGTGACTACTCGTCCGCGATGAGTACGATTTAGGAATCCAATTTGTAGTAAGTAAGGTTCGTAAACTTCTTCAATTGTTTTAGAGTCTTCACCCGTGGCTGCAGCGATCGCTTCTAGCCCTACAGGTCCACCACCAAATTGTTCTATTGCTGTATTTAAAACTAAACGATCCGTCCAATCTAAGCCTTTGCGATCAACATCAAATACGTCTAAGGCTGCATTGGCTAACTCCTCATTAATAAGAGCCTGTTTTTCTACCTGAGCGTA
Source organism: uncultured bacterium (assembly GCA_964606015.1). GTDB lineage: Bacteria > Cyanobacteriota > Cyanobacteriia > Cyanobacteriales > Xenococcaceae > Hyella. The sequence continues at coordinate 16,341 of CAZSEZ010000042.1, forward strand.
GTCTCGGACTCTTTTGAGTAACCGATTAGCAATTCTTGGGGTTCCCCGAGAACGTCTGCCAATCTCCACTGCACCCTCTAAAGTGAGGTCAACTTTTAGGATTTGGGCAGTACGTTGCAGGATCTTGGTTAGTTCGTCTACTTCATAAAAACGTAGGCGTTGAATCAGGCCAAAGCGATCGCGCAAAGGTGAAGTTAAAGCTCCTACTTTGGTGGTTGCCCCAATTAGCGTAAATCTGGGCAGAGAAATACTTCGTGTTTTAGCACTTTGTCCTTTCCCGATGGTGACATCAAGGCGAAAGTCTTCCATAGCAGGATAAAGTAACTCTTCTGTCATTCGATTAAGACGGTGAATCTCATCAATGAACAAGATATCTCCTGGTTTAAGGCTGATCAATAAACCGGTGATGTCTCTGGGACGTTCTAATGCTGGGGCTGCGGTAATCTTGCAATTTACTCCCATTTCGCCAGCTAAAATCAAAGACATGGTTGTTTTGCCTAACCCTGGTGGTCCATAAAGCAAAAGATGGTCTAATGACTCTGAGCGCGCTTTAGCAGCAGTAATAGCGATTTTAAGGATTTTCTTGAGTTCTTTTTGGCCGATGTAGTCTTCTAATGTTTGGGGACGAAGCCCAAGATCGTTGCGATCACTTTCTGTAGGGGAAGCTTCAGCTGAGACGATTCTGCTGCTAGAACTGATCCTCTGCTTTGCTAAAGCCTCTTTGTCCTGAGATGAAGATTGAGAGGTGGCAGATTTCTCAGAAGGAGCAGACGATCTTTTAATAGCCATAACTCTTAAGCAGTAAATACTTTTGTATTCTAACTTTCCCAAGAAGCTTCGCTCAAAAGATTACAATTTTTTCTTACTAGTTTTCTAGGTTAGTTTCTCTACTAGTTAGTTTTGTTTCAAGAGCAATAATTTTCTCTTCGATCACCTTTCTTTCCGATTTTTTGACAACATTGGGTAGAACGCTCTTCCACGCCATAATTTGAGCTGCCGTTGGATCTGGTGCGGTAGCGAGAAATTCCACTCTTTGTTGATTAACTGCGATCGCAGAAGTAGCGTAAATATCTCCCTGTTCTTCTGCAAGAGAGATTGCCTGTTGGTAGGAGTACTGAGCAGCCTTTGTATCCCCAAGGAACAGAGTCTCGTCTAGGGCTTTCAGGCTCCAAATCTGATAAATGTTTTTCTTGGAGGTTGGTACTTTTTTTAGAACCTGATTCATCAAGTCCACAGTTTGCTCTGCCTGGCCTGCATACATGGAGTTGGCTACAGAGAGAGAAACGTGAGCATCAAAGAATAGCGGATCGCGGTTCGCTATTGCATTAAAGTATTGAGGAACCAAAGAATAACCAGTTGCTTCTCTAGCAGCTTTGTTACCGTAGTATTGCGTAAACTCCAAATACAATGAATCCGCAACTAAGTTATCAAAGCCAAAACTAGGAATTAATTTGCGAAGGTTTAATTTAGTTTGTAAGTCTTGCTCTGCTTCTAGATGATCAGGATTTTCCGCCGCAGATTTTACTTCTTGGTATTGATTTTGCTGTAGTTTCACAACTGCAATCAGACTTAGAAGAAACAGGCCTAATGAAACAAACTTTGACGAATTTACCAGCTTACTCAACCACATACTTAATTCTGTAATTCTTCACAACTTAGATGGGCACAACCTTTGAGGAGTACTTTAAGTACATATACTGAAAAAAGCTAAACATTACAAGTTGAAATACTTAAACTGGTTCCTACTTTACAATCTCTTGATAGTAATTTGAAGATATAAGTAGTTATTTAATGTGTCTAAGAGAATAATTAATGAATTCTCTTCGTAAATAATATCTAGATTTAATAGTTGTTTCTTGATGATGGCTTCATAAAAGACTATAAAAGAACGGATTTCGATAAAGTTTTTATCAAAATTAACTAATTAGCCAATTTTTAGAAATACTTTCGAAGTATTTGAGATTACGATATGAAGCATGAAAAGAAAATATCGTAATTAATACTTAAACTATAAGATGGCTATTACTTCTTCACAAGCAGAATTCCAGTTTAATAACTTTAGTTTATCACCCTCAAATATCGGCACTGATGCTTTTACTACTACTTTTACATCTGCGGAAGATGAATCAAGTACGTCCAGTGCTGAAGCGAATGCTGAGGCATTATTTGACATCATTGATAATTCAACGATAAGTGAGACTAGAAGCTTAACAGAAGGACAAGGTAATGCATTTTTTAGCTTAGCTAGTAGTGATACCGAAGTTCTAGGGAGTTTCGATGTAGATGCTGGAGAAACCTTTTCCTTTAATTTTGATGGTTTTTTTAATCTCTCTACTTCTAGTAATGTGATTGGTTCAGAGAGTATCATTACAGCGGCAACATTTTCCTTACTACTGATAGATGAAACTATTATCGGTGCACCAAGTGTAGTGGGTTTCTTCGATTTGTTTGCTCAGTTAGATACTGTAGGCGATAACGATCTACTGTTTACTCCATTGAGTCTAGGGGGAGTTACTGTTGACTTATTTGATACCGATTCTAGTTTTGGGGCAAATAACACTACTGAATTCATTAATGCCCAATTTTCTGGCTCTTTCAACAGTTCTTTTGACTACTCTACTTCTCTTACTCTAGTCCAGGTTCAAAACTCTTTTGCTGGAATATCTACTGAAGAACCCATAGTTATTAATACTCCTCCTGTAGCCGAAGATGATCGCTTTAGTACAGGCGAAGATACGTCTCTCTTTATCTCCATAGATAATCTATTGGTCAATGATAGTGACCTAGATGACAACTTTCTAATCTTTGAAGGTATCGATAACGTAGCTAATGGTACTGTCGAGATTAGTGGTGAAGGTCTTATCTTTAATCCTGACACTGATTTCAACGGTCTTACAAGCTTTAGTTACACTATCTCCGATAGAAGAGGCGGTCAAGATACGGCAAACGTTGATATTTTTGTAAAACCAAGACCAGATCACCCAACCATTATTAATGGTCCTAACAGTATAGTTTCAGTAATAGGAACAGAACAGGATGATCTCATTACAGGAGGAAGTGGATTCCAACTGATTAATACTAATGCTGGGGAAGACCAATTGGTTTACAACGAGATTTCCGATGCTTTTGATTATGTAACTGACTTTGAAGTTGGTGAGGATAGCTTTGATCTTGTTCCACTACTAGAAAGTTTTAACTATCATGGTTCCGATCCGTTTGGCGACGGTTATATTAATATTTTTGGTTTCGGCAACCAAAACGTTATTACCGTCGATGCTGATGGTTTTAGTGGACACGCTGGAACTAGGGTGCTGGCAGTAGTCCAAACAGTCGGTGCTGGAACTCTTGACGAGGATAGTGTTCACTTCTAGAAGTTACCTAGGTAAGCTTAAAATGCCCTTTTAGTCTGTCGTAGGGTTACGCACTTTTGGGTGAGCCTGAAGCAGCTACCTCAATAGATTCTACTGAATCCATTGAATTGTAAGAAAGGTGCTCAATTTCTTTGGTTAACCAATCTTGGAAAAATTGGGAAATAATACTCTCGGCAATCTGTGGCGTAAACTCTGCTTGCAGGTACTGTTCAATAATAAATAAATGATATCCTTGGTCGCTTTTAACAGGGCCAAGGACTTCGCCAATAGCCAAGGGAACTCTAAAAATTTCTGCGGCGATATCTGGTGGGAAGCTCCAGCGATGGACAATTCCCTCATAGCCACAAACACTTCTTCTCCGCTCATCTATATCGTAAATGTGAGCTGCTTCATAAAAACTAATTTCCTGTTCTTCAATTTGATAGAAAATCTCTCTAGCAAGAGGTTCATAGGGGACTACTATTTGATAAAGAATGAAGCGATCAAAGTTAAGGCGATTTTGCGCGAAATACTTTTCAACCTCTTTTGCGAACATCTCCTTTGCCAACTTTTGGGCTTTTAAACGATGAGTTATTTCCTCTTCCCAGTCGTCAACGCTTAGCATCTTGTCTTCTAGCCAAGCAAGTGTGTCGCTGACTTTCTCTAAGCGTTGATTGTAACGAATTGAATCACACTCAATCTGTATTTCTTCGGGGGTAAGTTCAAGTTGTTGATCTACAAACTTAGAGCTAATAGCTTTTTGAGCTATGACCTTGTGGCAAATATCTTTGAGTAGCATCTTTTGCCGAAGGAATTCTATCAACTCTTCCTCTTTAATTGCTATACCTTTAAAGCTAATCATTGGATGTTTTAAAGTCTAAATTTTATATACAATCGATTTACTATAGAGCAAATTAATTTATATGAACAAAACGAAGATAACAATTACATCTTCACATCTATAGACAACTAGTATTGTATAGATGTGAATTAGTAAAGAATTAAATCTTTGATGTTACTAAGAATATTTAGTAACTAAAGTACTTTACTGGTTAGTAACTGATGAAGTATGCAACATCAGAATCAGATGCAAGTCTGGCTCCACCATACCCTACGCCATAAGCAGCTCCTGCACCTACAGCATAAGAAATAGAAAAGAAGGGATTTCTAACAGTTACGGCTACTGCTGTATCTGAACCACTACCCTGTCTGAGTCCTTGTGAGAACCCTGATGCCGAAGCATTAGCATAGCCATTGCTGGCATTAACGGAAACATGGACGCTAGCGGATGAAGCTCCCCTAACTAAAGAAGTAGCTTCAAGAGCTTTTTTACAAAACTCCAGTTGGGAAATTCTAATCATAGTCTAAACCTCCTTAAAAATCTTATGAAGGAAAAGTTTTTCCCGAACTTTTCACCCAAATAAACAAAAGGCTGCTAGTTATTGTGTACGAGCAGCCCTGACCATTCAGTTAACTTAAGCTAGGATATGAAAATGATTTCTTTGATCTTAGCTATTATCTAAATTTAGTTAACCTCTCTTGAGATAAAAATAGATTTATAACTATCTTTATTATCATTAAAAATGATTAAAGGATAGCTGCGGAGGAATGAGAAGATGATTGTGCACTAAAGTCAGTAACAGCAGAGAAAGTGT
>CAZSEZ010000043.1:0-20769 GCA_964606015.1 uncultured bacterium
CACCAACTTTTGCGGGCATTATCGGCTTTGGGTTGGGGTTCAAATTTAGTACCCATGTTTTCTCCGTCGAGAATTTTGAGAATATTCTGGGGTTGTTGCCCTTGAGCGATCGCCATTGTCACCCCCGAATCCGTAGCAATTCTAGCTGCTGCCAGCTTGGTTGCCATCCCACCAGTACCCCAACTAGAACCACTTCCTCCTGCTGTCACTTGCAAGTTGGCAAATTCGCTACTACTAACCAAATCAATTGGTTTCGCGTCAGGTACAGTCCTTGGGTCATCGGAATAGAGCTTGTCAACATCAGTTAATAAAAATAACCAATCCGCCCCAATCAATGAAGCTACCAATGCTGAGAGTGTGTCATTATCGCCAAATTTGAGTTCGTCAATTGCCACCGTATCGTTCTCGTTAACAATGGGAATTACTCCCAGGTTGAGCAGTTCCTCAAAAGTATTAGAAACATTGACATAGGCATTGCGCTCTACCAGGTCGCGACGGGTCAACAGAACCTGCGCTATTGGCTGTCCCAAAGTACTAAACAGGTCATCATAGATCCGCATCAATCTGCCCTGTCCCACTGCTGCAACTGCTTGTTTGAGAGCTATTTTGCGCGGTCTTTCTGCGAGATTGAGCCTTAGACAACCAACTCCAACTGCCCCAGAAGAAACCAACACCACTCCATAACCACGCTGACGCAAGGTAGTTAGAGTTTCCACCAAAGAGGCAATAGTCGCGATCGCCATTTGACCGTTTGCTTGAGTCAAACTAGAAGTCCCAATTTTGACAACGACAATTTTTTGCAAGGTCATCCTATTGTTTCTTGCCTCCTGGTCTTCCTGCTCCCTGGTAAATCTTGCACGTTAATTCCAAAGATTACGCCACCAAGGAATATTATCTTGATTTGCTGTCACGAAGTTAACTTTACTACGGATATCTTCGAGGTTCCACCCAGTAAGACGGGCTAGGTTTTGTGCAGTAGTTTCTTGGCGGTCTTTAGTTCTCTGGAGATAGTCAGTTTTGCAGCTTATTTCCCCACGGAAAGGATGGCGAATAACATAGCGTCCTTGGAAAAGTTGGCGGTTAGCTGTGGACTGAAAGCGGAGATCTTCAGGAAAGTTATCGCGGTTATAACGAACATGCAATCTGGTAATAAAGACGTTGGAAGTGGGAAATGGTCGGCCAATTCTGTTGTTAGGATTAATAGGATTGCTTTGATTGAGCCAAAATACTCCCGCTTGTTTGAGCTCTTCCGGGCTAAGTGGTTGAGCCGAACAAGGATCGCAACTAGCCATATCCCAGGCATACTCTAGGAAAGCGACTTTTTTATTTTCCTGCTGGTAGCTTTGCTCGAACATCGAGACATAAAAATCTTTAAACTCCTCTTGGACAAATTCAGGAACATCATTATCTGAAGGAATCTTGACTGTGCGATAGTTACTCAGTTCAACTTGTCCCTTGGGTGAGAGCAGATAAACAATTAGATCTTGATCTCCTTGTGCATTTGCCATGCCTAAACGAATCGGTAACATGAATTTAGGTGATTCATAAGCGATCGCGATTGGTCGAAGTTTTTGAAATTCTTGTTGGTTGTATTCTTCGAGGTTGACTTTCGCTACAAAGAATTTGAGATTTTGTTTGATGTAGGGTTGAAGAAGTTCTCTCGCTCCGGAAGGAATTTTATAACCGTTCTGGATTAGCCAAGTTTCTAAACCATCGGATTCTTTAGCTGAAAGAATGACAATATCGTATTCCCCTACAGAAAATTCTTCTTCGACAGTTACCCCTAGAGAATTTTTACGTTGTACTGCTTGGGGAACGGCTGCTGACTCTAGAGCAAGATCTGACTGACGAGAAAACACTCTTGGTCGAACCTGGCAGGGGTCTTCATCGTAGTATTCCACCAACCTGGGCGCACTAAAAGCATCTAGACGTTTAAGTATTTCAGCTTCACCAACATTCACCTGCCCTTCCTGCAAAATTGTCGGCACGGGAATGACCATCGCAAAATCTTCGACTTCTCCCTGATAATCATTGGACATGGTTACCACAGTGCGATCGCCATCACGGGCAATGATTACTTGAGAAGCTTGGTTATACAAACTGCTATCGGCCTTGGCTACGTAAAAGCCACAAAAAGCTAATACAGGCTGGATATTAAACAGCAACACTATGACTGAAAGACAAACAGCAGATAAGATACGGGGTATTTTCATGATTTTTAATTGCATAAATTGTTCGTAGTTGATGGTTGATTGAGGTTTCAAGATTCAATCAATCTGAAGTGAGGAACTACTTAACCAGCCAACAAACCTTTGTTCCAAGTAAAACGGGGAGCTTTCCAGGCTGTATCCAGCAAAACCGTGATGGGGGAAACGATAAACAAAGCCCAGAAAATTGCTGTCGTCAGATAAAAATAATCTTGCAAAATAACTGTTAGAACTGCGATCGCAACTGACCAAATAAGTCTGCCTTTAGTGGCATTGGGAATTGAACGTGGGTCGGTGAGCATGAACAAAGCAAACAGCAGCAAACTACCACTAGATAGCTGATGTAGTAACACATCCCAACTCCATCCTAACCACGCATTGCGTCCTGCTTCGATGCAGGTATAAGCGAGAAGAAAAGCCACCGAAGTATCCCAACGGCCCACTTTGCGTAGGACAACACCGCCCATTCCTGCAAACAGCAGTAAGTACCACCAATCTGTCCCCCACTGTCCAGGGGAAACCCAAGCATCGTTGGTTAAAACCAAAGCAGCAATGATTCCAAAATTGGCAGGGTTGAAAAAATGTTTCTGACGATAGCGTAAGAGAAACTTACTTGCGATCGCACAAACAGCAGCCAACATCATGGTTTGGTAGCTATTACTCCTGAGCAAAAGGCACAAACCCAAAGCCGTGATTAGACCACTTCGCAAAGAGTTAAGTACTTGGGGCTCTCTCAAAACCGTAAGAGTTTGCCAAGGATTATCAAAGTGGAAAAGATCTGATTTTTTCTGGATAGCGACCGCTGCTCTGAGTAACCACTGAGTTAGCAAACAAGTTACGACAATCGTTCCGATTAATAAGGGTTGAATTGTCCAGTCTCGCGTCCCCAAACCCAGACCCAAAAAACAGGTGAGAAAAATTATTTGGTAGTCTCTTTGATCTTTTAATATCTTCATTTCTATTCTGACCGCTTCGAGCTAACTGATTTGTCTATTCTGACTGGCAATTCTCGAAAAAAGTGGCGCGTTACAGTTCTCGAAACAAGATTTTAATAATTCAATTTTGATTATGATTTTCACCTGCTAGAACAAAAATCAGGGCCTAACTTTAAACCCCAAATGATTAGCAACAGGACGTTCTCGCATGGGAATTTTGGTATGAATCGGAGCATTAAGAACGTTAACTTGCTCTCCCTGACGCACTGCTAAAGTCACCGAACCGCCACCATCTAAATTTAAAACACGATCGCAACCTAGATCGATACCAATTTGCGCTAATTCTGCTTGGGTCACCCCTTCACTATAAAAAGGTTGTTTGCCATCAACCAAAATCAACCACAAGCGATCGCCTTTTTTATTAGTTCCTACTGCATTACGACTATAGGCAGGACTGTCATAATCCACTACAGATTTGCCGTCTTTGACTAAAATTTCTTTACCAGCAATACCTTGAACTGTTGCCTCTGGACAACTATCCTGGTCAAGGATTTGAGCCTGATTAGTTTGATCGAAGCATAGCACTCGCCAAGTTTTCGTAGCCCAACTGTAACGCCGACCGTTGGAAATTTGTTCTCCCAAGGCTTTCGTAAGATCTCCAGTTTTCGGGCGATAGTTCCAGGGAGTTCTCTCTTGAAAGGGGGCAAAAAAACTCCCATTTACAGCTAAGACAAGCTGATTTTGACGGACAAATTGGGAAGTAGTCAAAGCACGAGTGTCTATACTGTTGAAAGGTTTAGTTATTATCGGCTTGAGATTTGGCTCACTAAGATCTATCTCGACTAAGTGCACAATGTAGGGACGAGGTACCTGAAAAGTTCGACGTTGATAAACTATTGCGGGAATAATCTCTTGTTTGATCTCGGTCAGGGGAGGGCGTAAGCTAATTCGCCACCCATAAAAAGCTAAGGGAAGAACCAATACCGAAAAACCAATAACCTTACGGAACCATTGTTTTTGCCAGAACATGATTATCTGAGATGAGCCGATTAACCCATATACTAAGCAGTTCTAACAAATTTCGTCTTTATAAAACCGAGATTCGATTATTTATCGCAGGTATAACCGTTGTCTTATTAGGCCATGCCATCACAGAATTACTATTTGCTGTTTTAGGCAAAACTCCTGCTAATAAAAATTGGAACTATGCTCTTGCTCTATATATTTTGCTTGGTTTGAGTGGGATGGCTGGAGTAGTTTGGTCTATGACTAAATCTACAACGTGGCAAAAACTGGGTCTACTGGCTGCTTCTATTTTGAGTGGTGCTTTAGTCGGTTTTTACTATGGGGGTATTGGTAGCGGAGGGAATTCTCAGATTGCTTTACTTTCAGCGATCGCAATTGCTTTTCTAGCAGCGATTCTTACATGGTGGCAGCCAGAGTTATTAGCTTCTAGTCTAAAACTTAGTACCGTAGTTTGCGCTTATGGCTTTGCCATGACAGCGGGTATATACAGTATTAGTGCGATCACTTCAGGAGCTTGGCTTCTAGGATTGATAATGGGTGGAACGTGTTTTTTATTCTTAGTTCTGACTCTGATCATGGGATTTAACTCAACTCAAAAATAAACCCCACGAAGAAATAGTTACAGTTCACCGTAGGATTGATTAATTTAGCTAAGGCAATTAATTACACCCTATGCAGCCTCATCGCGTTCGATTTGATTTTCTAGAGTAGAAATCGCCGCATTAACACCAGCTAATCTAGTTTCAAGATCGTCACGAACCCACTTTAAAAACTTTAATTTACGCTCTTTATGGACTTTGGGAGAGCATTTTTGTTGGTTATTGTCGAAAGCATTAAAGAAAGGAAACATTATGTATACCAGGTATTTTTGTTTGATTCTTGCGAATTAATTAATCAATTCACTTTATATTGTGACAAAAATCAATTAAGGCGTGTTACCAACTAAAAACCTAAATATTAGTAATTGCTTAAGAAATCGACTTATCTCAGGAAAGGCCAGCCTAACATGCCAAGTATGACGATTAGGATTTAGTAATACGTTATGAGTCAATGTCCTTTTTCAAGCTCTATTCGAGAATATCCAGCAGGTAAAGGCACTGCCAACCGAGACTGGTGGCCCAATCAACTAAACCTCAAGATTTTGCATCAGCACTCCGCGATGTCCAATCCTTTAGGAAAAAGCTTTAACTACGCTGAAGCGTTTAAAACCCTCGACTTAGACGCACTCAAACAAGATATCTTTGCCCTAATGGAAAATTCCCAGGACTGGTGGCCTGCTGACTACGGTCACTATGGCCCACTTTTCATTAGAATGGCATGGCACAGTGCAGGAACCTATCGCATCACTGATGGACGTGGCGGTGGAGCAACTGGTAGTCAAAGGTTTGCACCCCTAAATAGTTGGCCTGATAATACCAACCTAGATAAAGCCAGAATGCTTTTGTGGTCTGTCAAACAGAAATACGGCAATAAAATTTCTTGGGCAGACCTGATGATTTTAGCTGGGAACTGTGCTCTAGAGTCCATGGGGATGAAAACTCTTGGCTTTGCAGGAGGTCGGGTCGACGTTTGGGAACCAGAAGAAGATATTTACTGGGGTAAAGAAACTGAATGGTTGGGAGATAAGCGTTACACAGGCGATCGCGAGCTAGAAGATCCCCTTGGTGCTGTACAAATGGGTCTAATCTATGTCAATCCCGAAGGGCCTAATGGGGTTCCCGATCCCGTTGCTTCAGGTCACGATATTCGCGAAACTTTTGGTCGGATGGCTATGAATGACGAGGAAACTGTTGCCTTAGTTGCTGGTGGTCATACCTTTGGCAAATGTCACGGTGCAGCTCCTGATTCTCACCTCGAAAGAGAGCCAGAAGCTGCGGGAATCACCATGCAAGGTCTAGGATGGAAAAATAATTTTGGTTCAGGACATGGAGTCCATACCATTACCAGTGGAATTGAAGGGGCTTGGACCAATAATCCTATTAAGTGGGATAACAACTACTTTGAAAATCTGTTTGGCTATGAATGGGAATTGACTAAAAGTCCTGCTGGAGCAAATCAGTGGATACCTAAAGATGGAGCTGGGCACGATGCAGTACCCGATGCTCACGATCCGAATATGCGTCATGCGCCCATTATGACCACCGCGGATATGGCGATGCGGATGGACCCCGCTTATGAAAAGATTTCACGTCGTTTCTATGAAAGTCCCCAAGAATTCGAGCTTGCTTTTGCTAAAGCTTGGTTCAAACTAACTCATCGCGATATGGGTCCTCTAAGCCGATACCTGGGTAAAGAAGTTCCCGAGGAAGTTTTTACTTGGCAAGATCCACTCCCCACAGCTGATTACGACCTGATCGATGACCAGGATGCTACTACCCTTAAAGAAACAATCTTAGATTCTGGACTAACAATTTCTCAACTAGTAACCACAGCTTGGGCATCAGCTTCTACCTTCCGTAACTCAGACATGCGTGGTGGAGCAAATGGGGCACGAATTCGTTTAGCTCCCCAAAAAGACTGGGAAATTAATCAACCAGATCAACTAACTAGTGTTCTAGATAAACTTGAGCAAATTCAGACAGAATTTAATAATAAACAAGCTGAGGGGAAACAAGTCTCTCTGGCAGACCTGATTGTCTTGGGTGGCTGCGCAGCAGTAGAAAAAGCAACCAGGAAAGCAGGCTATGCCGTCAAGATTCCCTTCTCTCCAGGGCGGGTTGACGCTTCACAGGCTGAAACTGATGTCGATTCTTTTGCAGTACTTGAACCAGTTGCTGATGGATTTCGTAACTATCTCAAAGGAAAGTTTAGTGTTTCTGCCGAAGAATTATTAATTGACCAAGCTCAATTACTCAAGTTAACTGCACCTGAGATGACAGTTTTACTTGGAGGACTAAGAGTTCTAGGTGCTAATTATACAGATTCGGGCCATGGTGTATTCACCAATTCTCCCGAAACTTTGAGTAATGATTTCTTTGTCAATTTGTTAGACATCAATACCACTTGGCAAGCCACTTCAGAAGAGGAAGATACTTTTGCGGGGCACGACCGCGCGACTGGTGAGTTGAAATGGACTGGAACAAGAGTCGATTTGATTTTTGGTTCCAATTCTCAGCTAAGAGCGATCGCAGAAGTTTACGCCTGCAAAGATGCCAAAAAGTCCTTTATCAAGGATTTCATCATGGCATGGCATAAAGTCATGAATTTGGATCGTTTCGATCTAGCTTAAGTTTTTGTCATGGGTTTATTAGATTAAAACAGTTATCCCCTATGTCAACATTGATACATACCCTTGTGATTGTATACATTGTTTTGGCTTAGGGGATTTTCAATCTTGAAAAAATGTGTTACCAAAAGTGAATCACCAGGCGATATCCTTGAGGACGAGCCAAGAACTGATAGTTAATGAACGAACCCAAGATCGAACTCCTAATAATCGATCGCGATCCCATTTTTCGTCTGGGATTGTGTGCTGCTTTGAGCCACTACAGCGATTTTGTAATCGCAGCTCAAGAGAACACGACAGAAGACATTTTTAGTCAGCTCAATGATGGTTTCATGCCCAATCTCATCTTGATCGAGTGGGATATCCAAACCAAAACAGATAAAAAAGCTGCCCCCTTAGTTTTTTGCCAGCAATTACGTCAACAGTATCCTCAAATTCCTCTATTCATATTAGCTGCGAACTGGGATAGCGAAGAGATTACTCAGGTCAAGGCAATGGGGGTCAAAGGATTTTGTCAGAAGGGGCTTAATATTGAGAATTTGGTTTATGGTTTACGCAGAGTTGCAGCAGGAGAAATTTATTGGCAAGAAGAAATTGTCGAGATTGGCGAACCCAACCTAATCCAGCAGTTTTTAGGAAAAATTAGCCAATCTGGTAGAGAACAGCTCAATATAGATCTCGAAACTTTAGAAAGTAAGCTCAATAGTGGGGAAGTTCCTTTAATTGAAAAGTGGTTTATCTCCGCACGCAGAAGAGAGCTAAACTCAGCCCGCAAGCTAATCGATAAGTTGACAGGAGAATCACCGTATCCAGATTCTCAATCCAGGAGAATTACTCAAGCCTTACCAGAAGACAGAGAACAAAAACCAGATAATGAGCTACTCCCCCCGCCCCAAATTGCGATCACTACCATTAATAGTGATTCGGTCACAGCTAAAGCTTTTAATCGCGTTTTAGGAGATATCAGCCAGGGAGTATCCAACAGTACCGATCTCTGGTTAGAAATTGATATTTTGCGCCCTCAAGCTAGACAAAAACTGCTGTACTTGATTGTGGAAAATCTGGAACCTGTTATTTTTGAACTAGTTCAAGAACAGGATATTTCTCTACAGGCAGAACAAGCACTATATCAAGTTTGGCAAAAAAGTCTGACCAATTTTTTCTTTCAGTACTATCAAGATCGCAACGAGATCGATTATGAGACGTTATTAAGTATCTGCGATCGCGAGTATTTAGGATTTCGACAAACTATTCTAGAGCGAGTTTACTATGCTGGAGAGCTACTAGCATATCTTAGTTGGCAAAAACCTTTAGTGATCAACTATGTTGAATATCGCGCTGATTCTCCTGAAGCCATGCTCAGGTCAATCAACCTACTTCACAACCTGATTATTCATCTGGCAAATGGCGTAATGCAGGTAATTTTAAATTATTTTTCTGAATTAGAAGTTTTTCGCTACAACTTATTTGACTCAAAATACAATAATTCTCGAAAAATCGCTCGCTTTCGTAACGAAACAGTCTGGAGATATCGCCAATTAAAGTATTGGCAGGAACCCAGTGATATTTTTGAAAGTTGTTACCGCTTACTGGTATTACGCAACGGCAAAATTAAAACCTACCTAATCAATGCACCACGCGATCTCGAATTAACTCAACTACAAGGCTTGCCTTGGCTAACAACCATCACACTAGAACTACGAGATGCGGTTGCCCCTCGTTTACGTTCGTTATTTGCCCTGGTTGGCAGTAGCCTAGTTTTCGCTCTGACTAACGTGATCGGGCGAGGAATTGGTCTGATTATCAAAGGGATTATCCAGGGAATCAATAGTACCATCAAAGATTTCAACAAAAGATAGTAAACAATTTAGACACACATCTAGGAAGATCTTGTGAAAATAACAGACTTTATCCTTTCCTGTGCAATATTGTTAATTATATACGTGATACTACCTATATAAGTACTACATATTATTTAAAAGGAAATCATATAGTCATGTGCCAATTTTGCGATGCTTGCGCTTCTAACGATAGAGTTAACACCACAATGTATGGAACCGATGCAGCAGATTTACTGGTAGGTGGTTCACTCACCGATTATATTTACGGCAATGAAGGGAACGATTCTCTCTCTGGTCATGGAGGAGATGACTTTATCTTTGGAGGAGAAGGTAACGATAGCGTCCTTGGTGGCAACGGCGATGACTATTTATCTGGAGATAGCGCATTCACAGATCCTAATAGTAGTAGTAATGACACTCTTCGTGGTGGCAATGGCAACGACGAAATTTTTGGCGGTTTCGGAGAAGATTCTCTCTACGGTGGCAATGGCAACGACCGCATGTTTGGAGGGCTAGGTCGCGACCGTCTCTTTGCAGGTCAAGGCGATGACTATGTCAACGGAAACGAAGGTAACGATACACTCTTCGGCAACGGTGGCAACGATACACTGTTTGGTGGTGATGGTCTTGATGGAGATGCCGATCTTTTAGTTGCTGGAGACGGTGATGACTCTCTAGTTGGTGGACTAGATAACGATACACTCAACGGTGGTGCAGGTAATGATCGCTTCGTCTTCTCAGGATCTAGAGCTTTTGCCGAAGCAGGCCTAGGAATCGACCGTATTCAAGACTTTGGTAACGGAAATGACAAAATTGTTCTAGATAGAAGAGTTTTTGCTGGCATTAGTGGTGGTAATGACAGCCCTCTAAGCGAGAGTGATTTTGCTGTAGTTAACAGTAATGCAGCAGCAGCAATTGCAGATGCATTGATAGTTTACAACAGCAACAATGGCAGACTTTACTACAACGAAAATGGAAGTAGCAACGGTTTTGGTGAGGGCGGCGAGTTTGCAATCCTCAACGCGCAACCAGATCTAGTCACAGCTGATTTTGCAGTAGCTTAAGACTTAAACTGTTTTCTGTAATTTAGGAGCAACCAAAACCTAGGCATAAGATACGTAAATTTGCTAAGGTTTTCAACAATAGCAACTCCCCAGAAGCACTTATCTTCTGGGGTAACGTTGTTGATAAGGAACGAGTGTTTTAATAACTCAGTAATATAGAAATCTATGGTTAACTTAGACTTAAACCCCAATATTCAGAGTCAAGATAGCAGTTTAGGCCAACAATCCTCCAAAAAATCTCTAGCTACGCACTCCTTTGCCGCGAGACATATAGGAATTACAGCGCCAGAGATTACTGCAATGCTTGAAGTATTGGGAGTTGATAGTTTAGACACGCTCATAGATTGCACTGTTCCTCAAGCAATTAGACTTAACCGTGAACTTAATCTACCTTCTGCCCTAACCGAGGCGGAAGCTCTAGCCAAATTAAAAGAGATCGCAACCAAAAATCAGGTTTATCGCTCCTTTATCGGCATGGGTTACCACAACTGCCACACGCCTCCAGTAATTCTCCGCAACATTTTAGAAAATCCTGGCTGGTACACGGCATACACTCCCTACCAAGCAGAGATCGCTCAAGGCAGACTAGAAGCCCTACTCAATTATCAAACAATGGTGACTCAGTTGACTGGGCTAGAAATTGCGAATGCTTCCCTTTTAGATGAAGGCACTGCAGCAGCAGAAGCGATGAGCATGAGCTATGGCGTAAGCAAAAGTAAAGCTAATGCTTTCTTTGTCGATTGGGGTTGTCATCCTCAAACTATTGAAGTTATCAAAACTAGAGCTAATCCTTTAGGCATTGAGCTAATTATTGCTGATTTTGCAGAATTTGATTTTGCAACTCCAATTTTCGGGGCATTGCTTCAGTATCCGACAACCACTGGTGAGATCCACGACTATCGTGAATTTATTAACCAGGCTCACGAAGTTAAGGCAGTTGTCACAATGGCAGCTGATATTCTCAGTTTGGCTCTACTAACTCCTCCAGGAGAGTTAGGGACAGATATTGCAGTCGGTTCTACTCAGCGCTTTGGCGTGCCCTTGGGCTATGGGGGACCTCATGCAGCTTATTTTGCGACCAAAGAAAAATATAAAAGACAGATCCCTGGGCGTATCGTTGGAGTTTCCAAAGATGTTCACGGCAAGCCAGCTTTGAGATTAGCACTGCAAACTAGAGAGCAGCATATCCGTCGCGACAAAGCTACTAGTAATATTTGTACTGCTCAGGTTTTGTTGGCAGTTATCGCTTCGATGTATGGGGTTTACCACGGTGCGGAAGGTATCAAGGAAATTGCTACCAGAGTTAATCAATTAACGGCAAAACTTGCTGAAGGCTTGAAAAATTTGGGTTATGCGATCGCGACTAACAATTACTTCGATACGATTCAAATTGTCGTTCCTAATGCCCAAGACATAGTTGAACTAGCTGCAACCAAAGGTATTAACCTCCGCCTGATAGATCACAGTTCCCTGGGTATCTCTTTAGATGAAACTACTACTGAGAAAGATTTGGAGGATATCTGGCAGATTTTTACAGGTAATGAAAGCCTAAACCAATCAGTTAGTTTTCAGGATATCGTTACTATTCCTCAGAATTTGCAGAGACAGAGCGACTTTCTCACCGATGAGGTGTTTGATAAGCATCGATCTGAAACAGAATTGTTGCGCTACCTCCATACTCTAGAAGCCAAAGACTTAGCTCTCAATACTTCGATGATTCCCCTTGGTTCCTGCACCATGAAGCTCAACGCTACAGCGGAGATGATTCCTGTAACTTGGAGTGAATTTGGCAATATTCATCCCTTTGTACCTCTGGAGCAGATCACAGGTTATCAGAAACTGTTTAAAGACCTTGAAGAGTGGTTAGCAGAGATCACAGGCTTTGCTGGGATTTCCCTCCAACCTAATGCTGGTTCTCAAGGCGAGTATGCAGGACTTCAAGTAATCAGACAGTATCACCACAAGAATAATCAAACCCAACGTAATATTTGTCTGATTCCCGAATCAGCCCACGGCACGAACCCAGCCTCTGCGGTAATGTGCGGCATGAAAGTTGTGGCAGTTAAGTGTGACAGCGAAGGCAATATCGACCTAGCAGATCTAAAAACCAAAGCTCAAAAGCACAGCGATCAGTTAGCAGCAATTATGGTTACTTACCCCTCAACTCATGGGGTGTTTGAGGCAGAGATTAAAGATATTTGCGCGATTGTTCACGCTCATGGCGGACAAGTCTACATGGATGGGGCAAATATGAATGCCCAGGTGGGTTTGTGTCGTCCTGGGGACTTTGGTGCAGATGTATGTCACCTTAATTTACACAAAACTTTCTGTATTCCTCACGGTGGTGGTGGCCCTGGGATGGGACCAATTGGGGTAGCTTCCCACTTAGTGCCTTTCTTACCTCGAACTACTTTAGAGCGTCACGAAAATGACTCTATCGGTTTTATCTCAGCTGCTCCTTATGGTAGCGCCAGCATCCTGGTTATCTCTTGGATGTATATTGCCATGATGGGTGCCAAAGGAATCACTGACGCCACTAAGATTGCCATTCTCAATGCTAACTACATGGCAAAACGCCTCGAAACTAGTTACCCAATCCTATTTAAAGGAAAATCGGGTTATGTCGCTCACGAATGCATCATCGATCTGCGTCCGCTGAAAAAGATGGCAAAAATCGAAGTTAATGATGTTGCCAAAAGACTGATGGACTTCGGCTATCATGCTCCGACAGTTTCTTGGCCTGTAATCGGTACTGTTATGGTAGAGCCAACCGAAAGCGAATCTCAAACTGAGTTAGACCGTTTTTGTGATGCTATGTTGGCAATCTATGAGGAGACTAAGGTGATCGCTGATGGTCAGATCGACCCTGAAAATAATCCCCTAAAAAATGCTCCCCATACAGCCGAATCCTTAATCTGTGGAGACTGGGATAAGCCCTACACTAGAGAGCAAGCTGCTTATCCCGCACCCTGGACAAAAGAATACAAGTTCTGGCCTGTGGTGGGTAGAATCGATAATGCTTTTGGAGATCGCAATCTAGTCTGTTCTTGCGAAGGCATGGAAGCTTACAAAGACTAATTAGCCATTGTTCTACTGAGGAATAGAAGAGTCTATAAAGTCAGACTCTTTTTTCTGAGAAATTTCTATAGGTTTATAGATTATACGATCACGCCCTAATGCTTTTGCTTCATATAAAGCAATATCAGCCGTCTCAATCAGAATTTGAGTTTGGAGCCCTTGATTAGGAACAATTGATGTTACTCCCATACTCAGAGTCACATAATCACTAACCTGGGAAAGAGTATGAGGAATTTGCAGTTTAGCGATCGCTTCTTTGATCTCTTCTGCCACTAGCAAGGCACCTTCCCAACTAGTAACAGGTAAAATAACCGCAAATTCTTCACCACCATACCGAAATACTAAATCAGCAGGGCGCTTGATGACCGCTTCCATTGTTTGAGCAACTTTACGCAGGCAGCGATCTCCAGATTGATGACCATAAGCATCGTTGTAAGCTTTGAAATAGTCGACATCACACAAAATAAGGGCCAAGTTAGCTTGTTCTCTGGAGCATCTCAGCCACTCCTGAGCAAGATACTCATCAAAACGACGACGATTGAAAATCTGCGTCAAGCTATCAATATTGGCCTGACGTTGTAATTCTTCGTTGACTTCTTTCAGCGATATTTCCATCTGTTTATATTCACTGATGTCACGAAAGGTCATAGCAAAACCATCATTGAGCTTTACCGCTACGATATGAAACCAGGAATTATCTTCTTGGTAGTAATGCTCCTTGTTCATTACGGTACAATTTTCCACCACTTGAACGAAAAGCTCGAATAAACCTTCAAAAAGATGACCTACAAGTTGTCTACGGTCATACAGTAATGTTCCAGGTAAAGTTTCATTAGTTTCGTTAACAGTCATCATAGCTGTAGGATTAGCTACTAACCAACGAAAATCAACTATCTTACCCCAGCGATTCCTCTCAGCTTCAAAAGCAGCAACCCCATCCAGAGAACTACTCATTACCCCGGTCAATAGAGCATTGGATTGGTTAAGTTTTTCTTCGAGAACTTCTTTTTCTCTTATTTCATGATGAACTCGCTTAAGCCATCTTTGCTTGTTCAGAGACACTGTAAGATGGTTTTTGATGCGGGCTAAAACCTCTTGCGGGAAAAAGGGTTTGGTAATGTAGTCAGCTGCACCAAGTTGAAAAGCTTGTACCTTGTCGTCTTCAGAATCGAGAGAACTAATAAAAATAATCGGAATATGCTTAGTACGATCACTAGCCTTCAAAATTTGGCATAGTTTGTAACCATCAATTGTCGGAATCAACACATCTAAAATAATCAGATCGGGAAGTTTGCCACGAATTGCATGTAGAGCCATCTCCCCATCGGCGACACAATTTACTCGGCAACCTTCTTTGATCAACAAAGATGAAAGCAAACGCAAATTATCTGGTGAGTCATCTACTACCAGAATATTGAGTTGTTCAATAACATGATGTGCTTTATTCATTCACCATTACTTCGTAATGACTGGACTCTATTTCATACTGACTATCGGGAAGCAGATCAAAACTGCTCTCTCATGAGACTGAGAAGAAATAGTCCAGGGTCAATACTTCGATATACCAATTCCTCGCTTGCGTTCTTAATCATAAATTGTACGAATCAACTCAATTCTAAAGCTGAAAAACTACTATCGCCAGTGCAAAATAGTTTTTTTTTGTAGTATTCAGTATATATACATATATTGCAGCTGATTTAACTCAGGTTTTAATCACTTACTTAAAGCCAATTCAGATTCTTCGATTGCAGTGGAATCTGCAGATAAGTCAAACCAAAAAGTAGTTCCTTCACCCTCTTCACTATCGATAAATACCTGACTATTGTGCTTATCAATAATGTTCTTCACAATAGAAAGTCCCAATCCAGTACCCTCTAAAGTGTGAACTCGATTTTCAACCCGGAAAAATCGCTCAAAAATAGCTTCTTTATCTTCAGGAGCAATACCAATTCCGGTATCTTTGACCTCAACTCTAACAATTGCTGGTTGCTCACTTTCAGTTTCTACTTCATAAGCCCTAATCGTTACCGTACCACCAGAGTTAGTAAACTTGAGAGCATTGCCTACTAGATTAGTAAATACTTGCAGCAGCAAATCATAATGCCCAAGAACCATAGGTAAGTTACTAGCTACATCTTTAGTAAGCTCAATACCTTTATCTCTAGCATTGAGCTGACAGGTTCTTAAGGTCTGTTCGATGGGCTGAGCAAGATCCACTGCACACAAGCTATAAGTACGAGCAGATTCTAAACGAGAAAGATCTAAAACATCATTCACCAAACGAGTTAGACGATCTGTTTCATGGTTAGCCGTTTCTAAAAATTCTTTCTTCTGAACTTCGGTAAGGTCATCTCCATACTCTGCCAAAGTTTCAATGAAAGACTTGATATTAAACAGAGGCGTTCGCAATTCGTGGGAAACATTACTGATAAACTGGCTCTTAGCTTCATTAAGTTCTACTTCGCGGGTAATATCTTGAACTGTTAAAGCAATCCCTCGGACATTTTCTTTTTCGCGATCAAGGACCTTACTCAACAAGACTCGAATAGTCCGACGCGATGGTTTAGTCAGAGTAATGCGGTACTCATCTCCTAAATTCCAGCTATCATCCTTAGCTAAGTCCTTATCAGAAACCTGTAGCGAAGAATTTTGAGCGACAATATCGTAAAGGGACTTGGTCAGCTTTGTCGTTACCTCTCCAGGGAGATGGTGCAAAATATTTTCTCCACTGATATCTTTCCCATGCCAACCAAAAATGAGCCTAGCAGTGGGATTCGCCAAAATTATCCTAAGCTCGGTATCGACTAATACCGCACCATCTGCAATCGTTGAGACTAGGGTTTCAAGTTTGGCTTTTTCAGAAGTTAAAACCTCAATATTTTGCTCCTCATAACGCTCTAAACGCTCTGCCATTAAGTTAAAACTAGAGATAAGCTCGCCTAGTTCACCCCTTAAGGGAAGGTTTATGCGTTGCTTAAAATTTTTAGCTGCAATATTTCTGACCCCAAACAATAATTCTTTGATTGGTTTGGTAATCATCAAAGCATTAAAGACATTTCCTAAAATTACCATTACCCAAATCGTAATGAATACGGAAATAGTCACATCTCTTGTAAGGTTGGAAGAGGCAACAATAGTAGCATTTGGGTTAATTCCGATCGCCAGCACACCTAGATACTTGCTTTGATAATGCAGAGGAACAAAAACATCAGTTACCTCACCACTAGAGGTATGATGCTGACGCACAAAAGGCAGATCTATTTCAGTTGAATAATTATCAGGCAGCTCGATTTTACGCTTGATAGTTAGAGAATTTTGATTTTCTGCTTGCGAATAGGGAATCCCAAAAAAGATTTCACCATCACTATCTGCATAAATAATGTAGCGAACGCTAGAAGTACTGCGAAAAAATCGCCCCGCAAAACGGGCTAAATCAGCATAGTCTTCTTCTGCAATCAAAGGTGCAGTGTTGGTTGCCAAAAGTAAACCAAGATCGCTGCCAAAACGAGTATCGTTCATCCTGGCATCAAGTTGAATTGTATTGACAGCCCAGAAAGTCAGACTACTCATAATTAGTGACACGACTAAAGTAGCTGCTGCCATGAGTTTAGTTTGCAGTGTAAACTCTGCCCACCAACTGGAAATCGCATCTTTAATTTGGCTGAATAGTACTAACAAGGTTGCTCTTAAATCAATATTCTGTTGCTATTACTAGCTTTTCACATACTTAATTAGTTTATCAAGTAAACCGTCTTTGGGCAGAAATGCTGTTGGTAGCCCCAAACAAACTGCTAATATATTAGTTGATTTTATCGGAGAGTTAAGGATTAGTAATGTCAGAACGACCTATTATTCTCGGAATTGTCGGCGATAGTGCTGCGGGAAAAACCACTCTAACCAGAGGATTAGCCCAGGTTTTTGGGGCAGAAAATGTCACTGCAATCTGCACTGATGACTATCATCGCTATGACCGCCAACAGAGGAAAGAAATGGGGATTTCCGCATTGCATCCTGACTGTAACTATCTAGATATCATTGAACAGCACCTAGAACTGTTACGCCAGGGCAGATCTATCCTCAAACCTATCTACAATCACACCACAGGTGAATTCGACCCTCCTGAATATATCGAACCCAAAAAATATGTCGTAGTTGAAGGACTACTGGGTTACTCGACAAAAAAAATGCTTGATAGCTATGATGTCAAAGTCTATTTAGCACCACCAGAATCTTTGCGAGCTTCCTGGAAAATTAAACGTGATACTCGCAAGCGTGGCTACAGCGATGAACAAGTATTAGAGCAGCTCAAAATGCGAGAGCCTGATTCAGAAGCATACATTAGACCTCAACGCCAATGGGCAGATGTTATCGTTTCTTTCTACCCTCCAGAATCAGAACCAGAACAGAATGATCTTTTGTTGAACGTCAAGTTAACTCTACGTCCGACAATCCCACATCCAGACTTTACTCATATCCTCACAGCTGAAGGTAGTCATCTAGGTTCGGCTATTCGCTTGGGTCTAGAAAGAGATATGGGTAAACCAGTAGATGTGCTCTCTATCGATGGTCACGCTACCGCAGAACAAGTTCAAGAACTGGAAAGAATTTTCTGCAATGAAGTTCCTTTCTTGGGTCAATTTTGCTCATTAGAAGGAAATAAAGAAGTCGGCAAAGTGGTAGGAACAACGGGAGAAACTCTCCAAAGTTATCCTCTGGCATTGACTCAGCTATTGATTGCTTATCACATGCTCAAGGAAATTCAATAACTCACATCCCAAAGCATAAATCAAAATGTTTAATTAGAGCGATCGCCTCAACAGATAATTCTTGCGCGATCGCTTCAAATTATATTTGGAGTTAAGCTGAACTGCTAAGCCTCAAATGTATGCTCAAATTCGTGCCGTAAACCTTCTAAATTGGCTACCCGAGCAATTAGAAAACTGTCGGATTGAGCTTGCTTAAGCTCACTATGCCAATGACGTACGCTATTTTCATGTTTCAGCCAAAAATTGATCATGGTTTGGGTCACTTCTTCCCAATCCCACTTTGGTTTAGCAGGAATCATGTCTGTTGACTCGATAAAGGAATCAAGAGTGCAATGATAACTGCCCAAATAAGTTTTACTTCTCTGGGAATTCGTTTCTAAAGTCTGCTGATAGTCAAAAAAAGTTAAAACTGGCGTAATGCCAATAATTTCAAAATTGTAAGACATAACGTATGTTACTTTCTGGAATTAAAATCAAGCCATGACAAAGCTAGGATCACTAGCTAATGAAAGGCACAACAACAAATAATTATGTTTATAGTTCCCTAACTTGATGCCCTAAGTAACAAGTGCCAGAGATAAAAATAGCAACAACATACAACAAAAGTAAGACTATATCGACAGTATTTCTTAGAACATCAATCAGTTAACTTGTATACATAACTTTCTTAAGATTATAAAAAGAATTCCGATATCAATTAGTTGTCTTCTGGCAGAATAAAGGCCGATTTCTTGCTAAAGTATTAAGTAGAAGTGCCTAGACATTGAATTCCTGCTTTACTGTCATTCAGACAAAAAACCTCATGTTAGTTTTCGATAAAATCTCAATTTTCGGAGAACGATAATTTAGTTTATGGAATTATTGATTGCTCTTTGCTTGGGAATCACACTTAGTGCAGCCTGCGGTTTTCGAGTGTTTGTCCCACCTTTAGCAATGAGCCTGGCAGCTACTTGGGGTCATTTTCCTCTGTCTTCAGGTTTTGAGTGGTTGGGAACGACTGAAGCCGCGATCGCATTGAGTATAGCTACTCTACTAGAAATCTCAGCCTACTACATCCCTTTAGTAGATAATCTTTTAGATACAGTACAAATCCCTCTAGCCGTAGGAATCGGTACAGTTATCACCGCAGCTACCCTCGGACATACCGATCCCGTTTTGCAATGGACTCTAGCAGCAGTGGCAGGAGGAGGAGCAGCAGGAGTGATGGGAACTTTAGCTAGTTTGACTCGCTTGATTTCTACTGGCGCAACTGGCGGATTAGGCAACTTCATTGTTGCCACTCTTGAAGCTGTTGGTTCGATTTCCCTATCTATTTTAGGTTTGACATTCCCACTGTGGACGGGAGTAGTAGTTATTTTAGGTGGTGCGATCGCGATTATTATCGTGGTAACTAATCCTCCTCAATGGCTGAAGAGCAAAACTGGATAACACGATTGGATTTGTTCATAGTTGTGGGCAATGCCCACCGACAAGTTAACCAACAGCCTTGTTATAGATAGCTTCATTGACTTTTACTGATTTGAAAAAATCCACCACAGGACGAGGATAGTCTACTCCTAGCTGACAATTAAACTTTTTCTGTTCGTCTTTAGTTAGTTTCCAAGGTTCGTGAACTTTGCCCCCAGGGACATTTGCCAGTTCTGGTAGCCAATGGCGAATGTAGTCACCTTTGCGATCATAGTCCTTAGACTGTTTAGGAATATTAAAGTAGCGGAATCCGCGAGCATCGTTACCAACTCCAGCAGTGTAGTTCCAGTTACCCCAGTTGCTACAGACATCGTAGTCGAGCAACAAAGATTCAAACCATTCTGCACCCATACGCCAGTCAATACCAAGGTTTTTAGTCAAGAAACTACCCACATTTTGGCGACCGCGATTAGATATAAAACCCGTGGCAGCTAGTTCGCGCATATTGGCATCTACCAAAGGATAGCCAGTCTTACCAGCTTGCCAGAGTTCAAAGCGCTGCCAGTCTTCTTTCCAGGGAATCTCAACACCTTGTAAGCCAGAAGCAAAAAAGATCTTGTTGCCGTGTTTAGCACAGATAAAACGAAAGAAATCCCGCCAAATTAATTCAAAGATTAACCAATAGGTAGAGTTATTTTTAGTTCTTTCAATCTCATACTGCTGCACCTTGTCGTGAATATAGCGAGGGGAAATACAACCATGAGCTAACCAAGCAGAAAACTTAGAAGAATAGTCCGCACCTAACATCCCATTGCGAGTTTCTTTGTACTTTGCAAGACAATCTGTACCCCAAAAATAATGCTGGAGTCTGGCTTTAGCCTCGGTTTCTCCACCACGGAATTTCAGCACTGCTCTTTTATCGTAGTCTGGGATTTCTAATCCAAGATCTTGAAGTGAAGGAATTTCACCAAGAGCGATCGCAGGTAACTGAGGTAATTTGCTTGGTGCAGGCAGAGGTTCTTCGACGGCGGATTTTTTCTCTACTTGTTTGCGGAAGTTGGTAAATAGTTCGGGAATATGATTCACCTTGCAGGGTAAATCCTCTGGTAAATAGAGAGTTGCGCCCCAAAAACTTTGAGTTTTGATATCTAGAGATTTTAAAGCAGCTTTGAGTTTATTCTCTACGGCAAGTTCTTCGCTGGTAACTTCTTCGTGATAG
>CAZSEZ010000044.1:0-20479 GCA_964606015.1 uncultured bacterium
TACATTTGCGAGCAGTTCCTCCTTATGAACCAGAAAATGCTCATTCTCACTTTATTGCTTTGAGCTTAAATAATAGCGAAACTATTCCTGTTGTTGAAGGTAAATTAGCGCTAGGGACTTACCAATCTATTTTGTTGTTTGAGTTGGATGGTGCTAGGAACCGCCAGGTATTGGTTCAGATAACGGGAATTTAGGGTGATTAAACCAAATAGCGATCGCTATTAAAAACTCCTTGGGGATCAAATTTTGCTTTGATTGTCTGCATCATACTTAAAGCATTACCTTGGTAGCCCCAAATTTCTAGTTGTTGCTTGAGAGTTTGAGGGGCACTCAATATCGACAAAAAACCAGAGTGAGTCTGACAATAATTTCTAACTGTTTTAATGGTTTCAGGATTTGTATTGTTGAATTTAATTATGCCTAGTCCACTTCCTAGGTGAACAATACCCTGATAAGAATTATCTTGCTGATTAAGTTGCTCGAACAATTCGATCGCTTGTGTCGGTAGGATACCTAGCTTACAAATTGTGACTTCATCATTATCTGGTAAACGGATTTGTTTGATTTGTTGCCACAGAGCTACTTCTTTTTCAGTTTGATAAACATTGACTGTGGTTTCTAGATTAGCAACCATTGCCTCTAATTGCTTAGTCTGGGCTGCGATACTTTCAGGAATGGTCTGGAATCGCATTACTAAAGTGTAGCTATTGCCTAATGCTAATTTTTGACTAACATTTGGTGAAATTAAATCCGCAGCTGTCGGGGTTAAACCAGAATTTTTAAATTGTTTGATGGCCTCAGCGATTGCCTGAGCTTGACCTGTTATGGTGACTGTCTGAGAATTTTCTGGGATTGGATACGTTCGAAAAGTTGCTTCTGTGATGATTCCTAATGTGCCATAAGAACCAATTAACAGTTTCATTAGGTCGTAGCCTGCAACATTTTTGACTACTTTGCCTCCAGCTTTAGTGATCGCACCATCTCCACGGACAAAAGAAATTCCCAAAACTAAGTCGCGAATGCCCCCGTACCTTTGCCGCCAACTCCCTGTATCGGCAGTGGCCAAAATTCCTCCGATAGTAGCTTCTTGGGGAAAAGCTGGATCGATGGGTAAAAACTGATTGTGTTCTTTCAGCTTTGCTTGCAATTGAGCTAAAGTGATCCCTGCTTCAACAGTTACAGTGAGATCGTCTACGGCATGAGCAATGATGCGATCGCATTTCTGAGTACTTACAATCAGATCGACATTGGTGGTTAGCTCACCCCAGTCCAACTTGCTGCCATTTCCTGAAGGGATTAGTTGCCATTTATTAGCTATTGCAGTTTTAACTACTTCAGCTAAAGCAGTGATATTATTTGGTGTTACGAGTAAAATTTGCTCAGGATTATCTAGATCATTTAAGCTTTCTAATCCCAAGCGTGCAATCTTTTGCTGCCAAGAGTCTGTTACCTGAGAATAATTTAAAACAGTAGCGTCGTGGTTGGCCAGAGAAGCAGCTTTCATCAAATCTTAAATAGAACCTTAAACATCTAATACTTACCATGTTCAGTGAACTAAATTAAGTAAGAAAAAAAGAATCACCAGACAAGACTGCTAGATCTTGGCGATCCTTTTGAACCTAAACTCTCCGAGTTATACTTACGATTTTCAGTTATTTTTATGTCTTCCGTAATATTTGTTTACGAAAGGTATTTGTAGTGATTTAGACACTAATTAGGCGACAACTTTGCTGAGTAAGCCTTCAAACATAGCTAAACCATCAGTGGAGCCAATCGCTTTATCGGCAGCTCTTTCTGGATGGGGCATCATCCCTAAAACATTACCTTGTTGGTTGATAATTCCTGCAATGTTGTTTAAGGATCCATTGGGGTTGTTAGCTTCATCGATGGTTCCTGTTGCACTACAATAACGGAAAAGTACTTGGTTATTATCTTCGAGAGCTTTTAACGTATCTGCTTCTGCATAATATCTACCTTCACCATGAGCGATCGGATAGGTGATAACTTGTCCCTGAGAATATTTGCTAGTCCAGATTGTGTCGTTATTCTCGACCTTGACAGGAACGCGATCGCAAATAAAGTGTAGATCACGGTTTCTAATCAATGCTCCAGGCAATAGGCCAACTTCCGTTAAGACTTGAAAGCCATTGCATACTCCTAGAACGTATTTACCTGCATTAGCATGTTGGATAATGCTATCCATGACAGGGGAAAATCTGGCGATTGCCCCACAACGTAAATAATCACCATAGCTAAAACCGCCAGGTACAATTACAACATCAATGTCACTAAGGTCTGTATCCTGGTGCCAAACCATTCGGGTTGGTCTACCTAAAATGCCTTGTGTGACTGTTGCCATGTCGCGATCGCAATTAGAACCAGGAAATACTATAATGCCAAATTTCATCTTACTAGCCACTAACTATGAACCATTAACCATTGATTGTTAGTCACTAATTGCTAACTAACTGATCGATTTCAAAACAATAATTTTCAATTACGGGATTGGCTAGCAAGCGATCACACATTTGATCTAACTGAGTTTTCGCATCTGCCTCGTCTATTGCCGAAAGTTGCATTTCTACATATTTACCAATTCTGACTCCTTCAACTCCTGTGTAGCCCATTTGCTGCAAGCCCGACTTTACTGCTGTTCCCGCAGGATCGAGAACTGAAGCGCGCAAGGTAATATAGATACGAGCGTGATAGTTATTAGCCATGAAAATAAGTAACGCTACAGATAAGGACTAAAATTTTAAAGAAAACTGACCTAGACAGTTTAGCCTATTTGGTCATGCTGACCAAGATATGAACTCAAGCTCCAGCTATAGATAGTCAATGAAAGCTCAACGCACTCGCTCTCAGAAAAAAATAATTGAAGTTCTCCAAGAAATCCAGAAAGCGATCTCTGCCCAAGAACTTTATTTAGAGCTACGCAATCGCCAGCAGAATATGGGTTTGGCAACGGTTTATCGTTCTTTGGAGGCACTGAAACTAGAAGGAGCATTGCAAGTTAGGTTATTACCTAATGGTGAGTCGGTTTATAGCTCCGTTTCCAGAGACCGCCACCATCTAACCTGTGTCAACTGCAATTGTTCGATTCCGATCAATCAGTGTCCTGTCCACGAACTGGAAAAGCAGCTAGAGCAGTCTCATGGTTTTAAGGTCTACTACCATACTCTAGAATTTTTTGGATTGTGCGATCGCTGCCAAAAAATCCAAGCTGGTTGATAATTGTCGACCAAATTATTAATTGTTAGTTGAATTAGTTTACTAATTATTGACTTGTAAGTCCTAGAAGGAATGTATGCGAGACAATAAAAGACTACTAATTATTTGTCTCTTTCATATTCACCAGTAAAGCTATGCGTATTGCAAATAATGTGACTGAATTGATCGGTCACACTCCCTTAGTTCGTCTGAATTCGATTCCTCAAGCAGATGGCTGTGTGGCAGAAATCGTTGTCAAGTTAGAGAGTATGAACCCTTCGGCCTCTGTCAAAGATCGTATTGGAGTCAATATGATTAATGCAGCGGAAAAGGCTGGTAAGATATCGCCGAAAAAGACAGTAATCGTCGAACCAACTTCAGGAAATACTGGAATTGCTTTGGCTATGGCAGCAGCAGCTAAAGGTTATGAACTAATTCTGACAATGCCAGAAAGTATGAGTCTGGAGCGTCGGGCTATGCTCAAAGCTTATGGTGCAAAATTAGAGCTGACTCCTGCTACAGCAGGGATGAAAGGTGCAATCGAAAAAGCGGAAGAATTAACTGCCAGTATCCCTGATGCTTATATGCCCCAGCAGTTTCAAAACCCAGCTAATCCCGAGATTCATCGTGTCACTACCGCAGAAGAAATTTGGCAAGATACTGATGGAAAAGTGGATATCCTTGTGGCAGGGGTAGGTACAGGAGGCACAATTACAGGAGTTGCCGAGGTTTTAAAAAAACGTAAGCCAGATTTTAAAGCGATCGCGGTAGAACCTACAGATAGTCCTGTGATGTCTGGTGGCAACCCTGGTGGACACAAAATCCAAGGCATTGGAGCAGGCTTTATTCCTGATGTAATGCAAATGGATTTGGTCGATGAAGTAGTAACCGTCTCTAATGATGAGGCTTTTACTTATGGCCGTCGTCTAGCCCGTGAAGAAGGTTTGCTCTCAGGGATTTCTGCTGGTGCAGCGGTAGCTGCTGCGGTCAAAGTAGCTCAAAAAGCTGCCAATAAAGACAAGTTGATTGTTGTTATTCAACCTAGTTTTGGTGAGCGTTATCTAAGTACTCCTCTATTTCAGTTAGAAGATTAAACTTAAAATCTTTTGGGAATTTATTGGGTTCCTTTAAACAGTCCTTGGGGGCGTAGAAATAAAATTAGCACCATAATTAGCAAAGCGACTCCTGCTTTGTATTGGGAGCCTAGTAAAGGAACGCTCAACTCTTGAGCTAAACCAATTACAAAAGCTCCTGCGATCGCTCCATAAGGATTGCCAATACCGCCCAAGGTCACTGAGGCGAACATCGGTAAAATCAAAAACCAACCCATATTAGGGCGTACTGCGGTTATCAAACCATACATCCCCCCAGCAAAAGCAGTCAGCACACCAGTAATTATCCATGTCCATAAGACTACTTGCTCAACATTGATACCTGAAACTCTAGCCAAATCGATGTTGTCTGCTACTGCCCGCATTGCTTTGCCTACTTTACTGTTTTGTAATAAAAAATAGATTCCTGCGATCGCAAGTATAGTAAGGCCAATAACTATCAAGCGATAGTAAGCTAAGCGTAAATCTCCTACTTGAATGGCTTGAACTACTGGCAAATCATAAGATTGATTGCTACTACCCCAAATCAACAAAATCAAATTTCGCAGGAAAAGTGCTAGGCCGATGGAAATAATAATCAGAGTAGTGGGGGAAGCACGGCGATCGCGCATTGGCCTCCAAAGCAAAAATTCTGCGATTAGCATTCCACTAATGGTTCCCACCGCTCCTAATAGCATTGACAGCCAAATATTTAGCCCATTGGTATTTGCCACCCATGTTACATAAGCACCCAAAGTCATGAAGTCGCCATGAGCAAAGTTGGAAAGGCGTAATATTCCATAAGTAAGGGTTAAGCCAATAGCAGATAAGGCCAAAATACTACCTATCGCTAAGCCATTAAAGATTAATTGGGGATCCATTCTGTAATTTTTTGCACAAGAACGGCTACATTTTAGGCCATTTCTTCCAAAAGTCAGCTATTAGTAATCTGGAAAATCATTTTGTCTAGACTAAATTGCATGACTTTAAAGCATAAGACGCTTTTACTGGTTCTTGGGTCTGATCGTTATCAGTAAAGATGCCAATAGTATGGAGTTTTTTGGTAGGGGCCTCTCCATAAGCTACTTTATAGTCTTCAATGATATTTCGTTTATAGTCCCGCCAGTTCATCAGAGGGCTTTGACTATTGTCTAAAACGATGGTGCGAAAATTATCAGGAGCACGAGGGCTTTCTACTACAGACCCAACTGGTAAATCAGTATTTGCAAAGGCATAAATAAGTCCTTTGGGTTTAGAAAACAAGCCAGGCTTGCCAAAAAGAACTATCAAAGATGCCCCAAAGTCTTCTTTCTCTTCATCTGTGATGTCGGCTGTTGTTTGAAGTGTATCTACTTTCCAAGCCCAAGACAAAAAATCATCATCCAAACAGAGTTCTGGTTGGGGAACAAACAATCCGGAAGCTGAGTTTACTCCCATTGCATCAATGACCAACTGGTTATCCTGATTATCAAATGAGTATTTAGTATCCTCCTCATTAAAGTTAACTGCTTTTAGTTCCTGTTTGAGTATTTGGGTTTGTCCAGAACTTAGAGGTAGCAGCAAGAAGAGTAATCCAGCCAATAGCAGTTGGTTCTTACGCATAAATAGACAGTAAATTCAACACTTATATGAAACGAAAACTTACTGAATTTTTCCTTAGCTGTAGATGATGTTTTATGAGGCAAGCCTGATTTGAATAATCCTCATTGCTCTCTGTATTAATCGCTCTATCGAGTAAGTTTCTCTTAAAAGTTAAAGTGTTATTACTAGGTATTAAGAGTAAATAAGATATGTCAGAGCGTTTAGTGTTGGTGGCTGGGGCAACTGGTGGTGTGGGGCAATTAGTAACAGCCAAACTACTAGAAAAGGAAATAAAAGTTAGAGCATTAGTAAGAGATGAAGCCAAAGCTAGTACTATGTTCGACGATCGCGTTGAATTGGTCGTGGGGAATATTTGCGATCGCACTTCTTTGGTTTCCGTCGTAGAGGACGTAACAGAGATTATTTGCTGCACGGGAACCACAGCCTTTCCTTCTGGAAGATGGGATTTTACTGGTTTCTTTCAAGCGAGTAATACTCCCAAAGAAGTTGATGGAGCAGGCGTTGCTAATTTAGTCGGAGTTGCTCCCAAAGATTTAAAGCGATTTGTGTTTGTCTCTTCTTGTGGTGTGTTGCGCAAAGATAGTTTTCCTTTTAATTTGCTCAATGGCTTTGGTGTACTTGATGCCAAGATCCAGGGAGAAACTGCCATTAAAGCTTCTGGTCTGCCTTATACGATTGTCCGTCCAGGAAGATTAATCGATGGCCCCTATACCTCCTATGATCTTAATACTCTCTTGAAGGCGACAACTAACGGTAAAAAAGCAGTGGTTATTGATACTGGGGACACTCTCAACGGTGATACTAGTCGAATCGATGTCGCTAATGCTTGCGTGGAATGCTTGATAGCTGAGAAAACAGTCAATAAAGCTTTTGAAATAATCAATAATGGCGATCGCTCTCAAATGCCTAGTTGGGAAGAGTTATTTGCTCAAATCTAGATTTTGATAATCTAAATCCTGGCAATAGAGGGTGGCTTGGGACAGAGTTCGCAAAATAGTAGCGGGAAAGTTACTAGAGATCTGCTTGATTAGAGTCTGTTTAACCACTTCTGCTTTGTGTTTTCCTGGGGCGAGACAGATAATTTGTTTTGCTTGACAAATGGCGGGGATGGTTAAGGTATAAGCATACTTAGGTACGTGATCAAGTTCAGCGTAGAACCCTCCATTAACCTGCTGTACTCTAGTTTTTTCGGCAAGCTTTACTAGCTTAACTAAGTAAGGATCTTGAAAGTCAGCAATACCAGGTTCGTTAAAAGCAAGGTGTCCATTGTCACCAATACCTAAAAGGCAAAGATCGGGAGCATGACTGGTGAGGAGGTGACTATAGCGATCGCATTCTTGTAATGGTTCTACTGCATCTCCTTCGATAAAGTTAAACCTGCAATTAGTTATTTTACTAGCTACTCGTTGCTGAAGATAATAGCGAAAGCTTCCTGGATGACTGGCTAAAATACCCAGATACTCATCGAGATGAAAGAAGACTACTCGTGACCAATCAAGACTACTTTGAATTAGGCGCTCGAGGAAATCAAGTTGAGAGTTTCCTGTTGCCAAGATTATGCTAGCTGTTTCTTGATTACTTAGTAATGATTCTAAGTAAGTGGTTGCGTTATCTACCGCTGCTTGGACTAGTTCTGTTTGTGAGAGATGGTTTTCTACATTGAGGCGATCAATCTTGAAATACTGAGGTTTTAAGTGTTGGGGGTTGGGCTGAGATGGTAAAGTACAGTCTGGCATCTTTAGTAAATTTTTCCAATTTTAAAGACATGAGTGCTACTGTATCCGATATCGCGGTCAAAACTATTGACGGCAAAGAAATCAAGCTTGCTGATTATGCAGGAAAAGTTTTATTAATCGTTAATGTAGCTTCTCAATGTGGCTACACTCCTCAATACTCTGGCTTAGAAGAACTCAACAAAAAATATGGTTCTCAAGGTTTAGCTGTTTTAGGTTTTCCTTGTAACGATTTTGGTGCACAAGAGCCTGGAACTAATGCAGAGATCGCTCAATTTTGCGAAACTAAATTTGGTGTAACTTTCGATATGTTCGATAAAGTTCATGCCAAAGGTAGTTCTCAACATCCTTTGTACCAAGCTTTAACAACATCGGTAGAACCCCAAGGGGATGTAGCTTGGAATTTTGAAAAGTTCTTAGTCAGTAAACAAGGAGAAATCGTTGCTCGCTATAAAAGTGGCGTGGCACCAAGCGATTCACAATTAGTTAGTGCTATTGAGTCAGAGCTAGCAAAATAGACTTAATCTTTTGATTAAGTAACGAATAGTTAGCTTGGTTTGGGGCGTACTAAGGTCCGCCCTTACATTAGTAGTATGTAAGTATAAAAAATTTTTTTTACATGAGCGCGATCGACAATCAAAGCAGCCATAGCAATACTCAATCTCGTAAAGCAGATCATCTGAGAATTTGCCTGGAAGAAGATGTTCAGTTTAATAAACTTACTAATGGTCTAGACCGCTATCGTTTCAGTCATGCATGTCTACCAGAGTTGGATTTTGCAGAAATAGATATTACGACAACTTTTTTGGGCAAAAAACTCAACGCTCCTCTTTTGATTTCTTCGATGACTGGAGGAACTGAACAAGCAAAGCAGATCAACTATCGTTTGGCAGAAGTTGCTCAAAATCATCGTCTGGCAATGGGAGTGGGTTCTCAGAGAGTCGCTGTCGAAAAACCCGAAACTGCTGCTAGTTTTGCGATTCGTAAGCTTGCTCCTGATGCTTTACTATTCGCTAATTTGGGCGCGATCCAGCTTAACTATAAGTATGGTTTAGAACAATGTTTAAAGGCGGTAGACATTCTTGAAGCAGATGCTTTAATTTTGCATCTCAATCCTTTACAAGAATGTATTCAACCCAGAGGTGATGTCAATTTTCGGGGTTTGTTGGATAAGATCGCTCAATTGACCAACAAAATAGAAGTGCCCATTATTGCTAAAGAAGTTGGTAATGGTATCTCAGCCGATATGACGCAAAAGCTCTTGGATGCTGGTGTAAGTGCAATTGATGTGGCTGGTGCGGGAGGCACTTCCTGGGCAAAAGTAGAAAGTGAAAGAGCTGAAAACAATTTACAACGTCGCTTGGGTAGAACCTTTTCTGATTGGGGAATTCCTACGGCTGAATGTATTGTAGAAATTAATCACAGTTTCCCTAATGTTCCTTTGATCGCTTCTGGTGGCCTAAGAAATGGACTAGAAGTTGCCAAATCTCTAGCTCTGGGGGCAGATTTGGCAGGATTGGCTTTTCCTTTTTTGCAGGCTGCTAATCAATCACCGGATTCTTTGGAAGAATTGGTAGAGGTCCTTACTAGTGAGATTAAGACGGTTTTATTTTGCGTAGGCAGTCAAAACATTGCCAAGTTACAAAACTCTGCAATGTTGAGTAAATACTAGGAAAAAGCTTTTAAGCCAACTCTAGACTATCGGCTGAAGAAAAGCTGTCTGCTAACTGCTGTAATTTCGCTTTTCGCGCCTCAAGCTCATTGGTGCCTTTGATACCTGCTGCTTTTATCACTTGTTCCCAACGATAAACCCAATCGTGTTTGAGTAGTGAGTATTTGACATTGCGATCGCTAATCTCTTGTAAGAGTTGTGGATTAGCATCTAGTTCAGCAATCAAGTCAGCAATTTTGGGTTCGTCAAAAGCCATTGAGACTACTGCATTTTCCCAACCAAAGTACTCTGCAAATACGTTATTGTTGGGAGCCGTTCCCAACATAACTGCTCCAGCCGCGGCACCTTCAAAAAAGCGATAGCCGATTTCTATTTGTCCGCCTGTCTGCTGCAGAGCGTTAATTTTAGCGTGGTGAGCAATAAAGTAACGGGTATTTTTGAGAATATTAGCGTTAAAAATGCGATGTGCTTGATGATTATTTAGGTATAGCTCGGAACCACCTAAAGGGTCGTAATGATAGAAAAACTCTTGCTTTTGAGTTTGCTTTAACAGCTCTTGGTGGGTAACTTGAGAGCGTCTTCCCATAGAGCAGATGTCAATAGTGCGATCGCTATGAGACTTGGTACGATTGCGGGGGACAAACTTAAGTGTGTCACAAGCGGGAGCTAAATAAGCACAAGGTCTTTGCGTAATCTTGGCTACATCTTCAACTATTT
Organism: uncultured bacterium; assembly: GCA_964606015.1. GTDB lineage: Bacteria > Cyanobacteriota > Cyanobacteriia > Cyanobacteriales > Xenococcaceae > Hyella. Next base: position 10,026 of record CAZSEZ010000044.1, read on the forward strand.
GAGAGTGCCCCAAAAAGACATAATCAAAGTTATTAAGAAATTTTAGATAGTTCTTGTATTTTGTTAGTTCTGTTTTCCATAACTCAATCAGATAGCAAGCTGCTACTTTACTGCGCTTACGCCATTGATTGATGAGATTGACAGCTACAGTATTATAAGGAAAGTCTACGATCATGAATAGTAAATCGTATTCTTTTGGTAATTCTATTGATTGATGAAGAGGCGGTTTTACGGTAGTAATAGGTTCAAAATAAGCTGCTGATTTTCTGGTAACTTTGTAACTGAATTCTGCCAGTCCTTGAGTCGGGAGCAATTCAATTAAATCAACATTATCTACCTCTCCAATGAGGTCTTCAAACTCGTAAAGACAGGAATTGTATATAAAGTTGTTTCTTTGTCGTAAAGATACTATGGCAATGCGAGATTCAATGTTTGACATACTAAATATCAGACTAATAACCAGCATTCGAGCTGCTTTATTATCTGCCGATTCTAAGTTTTCTTTATATATTCAATTAAGCTATAACACTTCCAGTTAAAATCTGGATTATATCTCCGTTAGCTATATAATACGTTTTCTTTTCCCTCAATATCGTTAAAAATGATAAAGGTATTTCGCCTGGGATCATGTTGCGCCCTTTAGTCTATCTGTTACTAAGTAAGCTGACAAAAATCTCTGTAATATCTAGTATTTCGATTATGGATTTGATGGGCAATATGGGTAAGGTTTTGGTTATTGGTGGTTGTGGCAGAATTGGTAGTAGTGTGGCTCAAGACATTGCTCTGCATACCAAAGCAGAAGTTACTGTTACTAGTAGAAGCTACGAGCCTCCAAGTAATCTTAGTAATAAGTTTCTGAGTTTGAATTTAAGCGATGCTGTCCAGCTTGAAAAAGCGATCGCAGATTGTGATTTAGTCGTTCATTGCGCAGGCCCTTTTCATAATCGTGACGGTTCGGTGCTCAAGTGTTGTATTGCTGAAGGAGTTGATTATCTGGACGTTAGCGATCACCGCTCTTTTTACGAAAGAGTTTTACCTTGGCAACAAGAAGCTCAAGCTGCTGGGATCACTGCTGTTTTAAATACAGGGATTTTTCCTGGAATTTCCAATAGCATGGTCAAACAAGGAGTAGAACAATTCGAGCAACCTCAAAAAATTCATCTTAGTTATGTAGTGGCTGGTTCTGGTGGTGCGGGGATTACCGTGATGCGGACTACTTTTTTGGGACTAAAAAAATCTTTTGCTGCTTGGATCGATGGTCAATGGCAGCAAATATCTCCCTATACCGAGCGCGAAGTAATTGAGTTTCCTGAACCCTATGGCAAAACTGGAGTGTACTGGTTTGATGTTCCTGAAACTTGTACTTTTGCTGATTCTTTTCCTGTGGATACAGTAATTACTAAGTTTGGCTCGATCCCTGATTGGTATAACCATTTGACCTGGATTACAGCTCATATTTTTCCTGATCCCTGGGTTATAAGTCCTAAAGGGATAGAATTTTTCTCTCGGGTCAGTTACGCCATGACCAAAGTTACTGATCGCTTTAGTGGGATCGGTGTAGCTATGCGGGCTGAAATTTCAGGAATTAGAGATGGTCAGAAAGCAAGCCATTGTTTAACTATGGTGCATCCTAATACCGCGATCGCAGCAGGGGCAGGAACGGGAAGTATTGCTCAGCTAATTTTAGAAGGCAAAATCAAGCAGCCAGGGATCTATCCTGTCGAAAAGGTTCTTTCAACGGAATTATTTCAAACAGCTATGCAAAGTCGTGGAATTGAGATTGTTGATGGTTAACTGTTGATTTGTTGAGAGCTATGCCGAGAACTAGACGACATTTTGTGCAATCGCTATTACTTGCTAGTGGAGGATTGTTGTTAAGCGTGAGTCATTATGCTCCAGATCGAGGATCTGCTAGTGATTCTCAATGGTTTATGCCTGAAGAAGGAGAGCCGCATGCAGGGACTTGGATGTCTTTTATTGCTAGTCATCATATTTGGTCAGCTCGACAAATCCCAGAAGTGCGGCAAAATCTGGCGTTGATTGCAATTATGATCGCTAAATACGAACCTGTTTTTATGCTGGTTAGACCGCAAGACCATGCTTTAGCCGTTGAGCTGTTAGGCGGTCTGACAAACCACAATTACCCTATCGAGTTAATTGAATTTCAAATGAACGATCTTTGGATGCGAGATACTGCACCCATCTTTGTTTTGGATGCTCAAGGTAATAAAGCAGCAATCGATTTTAACTTTAACGGCTGGGGAGAATCCCAAGCTTATGACTTGGATGCCAAGATAGCTTCATTTGTTGCCCAACAGACTCAGACTCGAAAGATTCGCTCTAGCTTAACTCTCGAAGGTGGCTGTTTTGAGGTAGATGGACAAGGAACGGCCATTATGACCGAAAGTTGTATTCTTAATCAAAATCGTAATCCTAACCGTAGTAAAGTCGCAGTCGAAGCTGAATTAAAGCAATTATTAGGTTTAGAAAAGATTATTTGGCTCAAAGGGATTAAAGGAAAAGATATCACTGATGGACACACCGATTTTTATGCTCGTTTTGCCAAACCTGGGGTAGTAGTGGTTAGTCGTGATAACGATCCAAGTTCTTATGACTATCAAATTACTAGAGAAAATATCAGGGTTTTACAGACAGCTACAGATGCTAAAGGCAACGATCTAGAGTTAGTAATTCTAGATACTCCCTATGAGATCAATACCAAATTTGGGATCAGGGATTTTGCAGCAGGTTATGTGGGTTATTACGTCTGCAATGGCGCAGTAATTATGCAAAAGTTTGGTGATACTCAAACAGATCGAGCAGCCAGAAGTAAATTAGCCCAAGTTTTTCCCGAACGAGCGATCGAGCAAATTCAAATTGATGGCATTGCCAGTGGTGGAGGGAGTATTCACTGTGCAACTCAACAAGAACCTCGGGTTTAGCTTTTACCTTATTATCGCCGTATATTTCAAATATTAATTAAGCTAACTAATAAGCTTTAACTAATGCAAAATCAATTAACTATAATTGCGCTTCTTGCTGTTGGGCTAATAAATCTAGAAAACTTGCTTCATCTGGCAGAGAGGGTTGTGCTCCTGGTTTGGTAACAGCCAAAGCACCTGCTACGTTGCCCCACTCTACTGCTTCTTTTAAAGACTTTCCTTGCGCTAATGCTGCTGCCAAAGCTCCATTAAAAGCATCTCCCGCAGCTACAGTATCGATCACTTTTGCCGGAATTGGTTTGGCCCAAAAACTTTCTTCTTGTGTACTGCAAAAGGCTCCTTTACCTCCTAAAGTAATAATCACTACTTTGACTCCCATCTGATGCAAAAAAGACGCTGCTTGCCGAGCGGTGGTAATCCCATCGACAGTAAAGCCTACTAGCTGACTTGCTTCTATTTCGTTGGGGGTAATAATATCAACTAGGCTAAAAAGTTCTTCTGGTAAACGAGACTGAGCTGGAGCAGGATCGAGAATGACTTGGCAATCATAATCTTTGGCTTGGCGTAATGCTTCCAAAACAGTGGGGATCGGAATCCCTAGTTCTAATAACACCACTGTGGCTTGTGGCAATAAAGTCGCAAATTGGCTGAGTTCTTGTTCTCTGACTAGACTATTGGCTCCTGCGGCACAGGCGATCGCATTATCGCCACGACTATCAACCACGATCGAAGCTACTCCAGAATGAATACTGGGATCGATCACTACCCCAGTTGTATCCACTCCAACTTGTTGTAAATTTTCTAAGATAACTTGGCCAAAGTTATCACTACCGATACGGCCAATGGAGTAAACTGGCATCCCCAGTTTGGCTACTGCTACAGCTTGGTTAGCTGCTTTGCCTCCTGTTGCTGAAAAAAAGCGATTGCCGACTACGGTTTCTCCTTTGATGGGTAAATGAGGTACTTCTACTACCAAATCAAGATTAATACTGCCAAAGACAACTATAGTCATGGTTGATGTGTAATTGTTTATAGCGATCGCCTTAGGTCATACCCCAGGGGACTCCAGTCATTTTTAATATACGATATATACGATAGATGGGGAACAGACCAAAATGAAATTACGAGTCCGCTCGATCTTATTCGCTGCGCTAGCTTTAATTAGTTGGCTAGCTACAACCAATTTGGCTCTGGCACAAACTACTGTGGCACAGGAGATATATCTGCGCAACTGTAGTAGCTGTCATTTGCCTTTGCCTGCTCAAGTATTACCTTCAGAAAAATGGCAGCAAATTCTCAATAATCCAGACAAACATTATGGGGTTAGTTTGCCTACTTCTATCAAAGTTCAAGCTAGATTGATTTGGACTTATCTTGGTCGTGAATCTCGCCCGCTCAATCCAGGAGAAAGGCTGCCAAATACGGTTGCTAGCGCTCGCTATTTTCAAGCCTTGCATCCTTTGGTAGAACTGCCCGATCCAGTAAATCATCAAAGTTGTGCTACTTGTCATCCCAAAGCTAAGGTTTTGGATTATGAAACGATCGCCAGTGAACCAGCAAATTAAGATATAGATTTTGATTTATTCAGAGAACTGCGTTAAGCGCGATCGCCAACTAGTAACTATTAATTTAACTATTTACAAGTAATGATCTATCTCGATTCTGCCATTATTGCTGAAGCAGAAACTCTCAAGCGTATGGGTTGGGTCAAAGGCATCACCACCAATCCTACTCTACTCAAGAAAAGTCCTCTCTCTCCTTTAGAGACGCTCAGTAAACTGGCTGCTATTTGCCCAGGAGAACTCTATTATCAGCTTTGTGCGGATGATTTTGAGCTGATGGTCAAAGAAGCCTATCGAGCTAGAGAAATTATTGGTGATAAGCTTGTTCTGAAAATCCCTGCGACTGAATTGGGTTTTAGTGTTACGGCTCATTTAGCTTCAGAAATTGCTTGTTCGGTGACAGCGATTTATAACCCAGCTCAAGCAGCAGTAGCCATGGAGGCAGGTGCTAAATATGCGATCGCCTATGTCAATCGGGCTACCAGATTGTTAGGAGATGGTTTAGCTTTGGTTCGTGATATGGCCAATGTTGTTAAAGATAGTGATACGGAGATCCTCGCTGCCAGCATCAAGTCACCTCAGGAGGCAGCAGCTACTCTATTAGCAGGAGCAGATCATTTGACTGTACCCATGAGTATCTTGCAACAAATGACTACTCAAGAGCTTTCGACTAAAACTGTCGAGGAGTTTAACGCTAATGGGATTGGTTTGGATTTTTAGTCACGAGAATTTTGATTTGCGAATATCAAATCTGGTAAATCTCCATATCTGATGACTAAGCGATCGATTTGTTGGTTGAGTTCGGTAAATTTTGCTGATTCTTGGGATAAGGCTTGCCAAACTTCTTGATTGGGACAGTTAATAACTAAGCTCTCGTCTGTGGTGTTCCACTTGAGTTCACAGAGTTGAGTCAAGGGAATTTCTGTCTTGACTAAGTTCAGAATTTCACCTAGCCACTTGAATTTCTGGAGCCATTGCGAGTCTTCTAGTTCTGCTTTGAGTTGGTTCTCTAGCGGGTTTTCAGATGAGGGATTCATATCTTGTTATTTCAAAAAAATTCGAGCCAAAAAATAATCTAGTCAACTAGATTAAAATTACCAAAATAATTAAAAAGGTCATAACTTAAGGCATAGTTAGACCACCATCCACAGAAATCGACTGGCCTGTAATTGCATTACTCCAGTCTGAGGCAAACAACAAAACCGACTGAGCAAACTCTTCTACTATGATCGCTTGGCGTAAAGGTGTCCCACTAGCTACGAGGTCAAATACTTCATCAGTAGTAGCACTACTAGCATCAGTGGTGCGGAGTAACCCTCCTGCAATTAGATTAACTCGAATTCCGTATTGTCCTAGCTCTGCTGCCAAATTACGAGTCAAACCCACCAGACCAGCTTTAGCAGTAGTGTAGTCGTAGTAAGTGACTACTGGGTTGTAGACCAAATTGGTAGAGATATTAATGATTTTGCCGAACTGCTGAGTTTTCATCTGAGGTAAAACAGCCCGCACCATGTTGACTGAACCTTTGATTGCCCCATCAATTTGTTGACTAAAATTCTCCCATTGCACAGTTTCAATACTGGTGTAGGACGCAGTCGGCTCAAATTTGTAACTAGGTAAGGCGTTATTAACTACGATATCGACTCTGCTATAGGTTTCTATAACCTGTGCTACCATCGCCTCTACTTCTGTGGAGTTAGTCACATCAGCTTGATAAGTAAAAGCTTGACCACCTTGCTCTGTGATGGAGTTGGCCACTTGTTCAGCGCGATCGCGACTCTGGAGATAGTTAACACATACCTGAGCACCTTCACTTGCTAAAACCTGGGCAATAGCAGCCCCAACGCCACGGCTAGCGCCTGTTACAATAACAACTTTATTTTTGAGAATCATCTGAATTATTGAATTTAAAACTTATTTACTAATCGTGATCGAGGACAAACTCTTCCCCTGAAGCGTCAATCTGCATCAGAGACAGTCCCTCATTTACTGTTCCGCGAAGGAATAATTCTTCAGTATTTTCGCCACCGATATCAATCCTGCCTGAGATTTCTTGCGTAGTGGGATCAAGATTGAGTTCAAAGTACTTTCCCTGGCTGACACCATCTTTGATGTCATCATGCTGATAAATTAATTGACCTGTAGAGTCATAAAACTGCACTTGTAGAGCTTTTAATTTGTTGGTGAAGCCTCTTCCCTGTTCGTGAATAACCTGACCATTAGGTAGCTCTTCATAGGTATAGGTTGCCGTTACTGAATAGCCAGCCAACCCTTGCCATTGAATACTTGAGGTTGCTGCTTGAGCAGAGCTAACCCAACCTAATTGACTAAGACTGAAATAACAAATGCAAATAATGATTTTAATTACGTTTTTAAGGACGCTATGTTTCACTTTGGCTCGATACTAATTAATTTCCCATTAGTATCATCCGTCAAAATATACAATTTGCCATCAGGGGCTTGCCGTACATCTCTGACTCTTGCTCCAATAGGCATTGAGGTTTCTGCTAATACTTTGCCTGTCTCATCTAAATCGAGGTGACGCACATCTCTAGAGACTAAACCACCTGCAAACAAATCCCCTTGCCATTGCTTAAAGCGATCGCTACTATAAAAAGCCAATCCTGAAGGTGCGATCGAAGGTATCCAAACTACTTTAGGATCGATCGCATCAGGACGGGTAAAAATATCAGTAACTCGACCTCCCGAATACTCATCGCTATAGCTAACTTCTGGCCAACCGTAGTTCTCTCCAGCTTCTACCCAATTCAGCTCGTCACCACCTTTGGCTCCATGTTCAGTTGACCACAAACGATTATTTGCCGAGTCTACCGTCATGCCTTGAATATTGCGATGTCCGTAACTCCAAATCGCAGGGTCAACATCGGTATAGCCTACAAAGGGGTTATCTTCAGGAACCGAACCATCATCATTAAGCCGTACTACTTTACCTAAATAAGAGTTGAGGTTTTGCGCTTGTTTGCGAATTAAGTCTCCATCAAGCTGGATAGGTGGATTCCCCCCATCCCCAAACGCTACGAGCATTGTCTTATCTGGTAGCCAAGTGATGCGTGAGCCAAAATGTTGGGTTCCTTGTTTGGCTTGAGAAACTTCAAAAATCACTTCTAGGTTGCTCAAAGCTGAACCGTCAAATTTAGCTCTAGCTACTCTAGTCCGATTGGCTCTCTTCGCACCATGAGCATAGGTTAGATAAATCAGGTTGTTTTCAACAAAATCAGGATGAGCTGCGACATCTAGTAAGCCTCCTTGACCGCTTGCCAAAACTTCAGGAACTCCTGAAACCGGCTGAGGAACTAGCACTCCCTTACGAATAACTCGCAATTTTCCTGGTCTTTCTGTAACTAAAATTGTGCCGTCAGGTAACCAAGTCATGCCCCAAGGACGTTGTAACCCCTCCACGATAGTTGTCGCTTGAAACGCTTCCGTAACGGTGACCTCCTGAGTGGAGATTAAAGAATTACTGTTAGAAAACTCAGAAATATTAGAAGCCGAGGTAGAATTTCTCCAGAAATTACAGCCAGCTACCGTAAGCAACAGACTGGCACTTAGTCCAATTTTGGGGGCAAATTTAATTAAAGAATTTATTATAGTTTTCATTTTTATTTGATATGGCTAGATCCCAAGCGTAGAGGAGTTCTCAACAATGCAACTAGAAAAATCCTATAAGTGTCACGGCGGGACAGTTAGCTACTACGTCCATGAGAGTAAAGTTACTCAGACTCCAATGCGGTTTTCTTTGTTCCTTCCTGTGATCGCTTCAAATCAAGCCGTTCCCTATGTATTATTCCTTTCTGGATTGACTTGCACGGCGGAGAACTTCACTACCAAGGCTGGAGCTTATGGCAAAGCCAATGAATTAGGAGTAGCAATCCTTGCGCCTGATACTTCTCCCAGAGGAGAGACTGTCCCTGATGATGAGGGTTATGACTTGGGACAGGGGGCTGGATTTTACGTTGATGCTACTCAAAAACCTTGGGCAAAACATTTCCAAATGGAAAGCTACATTATCAAAGAATTATTACCAGCAGTGGAACAAGGATTCTCGCTTGATCGCGATCGCAAATCAATCTCTGGTCATTCGATGGGGGGTCACGGCGCGTTAACCCTGTATTTTAAGTATCCAGATCTGTTTAAATCTTGCTCTGCTTTTGCACCAATCGTGGCTCCTGCTCAAGTACCTTGGGGGAAAAAAGTCTTAACAGCTTATCTCGGAGATAATCCTGAAGAATGGCAAAACCATGATGCCTGTGCTTTAGTAGCCAAAGCTAGCAATCCTCAAAATAATCCAGCTATTCTAATCGATCAAGGACTAAACGATAACTTTCTCGCAGAACAACTCAAACCACAGTTATTTCAGGAAGCTTGCGATCGCGTTGGGCAGAAACTCACTATCAGAGAACATCTAGGCTACGATCACGGCTATTTCTTTATCCAAAGCTTTATTGATGATCATCTGGAGTGGCACTCCAGGTATTTAAGAAGCTAGTTAACTTTCGCGTTTTAGCGGATACCAAGGTTCTTTGCCATTGAGCTGCCAGATGCTAAACACTAACAAAGCAGCTACTGTTAGCCACACGCAAGAAGGAGCCAAGATCCAGCCCGCACGAGGCACAGTTTGCCAATAAAGAACTGTTACTGCGATCGCCGATAACCAAGGCCCAAACACAACCACAGGAACCGCAGCACCCAAACGACATTCCACGGTAAAAATTGTATTCCAGGTATCCCCCACAGCTAAATGAATCGCAAAAACGATTAAAGGTAACACCAGAAACTGTTGACCTAATTCTTGCCAAACCATTAGAGAAGAAACGACCCGCAACACAGCAATGGACATCCAAACTATCGGAAATGCTAGTGGCGGTGGTGCCCACCCAGGACGAGTCACATCGTCATAGGTTTTTTGGGAACGAGTATTGTCCAGGGGAGAAAAAATCCGCGAGCGAATACTCAACAAAGTAAAGAATATGCCAGCTAAGACACTGCCAGACCAATCGGGTAAAGCAGGATAGCTATCTGCGATCGCGATAACTTTCTCTAGACCCCAAAAGGCAGCAAGAATCAACCCAACTTGTAAAATAGTCCCCAGGATATAGTTAACCAAAACCTGAGTATCTAACTCTTGAGAAGTTGCTGTGTTGTTAGTTTTAACAGGGTCTGGGTTTGCCGATTTGACCCCCATCACCGTATTGACCAGACGTTCTACGGAACTGTCTTCTTTAGATCGAGTCATAATAGCGATTTTTTAAAATTAGTCATATCTAAAAATCATACAAAATAAGTGCCAGAACCCAACCAGATTACTTATAGCGACGCCAAAATAGTCAACTACTACAGCTATCTCAGTCAACTCCAACCAGCAGAAGCCACAATTCTGGAACTGTTAAAACCACAACTGTCAGCCATGACTATGCTCGATATGGGAGTTGGTGGCGGACGGACAACGGCTTATTTTGCCCCTTTGGTCAAAAAATACATTGGTATTGATTACGCTTCGGAGATGGTTGCAGCTTGTCAGAAAAAATTTCCCAAGCTCGATTTTCAAACTGCTGATGCTAGGGATTTAAGCCAATTTAGCGATAATTCTTTTGACCTGGTTTTGTTTAGTTTTAACGGGATCGATTATGTAGGCCAGCGCGATCGCCTAAAAATCTTGCAAGAAATCATAAGAGTGGCTAAGCCTGGAGCTTATTTTTGCTTTTCGACTCACAATTTAACCGCCATTAGCCCACAGTTTAAACTCCGTTATCACCTGAGCCTCAATCCTTTCAGTAGCTATATCAATCTCTTTATGTATGGTTTACTGAGATTCTTGAATCGCAATATTTCTCCCAAAGACATAGCCAGTCAACCCCATGCCATCATCCGCGACGAACCCCACAATTTTCGCTTGCGTACTTACTACATCACTCCCCAAGCCCAGCTAGAA
>CAZSEZ010000045.1:0-20204 GCA_964606015.1 uncultured bacterium
TGCAAAGACTTCAAGATTGTAAAATTTTGACCTTAATTTAAACTGCAAATTTTATGGATGGACAGCAAATATCATCAGCGGCTACTGATATTCTAATTGTTGATGATAAGGTAGAAAATCTTGATTTTTTAGCTCAAATGCTAAAAGAGCATAACTATCGTGTTCGCCTTGCAACGAATGGTAATATTGCCTTAAAGTCGGCTATGGTTGCACCTCCTAGTCTGATTTTGCTGGACATTAGTATGCCAGGTATGAACGGCTATGAAGTTTGTACCAAACTTAAGCAGCAGCCAGTAACAAAGGAAATTCCTGTTATTTTCCTCAGTGCTTTGGGTCAAACCTTCAATAAAGTCAAAGCTTTTGAGGTAGGGGGAGTCGACTATATCACCAAACCTTTTGATATTAGCGAAGTTATCATTAGAGTTGAAAATCAATTGAGGCTAAAAGCCGCTCAGGCAGAAATTCTTGAGCTGAACACTAACTTAGAAGCCAAGGTAAAAGAGAGAACCGTTCAGCTAGAAGCGGAAATCCATAATAAAGAAAAGGCTCAAGCGAAACTTCTGAAGATGGCTCTTCAGGACTCTCTTACTGAACTACCTAATAAGAGATGGTTTGTGCAGAAGCTCAAACAAGAGATTGAAAAAGCTCAAGCAGCCAAAGATCACCGATTTGCGATCATCTGCTTTGATTGTGATAATTTTAAAGTAATTAATGATTCCCTTGGCCATGGTGTTGGCGATCGCCTACTAAAGCAAATACCTCTACGTTTAAAAGCTTGTCTCGATACGAGTAGTCATACTGCTCGTTTGGGTAGCGATGAATTTATTATTCTTTTGTCTCAAGTTTATGCAGTAGAGACTGCAATTTTAATCACAGAAGCTATCCAGCAAGAGTTTTTAGCTCCTTTTTCTATAGATGAAAGGGAGATTTTTCTAGATTTTAGTTCGGGAATTGTGCTGGGGAGTTCGGAGGATCAGGAACCAGAAAAGTTACTGAGAAATGCTGAGTTGGCTATGTATCGGGCCAAAGAACTGGGTAAAGGAAAGTATCAGGTCTACAACCAGCAAATGCATCAAAGAGCTTTAGAGAGGATGCAATTGGAGACTGATCTTAGGAAGGCACTCAAAGAAAATCAATTTAAGCTTCACTATCAACCAATTGCTTGCTGTAAAACTGGATATATCACTGGTTTTGAGAGTTTAATTCGTTGGCAACATCCGGAATTCGGGATTATTTCTCCAGATAAATTTATTCCTGTAGCCGAAGAAATGGGATTAATTATTCCTATTGGAATCTGGGTACTTGAAGAGGCTTGTCAACAAATCAAGTATTGGCAACAGAAATATGATTGCTTAGGTTCCTTGACTGTGAATGTGAATGTATCAGTGCAACAGTTTTCTTACAGTAAATTACTTGAGGAAATAGACCGTATTTTAGGCGAAACGAAACTTCCTGCTAGTTGTTTAAAGCTAGAAATTACCGAAAGTGCCATTATGGAAAATAGTAGTGCTGCTCTTACTGTACTTGAACAATTAGATCAACGTAATATTTCGATCTGTCTTGATGATTTTGGTACTGGTTATTCTTCACTAAGCTATTTACATCAGTTTCCTGTACACAATATAAAAATTGATCGCTCTTTTGTGAGCAGAATTAAAGATGTTCAAGAGCCGAATAAAATAATTGATGCCATTGTCGATTTGGCACATCATCTAGATATCACTGTCACTGCAGAAGGAATTGAAAACGAAACTCAACTTGGATATATTAATCGTGTTGGTTGTGAGTATGCCCAGGGCTATTATCTATCGCGTCCTCTAAATGTAGAAGCTATTGAAACGATGGAAGTTTTTCAACAAAAAAAATCCTTATTTACTAGTATTTGATTTTTCGTACAACTTGACCTGATCAATGATTTCAAAGTCATTATTGAGCCACACTAGACTAGCATTTTGCACGGAGCTGTTTTGCATGGTCACCAAAGAGAAATTACGAGCTTTTTGTCCTTCAAGAGTTTTAATCCGAGGTACAGAAGCTGCATTGAGATAAATTGTCCCTTCAGTGCTGACTTCAACAATGGTTCTTAGTCTATCCTCTCGATGTCGTAAACTATGATGCATATGTCCAAAGGTAACTAGGGGGATTGATTTTCCATAGCTAAGGGTTTTTGTAATTGCATCTTCTAGGTCGGGATCACCATGATCGCCCCATAGCTCTCCCCAGTCTCTGCCACAAATAGCTTCAGGATGTTCTCCTAAACCAGTTGGCCCATTATGGCCGATGAAAATTAGATTATCGCATAGGGTATCCTGCGCAATAGAAGCAATTTTGCTAGCAGACTTCGCGAAACCATTAACTCCAAAGCGATCGCGATAAAAATCTTTATTTTTCCAGTCCGAACCACCCCAACTAAAGGGACGACCGCCAACGACAGAGAAATTATATTGGGGAAAATCAAGCTTGCCATAGCCTACATGAGCTTCACCAAGTAGGTCTAGTTGTTCTTGAACACGGTCTTCTCTTTCTTGATTGTAGGGAGCACGCTTGCGCCCCCAAGGGGATGCGGTGTACCAAGCATCGTGATTGCCGAGAATTGCGGCCTTAGGTATTTTGAGGCTGGCAATGCTTCGGACGATATCTACTGATTCGTTGCCAAAATCACCAACAAAAAGAGCTAGATCTACTTTCAAGGCTTCTAGTGCCAAATTATCTAGCTCTCCCCAGCGATCATGAACATCTCCGATTACAGCAATCAACAGCTGATCTTTCATTCCCTAAATCCTTATTTGCCGATCTGTTATAAGATAGCCTGTTTTGTGCCTTTGACTTGTTTGTAATCTACTATTTCTGTAATCGGTTAATTTATAAAATTCTTCGCTCTGGTTTGGCGCATCTGTTGGTGTACACTCAGCCCGATTTGAATTATCTCTGTCAGAAATTTTTGTGATTCAAGATCGGTTTCTGTCGTTGTCATGAATTGAACTAATTCGTCTTCGACATTACTCAAGAGTTGAACTCGATAAGGGGACTGTAATTTCTGGTTAGTTAGAAGGAATTTTTCTAGTTGAAGACTACTCAGTAAACTGGTTCTCGTTAATCTTAATGCCGATTCAATATTAGTCGAATCATTCGAGGCTAGTACATAATTATGATCGCTAAGATGATTAAATTCTGTAAGCAGTTTGAGGTGATCTAACAGAGAGTTATACCTGGTGATTTTATTGAGATTTTGAGCAAGTGGTTTCAATCCCTTTGCTAGGTATCTCAAGTAAATGTGCAAGCCAAGGAAAATAAGGCAAGAAAATCCAAATGAGATCAATATCGCGATCGCGAGTGCTTTAGCCTGAGCTAAGTTAGATAGCCATTGTTCCCCAACCAAGAATGTTATGGGAACGAAGATAAATAGTGATAGTAAAGCTACAATTATTTCGTAAGCTAGTAAATGGCTATGAGGTTTGAATCTACTTTTATCTAATGAGATTGCCATTTCTAATCCAAGCTTTTGCTGGAAATTTAAGTGTAGGATATTCTCTATTTCTTCGATTTTGATTTTTAGATTTTGCCAATCAATGAATTGAGACATTTAATTGATTTAAATGTTAATTAATTTAAGCCAAAAACATTGCTAACTATTTTCATGACCTGGATGTAGAAATTACTCTCCAGTTCTCGGTAAAGGGCAAATGGTTGACCTGGAACACCAAAAAAAGGTCTTAATGTCCAACCAAGTTGGCTGCCAACAAATCCGTATAGAACAAGCCATGATTTGATTAGCTTACGTCTATTTTGGAGAGAAACATCCACTTCACTTCCTGCAATCAAAGATAGCATCGCTTCATAAAAAAACTTTATGCCAATAAAACCTGTAAGTGCGAATATTCCAATATTAAGGAGCTGAAAAAAATAATAGTCATTTACTGTCAATCTAAAAAAGAGGCTTACTGGACTAAAGCCAAATAGCATCACACTAATGAGTGACATTGAGGCTAAGAGTAGTGCAATGTATTGGATAAAGGTCTTTTTTGAGCCAAAGATAATGTCTAAAAAGTAAAGTGTTGGTAGACAAATCAGTAAAGTTAATAAGTATAGAGCTGGTAATTTAAAAGCGGATGAAATCATTTGTAGCCAACCATGAGATGAGCCGATGATTGCCCCATAAAGAGCAAAAAATAAAGAGCTATAAAAAAGTAATGAAATTATTTTGTATTCTAAATCTTTATTGCTTTCTATCTCACTTAGAAATAATTTACGATCGCGCAATAACTGCATCAATACATTAAAAGAGATAAGATTCATAGGACTTTGAGGTTATATTCATAACCCTTATCATTTTAAAGTTTGATTTTCTGAATTGGGGGAATTTACTATTTTTAAAAGTTATTATGTCTAAAAGGTAAAATATCTAATTCAATCTTGGTTATTGATTGGTTTTCTGAAATTATTGTAATTAGTTAACCAAGAATCAGTTGCTGTTTTTAGTCGTTTTCTTTCTTGTGAACTGATACCTAAAGGATCGAAACGATAACGGTAATGTAGTTTCAAGATTTGTTTTAACTCTTGCAGTAATCCAGAGTTGAGTTGGCAATCTTGTTCTAATCTACTCAGCCAGTGTTGCCAACTTTCGGAATGATCGCGAGTTAATCCAGAGACAAGTAAAGCTTGTTCAATGGTATAAATTTCTGAGTCTGCACCTGTGAACAGGCGATTTTGATTATCTTTTGCCACTCTTTGAAGATTAATTCCATCCATTTTTCTTCTACTGAGTAACCACCAGATGAGTAATGTCAGGATCGGTATAACTATCACCCAAAAGATGGCTGTTTGAGACCATACTTTGATTAGGGCATTGAATTGAGCCAGTTTAAAACCTATCCAAGAAAAGAAGTCTTGAATCGCTACTAGTGAAGATGTGCGCTGACTTTCCCAAGCAATCCAACTAGCTGGTGTTGGATCTAGCTCTTGCCATCTTCCGTCTAAGTACACTAGATTCCATGCATGGGCATTTTTTCCCCGAATAACATACTGTTTTTCAAGGGAACTATATTCGTGCACTGAATAACCAATAGCATAACGAGTTGGAATCCCTGCTGCTCGAAGAATTAGAGCAGAAGCTGTTGCGAAGTATTCACAATGACCTGTGCGATGTTCTAACAGAAAAGCACCTAAAGGAGTTATCTGTCTTCTAAATGGTATTAAGTCCAGAGAGTAGCTAAATTCTCGATTAAAAAAGTTATGGACTGTTTCCACTACTTCTGTTTGAGATTTGTCTGCTAAATTGAGTTCTGCTAAAACCTCTTTGATTGCGGGGATTTCTGAGGGAGGAACCATTAAGTCCTCTTTGTTAGGAGGACTGTCATAAATGCGATCGCGACTATAGCTAACCTGGTAGGCCGAGAACAGAGTTTCCTCAGTGTTTGTCTGCACCGAACCATACTGATTTCGTTCTGCTTTCTCTACAGATAAATTATTAATCTCTGTGGTTCCATCAGGTAGGCTAATTAAATTATTACCCTCCTCTAGGGTTTGATAAATAGTTAGCCCACTTTGCTTACTGGATTGGGGTAGCTTTGCCAACTGATTTTGCTTGGCAAAATCTATAGTCTTTCCAGATAGTTCTAAAGGTCGGAATTGTGAACTCTTAGCAAGCCATAATCCTGTGTTGTAGGTGTTGTAGGTAGCCTTTCTAATTAGCTTAGGGGCAATACTATCTTGGTCTGGCTTAACCCTAAGTAAGATGTCATTGCTTTGTTTAACAGAACCAAGATCTCCAATAGCAGTACTATTTTGAGTGGGATCACCTGAATGGTAACGGTAGAACTGACGCACCCACTGAATAGTTTTCTTTTCCAGGCTGAGATGAGCTTGATGTAGAGTCATCTGTCCTACAAAGCCTGTAGTAGCAGCCAATAAAATAATTAAGATCCAGGCGGTTGTGGAACTTCTCGCAGAGCGATTAAACCATAGTGCGATTGCAACCAATGATACTAATCCGAAATAGAAGGCTAGATCCCTTGTATTGCCTGCTGAAGCAGCAATTAAGCATATGGCCAAAAAAGGATAGTGGAGACTAATAACATTTGATTGTCGAAATTTAGCCTGTGGTTTGTCCTTGAAAAATAACAGAGCTTGTAAATCTATACCTTGACTGTTCGAATAAGCCTGAGCAGTTAATAGTGGAAACGCAATCACTGGCAACCACTGAAAAAATAAAAAAATTAACTTCAAAGAAGCATCATCACTGTTCCACAGATAGATCAAGACAGCAACCAGTATTGCCGAAGAAAAATGCGAGACTTGGCGGAAGTTAGCTGTAGTGAAATGCCATCGCCAATTAAGCAAAAACGACGCTTCGTAAGCCACCATCATCGGTAAAGCCAGCCACCATAGGTTAGTCTGCCATCCCCAAAAAACTATCACTAAACCGAGAAAAAACCGTGGTAGCTGCATAATTAAGAAAATCTGGTTCTATGCCAAATACAGGCTTAATTCAACCATAACGATTTTGTCTTATGTTGCGCTACCGTGAGATTGCGGATAGCCTTCAAAGACTTATTTGTCTTGTAATCATTACTTAACTGGGCTAAAGCCGTAGAAATTACTCTGGGTAGTTTTAAACATGAGAAGACGAAAATCCTGTCATTTTGTCTAGAATTTGTTCCTGGAAAAAGTACCTTAGTTGATTTACTTTTTCAAGATAGTAATCCTACTCAGTCATTAGTGATTTTTTGTGTCTAAGAATTTCCAAGTGTGAAAAAAGACTCATCTAAACCCACTTTCAACCAGATCATGGCACCTTCTGCTCCAGTCTTTGCTAGGAGCTGACTTTTAGCCGGCATCCTCAACCAGGAATTAACAGATAAACTGTCTTGTTCGGCAATTAGACCGCCTTGCAAGACCAAGACCTCTGCACCAAATGGAATGTCTAATTCAACTTTGGAGCCTGGTTGCCATTGTTCGATTCTGACTTCCTCACGATGGTCTTTAAACAAGGGTTTCATCGTTACCCCATTGCGATCGCTAGGAGTACTTTCTGCAAGATCGGCAAAATTTACTCTTACAGGGGTGCGATCTTCTGGTTCAAATTGCCATAGTTTTACAAAAATCGTACATCCAGCTTCTGAACCAGGAGTATGGCTAGATTGTGGTGGATTGCGCAGATAAGAGCCTACTGGATAGTCGCCATGTTCGTCCTGAAATACTCCTTCGAGAACAATAAACTCTTCTCCTCCACTGTGAACGTGAGCCGAAAATTTGCTATTGGGAGCATAACGCACAATCGAAGTCGCCCTAGCTACTTCATCGCCGATGCGATCGAGCATCCGCCTTTCAACTCCAGGCATAGGGGACTTGACCCAAGGCAACTCTGAACTGTGGACAACAACTCTCTGACTAAAATCACTATTAATTTCCATAACTTAAATCCTCCTTAATTTGTAGGTCGAGGGAAGAGGTAGAGGTTAATTACACAACCTGTTCCCTCGATCCATAACTCGATTAATTAATTGTTAATTACGCAGCATTGATACTAGGGCGTTGAGCAACTCTAGCTCTCCAAGCAATTAGATTCTGACAGTTTTCGGGAATGGTAATTTTGGCAAACTCAGCAAAAGAAAGACCGGCAAAAACTGTAATGTCTGCCATTGAGAAATCAGTCCCAGCGATGTATGTTTGTTTGCCTAAGATGCCATCAAAATAATGCATTCCTGCGATCGCTTTTTCTTTTTGCTTTTCGCCCCATTCTTTGTTTTGGTAAGTTTCCAAGTCTGCGCCCAAACCAGGGGTTGCATGGTGAAAATAGGTACCTACTGCATCCATGAGATTTTGCTCTGCGCGACGTTGCATCATATGGACAACCGCTCGTTGCTTTGGAGTAGTTCCAGTGAGAGAAGTTCCAGGAAAATGACCGTCGATAAATTCGGTAATGGCGGTACATTCTGCGATTGTCGTACCATCATCAAGCTCTAAAACAGGTACTGCTGCACTAGGATTTTTAGCTTTAAATTCGGGCGTACGATGTTCGCCATTCATGACATCGACTTCGACGAAGTCAACTTTATCGAGAGCATTTTTTTCACCTAAAGCAATGCGAACTCTTGCGGGGTTAGGAAAGCCAGTGGTTTCGTATAGTTTCATTTTTGTTTTATCTATCTACTACTAGGTAGATCGTATCAAGAGCTAAATTTGTTTGTCAAGCATTAGTGCGATCGGCTTGAATAGGAGAGATACTGAATCTAGGGTGAAAGGAGGAACAGTATGGTACTTAACCAAACCGCAGCAAAAATTCTTACTGTTGCCCAAGACTTGCTTCAGAGAAAAGGGTTTAATGGCTTCAGCTATCGCGATCTTGCAGCAGAAATTGGGATTAAAACATCCAGTATTCACTACCATTTCCCCACCAAAGACGATCTAGCTCTTAACCTTGTACGTAACTATCGCCAGATATTTCAGATAGAATTACAAAAAATCTCGGCACAAGACGAAGTTCCTGCTCAGCAATTAGCCGACTACGTTAGGCTCTATGGGCAAAATATAGAACAAGCCAATAAGTTTTGTCTTTGTGGCATGCTGGCTGCGGAGATATCTGCCCTTTCTCCTGAAGTTAAGCAAGAGATCCAGCTTTTTTTTCGGGACAATGAGGCTTGGCTAAAGCAATTAATTGAGCGTGGAAAACAGCAAGGAGAATTTAACAGCAACCACTCATCTCAGTTATTAGCTAATCAGTTAATTGCTACTTTGGAAGGGGCGATGCTCGTAGCTCGTACTTCAGAACAACCAGCAGTTAGCTTTGAACAAATCGCTCAGACTGCGGTGGAAAGTTTGCGTTAAGCTAAGAACCGTTCCATTTTTCCTTTTTTCATTCCCATGAGTCTAGAAACCACTGAAGTAGTTGTAATTGGTAGTGGTATTGGTGGTTTGTGCTGTGCAGCTCTGCTAGCAAAATACGGTTTACAAGTTACTGTTTGTGAAAGCCACTCGATCGCTGGTGGGGCTGCCCATAGTTTTGAGCGAAACGGCTATACGTTTGATTCTGGGCCTTCTTTATACTCGGGAATGTCTTATTCTCCTTCGACCAATCCTCTCAAGCAAGTATTGGACGCGATTGAGGAAGATGCAGAGTGGCTCAACTACGATGTTTGGGGCTGTTTGTTGCCAGAAGGCAACTTTGATATGGCTGTGGGAGCAGATGACTTTTGTCGGGTACTTCAAGAATTACGAGGGGATGAAGCGGTTAAACAGTGGCGTAAGCTGCAAGAGACCATGAAGCCTTTGGCAGATGCTGTTAATGCAATTCCGCCTTTGGCAATTCGTTATGATTGGGCCGCCGCGATCGCAGTATTACCTTATCTCCCTCAAACTCTCTGGCAAACTCCCAACATAATTCGCCTCACAGGAGCTTTTAGCAACATCATGAACGAGGTGGTGAGCGATCCCTTTATTTGTAATTGGCTCGATTTACTTTGCTTTCTTCTTTCGGGGTTGCCCGCTAGTGGAACTAGTGGTGCCGAGATGGCATTTATGTTTGCTGAATGGTATAAACCTGGTGTGGTTCTTGATTATCCTGTCGGTGGCAGTGATGCTTTGGTACAGGCTTTAGTCAGAGGACTGGAGAAATACGGCGGCAAACTCTTGCTCAACAGCCATGTGGAACAGGTTATTGTCGAAAATAAGCGCGCTATAGGGGTCAAATTCAAAAGCGGCAACATCATAAAAGCTAGTAAAGCCGTAATTTCTAATGCTTCGGTTTGGGATACGCTCAAACTCCTCCCAGAAAATGTAGTTCCCCAAAGTTGGCGGCAAGAAAAACAGAACACTCCTGAATGCGCCAGCTTTATGCACCTTCATCTCGGTATTGATGCGACCGATCTGCCAGATTTGCAATGTCATTACATCGTGGTCAATGATTGGGAACAAGGAGTAACTGCTCCTCAAAATGTAGTGGTTGTTTCGATTTCCTCTGTTCTTGATTCTAGTTTGGCTCCTCCAGGAAAACATACAATTCATGTTTACACTCCAGGTAACGAACCTTATAAATTTTGGCAGGGACTTCAGCGTAATAGTTCTGAATATTTAGCTCTTAAAGAGAAGCGATCACAAGTTATGTGGCAGGGATTGGAACGAGTTATCCCCGATATCAGAGAGCGTATTGAAGTTGAACTAGTAGGCACTCCTCTGACTCACAGTCGTTTTCTGCGTCGTCATCATGGCTCTTATGGACCTGCCATTGAAGCGGGCAAAGCACTATTTCCTAGCGCGAATACCCCTTTAGCTGGTTTGCTTTGTTGTGGTGATTCGACCTTTCCTGGCATTGGTTTACCTGCTGTGGCAGCTAGTGGTGCGATCGCTGCTAATACCCTGGCTCCTATAAATAAGCATCTGGCTATGCTCCAGCAAATTATTAGGTAGTTTAATTCCTTAAAATTTTCTAAGTTTAATTTTTTGTGTCAAATGGGGAAAGCTAGTTAAGGAACGATATTGTCTTTAGATATTGTGCTCGCCAAACTTGCTTACGTATGCCGCAGAATATTTCCTCATGGTTGAGTAGTTGCCTAGTTAGTTGTAGCGTCCTCTTGTCTTTACCAGCATCGGGACAGATAGTTCCTGACCAAACAACCCCAACCGATATTTTAGGGAACTGCAATGTCAGATGTGACATCACAGGAGGAATCAGGGCAGACAGTAACCTTTTTCATAGTTTCGAGCAGTTTAATATTCGTCAAGGCGAAAGTGTTTACTTTGTCTCTCCAGATATAGCCAATATTTTTACAAGAGTAACTGGTAGCAACGATTCTGAAATTTTTGGCAAGCTAGGTGTAACAGGTAATGCGAACCTTTGGTTACTAAATCCTCAGGGTATTATCTTTGGTGAAGGTTCCAGTTTGGATGTCAACGGCTCATTTATTGCCACCACTGCTGATGCTATAGGTTTTGGCGATCGTGGAGCTTTTTCGGCAACTCCTAATCCGTCAGAAAATCTGCCGTTACTCACCATACAGCCTTCAGCCTTTTTCTCTACTCAAACAAGGCAGAATCAGCCATTAGAAATTAGGGAAACAACCCTAAGAGTTGAGCCTCAACAAAGTATTGTATTAATTGGAGTAAGTGGTGCTAACCAAACTCAAGGGATTATCGTAGAGCAAGCGAATCTTGAAGTTTCCAAAGGAAATATTCATCTCGGAGCGATAACAAACGATAGTGAAATTAGCATCACACCTAACCTAACTCTAGAGCTATTTCCAGAAACTGTTACAAGTGATATCACGATCACGAATAGTGGTATCGACGTCTCTGGCTTTACTGGTGGAAATATAGACATCAAAGCAGCAAATCTTGAGCTACTTAATGATTCAAATATTAGTGCTGATGCTGTCACCTCTACTGATTTTGATTTAGCAGCAATTTCCCCTGAAGATTTTGTTTTAGGCGAAATTAAGATTGCTACAGAATCTTTGGTGCTTGAACAATCTGCTATTTACAGTCGTACTTTTAATTCTAACGATGGTGTAAACATTGATATCAAAACAAATTCGCTCAAAATTGCTGGTAATGGGAGTAGTACGTTTAATCAGTTAATTGCGCTGACTCTTGACGGCGAGATTTTTCCTGGTCTGACTATTCCAGGACTTCTTACCAATAGTGTTGGTTCGGCGACTGCTGGAGATATTAGGATTCAAAGCGAGCAAATTGAACTTACCGAAGGGGCTTTGATTACTAGTACTGCTTTTCAGAATGGGACTGGAGGCAATATTGAGATTCAGGCAGATGAGCTAGTGGACTTGGATTTGGGTGCTATAGTTTCCTTTTCTGCAATGGGAAGTTCTGCTGATAGTGGGAATCTTACTCTTCGTACTCAAGATTTAGCCCTTAGAAATGGTTCAATTATTTCTACTGCCACTTTAGGTCAAGGGCAGGGGGGTGATATCGACATTACCGCGAAATCCATTAATCTTGCAGCTGCATTAATAGATGCTTTGCCTACAGCAATTTGGACTAATAGTATTTTTCCCGGTTCGGGTGATGCTGGAAATCTAACAATTAATACAGAAAACCTGATAGTTGAAGGTGGTGCTCAGGTTTCATCTGGCAGTGGTTTATTGACTCAGCAAGCATTCATTCCCTTTGGTGGGGCGGGAGGCAATATTGAAATTAATGCTAGTGAATCAATCATAGTTCGAGGGGATTTTGGACTAGAATTTATTCCTAGCCTTATTGGGAGTAATACTGCAAATAGCAGCCCCGCAGGAGATATCCAGATCGATACTGGAACATTAACAGTCAGCGGGAATGCGACGATCTCTACGGCATCGTTAGGTACAGGAAATAGTGGGGATTTAACAATTCGTGCTAGTGAATCAATCGAAGGAATTGGAATTAACACAGAAATTTTTCAAGCATTTATCCTCAATGCTTCTCAATTGGATTTTGACAGTACTATTTCTGGGGGTGGGTTCACTACTTTTACCTTGGATGGTAGAGGCGGTGACCTGACTTTAGAAACTCCTTCCCTCAGGATTAGTAATGGTTTTGTAATTGGCTCCGGTAGTTTTGGTGAGGGTGATGCAGGTGATGTAATTATTGATGCTCAACAGAGTGTGATTGTGGAGACTTCTGCGATTGGTACTTCTGCTCTGAGTAGTGGAAATGCCGGGAATATTGAGCTAGATACGCAAAATCTTTTAGTACGAAATGGCGGGGTAATTTCTACTTCGATTAGTAGCTTAGGTGAGGCTGGTGAGCTCAAGATTAATGCCAGTGAATCTATCGAACTTACAAATGATCCTGATTTTGTTTTTCCGTTTTCTGGTGGGATTACTACTGGAAACTTTGGAGGAGAACTGGTCAATGCTGGCACCCTATCTTTGAAGACCAGAAGATTGTCTGTTGGTGGTGGTGCGAATATCGATATCACTAACACTAATCCTTTTAATAGAATTCCTTCTATCGCTTCGAGTAGTCTTGAGCCGAGTACCTCACAAATTGAAGCTACAGAGTCAATCACAATTCAAGGTCGTTCAGAGCTTTTCGCTGATTCTGCTATTTCACCAGATATAGAAACCAATATCATTACCAGCAGAATAGGTACTTTTACGAGAACTGATGCCCCTGCTAGCAATATTAAAATCATTACCCCAACATTGAATATTCTCGAAAGGGGTGAAATTTCGGTTAGTAGTTTTAGTAGTGGTAGTGCAGGGAACCTGGAGATTCTGGCGGATAACGTAACTTTGAGTGGAGGTCAACTTAATGCCACGACTATTTTTGGTCAGGGAGGGAATATCTCACTTGAGGCCACAGATACTCTGAAACTTAGTGAAGCTGCTTCTATCACGACTAATGCAATTAGTGAGGATGTTTCAGGAAATGGAGGCCGAATTATGATTAATGCCCCCTTTGTCATTACCTTTCCTGGGACTTCAATTAGTGCCAATTCGATCACTGGTAATGGCGGAACAGTAGATATCGAAGCACAAAATATTTTTGCAGTTAACCCTCAAGGGCAGTTTTCTGCTAATTCAGGAATTGGGCAAGATGGAGAAGTCACTCTCTCTACATTTAGTGACGATTTTTTTCAAGATGTGACTAGGCTACCTGAGAAACCACTTAGTCAAGATAACAAGATTGTTTTAAGTTGTGGAACCGTTAAAGAGCTGGGCAAGGGAAGTTTTGTTTATATTGGGAAAGGAGCTTTGTCTCCCACAATATTTGATGGCTACACTACTAAAGGAAGCCTATTAGTGGATTGGGGCGATCGCGATTCTAAAAGCTTGGATTTTATTTCACCTGTGTCTTCTCGTTCTGAGTCAATTATTGAAGCAAACCATTGGCAACTCAACCTCCAAGGAGAACTGGTGTTGACGGCTTCCACTAACTCTAAGTTTCTAGCTCTTGCTCCATTTGAACATTCTGAATGTCCTTTTAGTCAGAACTAGAACCAAAAACTGATTTAATGAAACTGAGAACTTGTTAGAATCAAGGCAAAAATAGAAAGTTCAGTATGTCAGAACAACAAAAATTGCTTCTTGTCGATGACGAGCCAGGAATCAGAGAGTCCGTCAAAGCTTATCTAGAAGATAACGAAGAGTGGCAGGTAACCGCTGCTAGTAGTGCAGAAGAAGCCTGGAACATCCTTCAGCAGGAAACTCCTGACTTGATCATTTCTGATATCATGATGCCTCAAACCGATGGTTATCAGTTTCTTGAACAGTTAAGAGAAGATCCTCGCTATCAAGCTACTCCTGTGATCTTTCTGACTGCTAGAGGTATGACAAGAGACCGTATTAAAGGACATGATACAGGCTGCGATGCTTATCTCTCCAAGCCTTTTGATCCAGAAGAATTAGAATCAATAGTCCGTAACCTTCTTAAGCGGAAAGATCTAGTCAGTGGGGGCAACGTGGATAGCTCTGAATTGGCTAAGATCACTCAAGAACTTGAATATATCAAGCAGAAATTAGACGAGAAAAATACTAGTGGTTCTGGTTTTGAGGTGACCCCACCGCCAATCAAAATAGAATTGACTCCTAGGGAACAGAGTGTACTAGATTTAGTGGCTCAAGGCTTAATGAATAAGGAGATTGCTAAAACATTAGAGACTAGTGTAAGAAATGTTGAAAAATATGTTAGTCGTCTTTTCAGTAAGACAGGAACTAATAGTCGTACAGAGTTAGTTCGTTTTGCGCTGAAGCATGGCTTAACTGACTAAATACAACATCTGTGCAATGATAATTTGTCAGTTTTGGTTGGCTCGTTTTTGATGTCACATAATTTTCGCTAACTTTATAAGTCTCTCAAACTCTGGGATTTTTACTGGTACCAATTAGAGTTTAGTTATGCTATATCTGAAAGACATAATTAGATAACTCTTACTGTGGAGTCGAGCGATCGCGAATGGAAAAAATGGGAACTCATCTGGTAGTAGATGCCTGGGATCTACCCGCAGCAATTCTCAACGATGCTGAGGGAATTCGCCAAGCACTACTTAAAGCTATTTCCGCCGGAGAAGCTACCCTGATTGATATGTGCGTCCATCAATTTAGCCCCTATGGTGTGACAGCCACCGCAACTTTGGCTGAGTCTCACATCGCAATTCACACGTGGCCAGAATATGGCTATTTTGCCGCAGATTTATTTTTTTGTGGAGCGGGAAAACCTGCTATTGCAATGGAGGTCCTCAAGCAAGAACTTCAGGCCAACGAAGTGAGAACACAGCAAATAGACCGTGGATTTCCTACCGCAAATTTAAAACAACAGCTAGAAGCATCGATCTCGTCTCAAGAGTCTACTTTGCCTCATTCTACTCTTTAGCAGGATTAGAGTAGATTTAGTCGGACTGAAAGAGGAAGAAAACACCATCCTATTTTTCTTCCTTTCTCAATAAACTAGGACATCTCTAGCATCTTATTAATCGGTTTGAGAGCAGCAGCTCGGATATCCTCAGACATCATAATTTCAGGAGTTTTGTTCTTCATTGCTAGATAAAGCTTCTCCAGAGTATTGAGTCTCATGTGAGGACACTCATTGCAAGCACAATTATTCATCGCTGGTGCGGGAATAAACTCCTTCTGGGGCGCAGCCTTCTTCATCTGATGAATGATTCCAGGTTCGGTAGCTACGATGAATTGATTATGTTCGCTGGTCTGGCAGTAATTAAGTAATGCAGTAGTAGAGCCAATGTATTGGGCATGGCGTAAAACTTGAGGTTCACATTCAGGATGAGCTAAAACTTCTGCATCTGGATTGGCAACCTTTAGATCAATGATTTTCTGTTCGGAGAAGGTTTCATGAACAATGCAACTTCCTTGCCACAATACTAAATTTCTACCCGTTTGCTCTGCTACATAACGTCCTAAATTACGATCTGGGGCAAATATAATAGGCTGATCTGAAGGGATTTGATTAACTATTTTGACAGCATTGGAACTGGTGCAGATAATATCGCTCATGGCTTTAATCTCTGCTGTACAGTTGATATAAGAAATGACTATGTGGTCTGGATGTTGATCTTTGAACTTTCCGAACTCCTCCGGAGGACAACTGTCTGCTAGAGAGCAGCCTGCGTCAAGATCAGGTAATAAAACTAGTTTATTAGGATTGAGAATTTTGGCTGTTTCTGCCATAAAGTGCACACCAGCAAAAACTATAACCTCTGCTTCTGTATTGGCTGCTTGTTGTGAAAGGCCTAGAGAATCACCTATGTAATCAGCAATGTCTTGAATCTCGGATTCTTGATAGTAGTGGGCTAGAATTACGGCATTTAATTCTTTCTTGAGCCCATTGATTGCGGCAAACAAGTCTTGAGGAATGACATCCTTCTGAACATTGGCAGTTACAAACATAGATATAAAATAACTTTTCTTCTGTAGGAATAAGGAATTTTTATGAAGTCAAGGCCTAAAGCTTTGGTGCTAATCAAATCATATTTTACAGATGAACGTTTTAGTAGGAGAAATTACCGATCATCTAGGTTTAATCCAGTAACTTCTCAAGTCTTATATCCCTATAGATCCGCATTATGGTTTAAGGCCTAGCCAAAATCATATCTTGATCTAGCAATCTGCGGAGTTCTGCTACGTATGACATCTGCCAGAGAGAAACTCATGGAGGTGTAAAGAACCCAGGCGAATGTACCTAAATTAGAGAGATTTCCTTCGGTAAGATTAGTCATGAATATATAAGTCATGAGTACCAGAGGCCAAAAACCGACTATTGTATTGCTCTTACGAAGAACAGCTAGTGATTTACTTACGACTACGAAGAAATGTGCTAGGAAACAACTTAGACCTATGAAACCAAAGCTCAGACAGAGATCTAGGAAGCCATTGTGGGCATAGTGAACCTGAGTACGCATTACTCGTTCGATGTAGGCTGAAGGACCGTTCAAGCCATTCCAAAATCCATTCAAGCCATACCCTAGAAGAGGTTGCTCTTGAATCTTGATCCAGACGTGATACCAAATTTCTGTCCTACTAGATAGCGTTGCATCTTTTCCTAAAGCTTCAAAGATCAAATCTGCGCCACCAAACTGAACCAACCATACAACTGTCCCGCCGCCTACAATAACTAATGCAAGCATCGAGGATACCAAGATCTCGTATCGCCAGCGAAACGTTTGAAACAATATACAGATACCAAGCATGACGATCATCAAGCCGATAGCTGTACTGGAGCGAGACATGATGCCGAAAGCTACCGTCAAGATGAACAGACCCCACAAAGACCATTTATTTTTGCCCCCTTCCTGAGCTTGGAGGAAAAATACGACTACCGCTAAGATGATCATTGGCGAGAAGACGTTTTTATGAAGGTATACGCCTCTAATGGCTCCTGCGTGGATTCCCGCCATGATACCGTAGTGGGGTAGTGCCACAACAAAGAGTAGGCTCGTTATCATGATGAAGCCCAACGTCCAGGTTATGTGCCCCAGCTGCTCCCTGAGTGAATAACGGCTGGCGAAATAAATACCGAATAGAGTGGTTCCTAAGGCATAAACAACCCCTCGAAAAGTTGTATCGGGGAGAGATGACCAAAGTACTGAACTAGCAGCTACTAAAAGAAAAGGCCAGTAAAAAACTTCCTTGGTTACCAAATTTACGATCTTTTTCCAGCGTAGAGCAGCTAGGACAAAGGTTATGAGGTAGATCAGGAGGTTAACTTTGGCAACTAATGAAAGATCCGCTGCATATACATCTACACCGTCTCCTTCACTAGCTCCGTTTAGAAGAATTAAGGGCAATAGAGCTGAGGTAAAGTGAAACAGCGATAGTCTTACAAAGTAAGTTTCGAACAGTTTTAACCAAGGATGAAAATTGCTAAGCATGAGGTTGATAAGTTAAATCATTGATACGAGCAATAAAAACAGCCAACTAAAGCCTAAAAACATACTGTAATCAAGGCAATAGTTGGGCTGAGAAGAAAACTAGGGCCAAAGCTTAAGCGGTTGCAACCTTGGATTTAGGCTTTTTTTCGTTTTTACCTGTATTGAAGTAGCGCTGGCCATACTTGGATGAGTAGGAATAGCGATCAAACTCCTTGCTTTCTACCCCATTAATAACCATCCCTAGAACTTTCTGTCCAGTTGATTCTAAGGCTTCGATCGCTAATTCTGCACTTTCGTTTTCGACAACACCAGGGCGACTGACAAATAAGATTCCATCCACTAACTTGCTTAGAGTCAAAACATCAGCCGTTACGGGTAATGGAGGTGCATCTATCAAAACGATGTCATAATTTTTACGCGCTTTAGCAATTAGCTCACTCATTTCATCAGAATCAAGCAAAGCTAATGGGTTAGGAGGTGTTGTACCAGAGGAAAGTAAATCCAATTTAGGCATTGGCTGAGAAGCTGCTTCTTTAAGAGATACTTGTCCAATCAAAACATCCTTAATTCCTGTATATTTACCAGTTTCCCAAAGTTGATGCTGTGAAGACTTACGCAAATCACCATCTACCAAGAGAACTTGACGGCCTAATTGAGCGATCGCGGCAGCTAAATTCGCTGTGACCGTCGACTTACCTTCTCCTGGTACAGAACTAGTTACCAAAATGACTTTAGGAGGTCTTTGGGAAGTAACAAATTTGAGGTTAGCCTGAATCATGCGATAGATTTCGCTAGCATAGGAATCAGGTTCCTGTTGTACTATAACCCCTTGACGATCCGTGAGTTCATTTGTAGGAACAACACCAAGAAGTTTGAACGGTAATTTTTTCTTGATTTCTGCGATGGTTTTAAGACTACGATCTTGCAATTCTAAGCCGATTACCGCAAGATTGGACAAAAACAGCCCGGCAATGATGCCTAAAGCCATCAGTGCCATTTTCCCAGTACTACCATCTGTAGGTTCGACCGCTCTTTCAATAATCTGAGCGTTACCTGTTTCTTTACTCTGTAGAATCTGTAAATCTTGCTGAGTAGTCAATAAGTTTTCGTAGGTTTTACGAGCAGTTTCAACTTGCTGGGTAATTTCTCTTTCTCTTCTCTCAAGCTTCGGTAGTTGCTCAGCTCTTTTAAGGTAGGCCTGTTGATAGTTGTAGGTAGAACTTAGCTGCTGCTGAAGACTCAATTCCTCAACTTTGATGTTGATAAACTTCTCCAGAGGATCCTCCTGAAAACGATTATCTTGTAACAAACCATCGGCAACTTTCACACCACTGCCAACGGCTGAAGCGATTTGTTGCTGAAGATTCTTACGGAGGTCAACTTTCTTCTCTAGGAGACTAGCAACAACAGGGTGATTTTCAGTGTATCTTTGTCTTTCCTGGGCTAGAGTACTTTCTGTGTCTGCTAGTTCAGTAAGAGTGCTTTGAGTTATTGGAGAATTTCCCAACTGATTTACTGCGATCGCTTGCTTAAGGTTTAAACCTAGTTGCTTCTGTAAAGCAGCAGATTGTGCTTGCGTCCCTTGCAGTTGAGAGCCCAAGGTGGCAATTTGACGATTAAGTGTACCTAGTTCGGCAACTAGGATTCTCTTCTCTTCTGCCAAGTCAACAATTTTGTGCTTGGTCTTAAAATCCTGAAGTAGAGTTTCCTGTTGCTTAAGTCTCTCTTCTATCTGAGGTATTTGATCTTCAACAAAAAAGCCTGCGTTTTCGGACTCAGCCTGAATACTGCGGATCTGAGCATCTATGTAAACAGACATCAAAGTATTAACTACATCATCAGCCACAATAGCATTGGTGTCTTCGTAAGCAATCTCGATAACATCACTACCACCCAAGATTTCAATCTTTAACCTTTCTTTCAGATCTTTAGGCGTTAAAGGCTCTCCATCCTCATTCTTCAACTCAAGAGTATCAATGGTTTCTTGAAGAACTGGAGCGGAATACATTAATTCTTGCTGAGTTAGCAAAGGAGTTTGATTATTAGCAAGAGGATTTAGCTGCCCTACACCCTTGTCAATGCCTAGCAAACTATTCTTTTGCTGGAAAAGAATTTTACCTTCTGCCTGATACTTCTCTTCCAAAAGTGTCGTAGCAAAGAGTGTACTACCAACTGTAAGTAGGAAGACAGCCATGGCTGGCTTCCAGCGACGCTTAACCTTTTGAAGATATCCTAATATTTCTAGATCTGTAGCTTCACGAGAATCTGCAGCTCCAGTTGCAGGATAACCATTATTTTGAGGATAGTTTCTAGAGTTACTGTTATTCAAGATTGCCATAATTAAGTTTCTTGTTTAGTCGTTAGTTATATATATTCTTTTTATTTGTTC
>CAZSEZ010000046.1:0-20185 GCA_964606015.1 uncultured bacterium
CTTAACCCAAGACAACCCTATCTAATTCAAACCGTGAGAAATGTCGGATATCGAATCAATCCAGAGATAATTAGCGGCTTGAATTCCCAAGAACCTAAATTAGCCGAATATTCTGCTGTCTCTGATGTCACCTCACCAGACACCAAAATCAATCGTGTCCGTGATTGGGCGTAAAATCGTCTAGCTCAGAGCCAGTATAACCAGTTAGCAACCAAGCGATTGATCTAACAACATCACGAAAGCTTTTATTCAGAGGTTCGGGGGGCATATCAGAAGGAACAACCACCGGCTCCACCATAATACCTCTACTACCAAAAACAATTTCACCAATGATCCGAGCACGAGCCATATGACTGTCTGATGTAACGAGATAAATGCTACTAATTCCTCGAGATTCTAACTCATCAACAAGAGTAGTAAAGTTAGTCACTGTATCTTGAGCTTGATAATCTAGATGTAGGCGATCGCCACCAATACCTCTAAAATCAAAAATCCGCTTAACGTATTCCGGAGGGCTACCGGAGGAAATCCAAACTTCCAGATGAGGATGCTTTTTTGCTAAATCTGCTGCAAATTTTTCCCTTGTTTCATGACCACCCAAAACAAATACTGCTTCTGGAGGGAGAAAATAACTAGCAATTGTCCGATAGCCAACAAAAGTGGAGATACTGACAGCAAGGACAAGAGTAAGCTTACTCAAATTAATACTTCTGCGCCCACCTACTGGCGCTCTTGATACTCCTCTATAGTAGTTAGAAAAAAACATCCCTACCTAGCATTAATACTTACTCTCTACTGTGATAATGCAGTTTCTTGGCATTGACAAGTAACAACCGTCACAATTCAACAATTGATTGATAAAAGCTGAATACAAAGAAACCTAGCTCCCTTGTATCCAGATAAATAACTTCGCTTAAAGAGCTTGTTCAACTTCAACAATTTCAGGAATTTTTTCTCGTAAACGACGCTCAATTCCCATTTTTAAAGTCATGGTAGAACTAGGACAAGAACCACAAGCTCCCTGTAATCTTAATCTGACAATAGGGCCATCAATTTCTACCAACTCTACATTCCCCCCATCCGAAATCAGGTAAGGACGCAACTCATCCAAAACTGTTTCGACATTATCAGGAGTTAAGGCTAACGCCATAAAAAATATCCTCTCAAAGTAAACTTTAATTTTATTTTAGACCTATACAAAAATAATTTGAGGACCAACTCCGAAAGAAATAACTCTATTTACCGAAGATATTTGAAAATGACGTTAAACAAACTTGATTGATCAAAAGGCTTTACTAGATAATCCGTTGCACCCACTAGCTTAGATTTGGTGAGGTTCACTAATCCTCTTCCTCCAGTCAGCATAACGATTGGTGTATTTTTAAACTCATGATGATTCCTCAATAAGCTACATAGCTCATAGCCATTAATCTGGGGCATGTCCACATCGAGCAAGATTACCTCAGGCTTGAACTCAAGTAACTCGCTCAAAGCATTCATCGGTTGAGTAATCTTAGCTAAGATGAAACTTCCATAGTCAAGAATACTCTCTGCCTGTTCTTGCACTATGCTACTGTCATCAACACAAGCAATACGCCATTGCCGATCAACAACTTGAATTGTCTCTTTACTGTTGGCTTGTTGCTCTAAATCTCCAGTAGACATTAACAAGTCATCTTCAGTTTGGGAAAAATCAAAGCTCTCAAATAAATTGCTAACAGGAAGTTTGGGTAATGTAGAGAAAGGCTTTTTAGGCGAACGAACAATCACACTGCCATCAATTATGGCTGGATAAAGCAGTCGAGCTACTATTAGTTCATCTTTATTAATCAGGGCACTAATTTGGCGAAAATTGAGACCTCGAAGTAACTTACAAATAGTATTGTTTTGTTCGTTGGTTAAATTAGGGATACTGTTTTCCGCCTCGGAAGCTAAGTAAAGGCGATCATAGGAAGAACCAATATGAGTTGAAAAGACTTGCCAAGCTTGCAGTCTTTTTTGACATTGTTCTACGTAGGAATTGAGATCGAAGGATCCGAGACGAGGAATCGACTCTTGTTGTTCAACAAATTTGTAACGAATTGCCTCTGGAAGAGAAAATAATGCCTCAAAAACCTCACGGATAATTCTTCTCAGCAAAGTTGTCAACTCTTTCTCTCGCAAGCATTGTTGTTCAAAGATTAGCCAGCAAATTCCAGCATGATCGGCGGGTTTCTCTATATAAGAGTCAAGATTGGGAGCAACCTTAGACCTCACTTCCCGAATCTTGTGTTTAGTTAGCTGACTGTTTTGATTACTCAAGCGCCTTAAATGACGCTCTAACCTCTCAAAAGGAGCAAGAGTATTCGTGGCATAGCAAAGCTTCCCTTCCCAAATATATAGGAAAAAACTGACTGAAGAGTGAGTATCACCAGACACCTGTAAACAGCCGCTAGCACTAGAACTAGCTAAATGCTTAAGAATATTTTCCAGAGTGGCTTGAGAAGCTTGTTTTGTATCTTGCTCCATATCTGTCTCGGCTCTTGCTTGGTAATGACTGTACGATCTAGGTTGTGGCATTAATTGCATTAACACTAGAGTACCCAAGAGAAATCTATTACTAACATTGAGTCCAGTACAAATCTCAGAGTTTGACTCCCAATTTAACCCTGTGCGATCGCTCAAAGTCGTAATTCAGATTAATTTTTATCACATTTTTCTAGTTAGTTCTTGCCAAACACAGGTTTTTAGACATTAGAAAGGCAAATACTCAAAGATTGGTTAAAATATTCAGTGAACTAAGTCAAAGTCAATACCGTTAAAATTGAAGACCGTAATGTATCGTAGTAAAATCAATCCTTAATAATAAAGTCATCTTTTAGATATTCTTGCTGCACCTTCCAATCTGGGTGCAGTTGATAGCTTAAGTAAACCTAAAAATAGTAATGACAACTGAAAACACCCGTCTCCGTTCCGAATTTCTTAATACTCAGGTAATCGCTCGCAACACGGGAAAACGCTTGGGAGTGGTCAAAGATATTCTAGTAGATATGGATCGCCGCGAGATAGTCGCTCTTGGCTTAAGAGACAACCTTCTTTCTGTATCTGGGATTCCCAAGTATATGTACCTCAGTAGTATTTGTCAGACGGGGGATGTCATCTTGGTTGAAGACGAAGATGTCATTGAGGATATTGATATTGAGCTATATAGCAAGTTGGTTAAGTGTGAAGTTGTAACTGAAACTAATCAACCTTTGGGCAAAGTCCGTGACTTTCAGTTTGATGCGGAAGACGGCAAAGTCCAAGCAATTACAATTGCTTCTCTGGGTATTCCCCAAATTCCTGACCAGTTTGTCAGTACTTACGAACTATCAATCGATGATGTTGTAACCAGTGGTCCAGACAGACTAATTGTCTTTGAGGGGTCAGAAGAAAGATTAACCCAAGTAACCGTTGGATTACTAGAGCGTTTGGGATTAGGAACACCTGCTTGGGAAAAAGAACCAGAATACTATCCTAAAGCAGTTGAAGCCAAGAATATGCTTGGTTCCGGCGCCCCAGCAAGACCCCCGGTTGAACCAGTACAAGCTAGAAGACCTGCGATGGAGGAACGTTGGGATGAAGACCAATGGGAAGAACCGCAAACAGCTCCACCCGTGCAACAAGAAGCTCAAGCTATGGACTATGGTGACTACGAAGCAGACAATTGGGGCGGTGCCGAACCAGAAGAAGCTTACGATCCCCCTAGTTATGAGCCTGTGGCAGAAACCCCAGACTACAATTACAGCAATTCTGATTCTGATATGTGGGATGATGACGAAAATCCTCAGCCCTATGCACCTCAACCAGTGAATATTTCTGAAAAGCAGGTAGAAAAAATCCCTGAATACGAAGAGTAATCTAGTCCAGAGTTAGATTAGTAACCTCAGAAAATTACAACGGTCATAACGTTAAAACATTATTTGATTGAGCGATTCTTAGTTTGCCAGAAACTAGTGCAGTCTTGCTGCCAGAAATTGGTAATTTAGTAATGGCGATCGCATAATTCATAACGATAGTAACTACAAGTCAAGGAGGTCAGCTAGTTGCTGAATTTTTGATTTGTGCTTAGCTGATTCTGGGGTTTCAGAATACTTAATTACCGATCTTTGATTGTTTTGAACGTAAAGAAATAGCTCAGTTGCATTATTCACTTCCAAAGAAAATCTGGGACGTATGTCGTAGATGCTCTTGAATTTAGTAACTTAGCGCAAATCCTGTCTTGATTATGATTAGCCTGCACAGATCATATGAAATAGATGATCTTCAAGGCATTCAGCGAATGATAGCTTAGTCATATTTAGTTCTCTAAACGCGCGAATAAGCGTGAGCCTTATTTGTACTCTGTCTTAGGGTTGTCGAGTAATCTAATTTTTATGATTAAGTTAAGTCTTGAGTCATACCACCTATCAAGACGTAACTATTAAAATCAATTAATTATAGTATTAGAGACCAAGAGAAAAAACATAGACTTAATATATGCCAGCAAACAAAACATCAGGAACCAAGCTGATTACTGATAATCGGCAAGCTCGCTATCTTTACCAAATCCTTGAGACCTACGAAGCAGGAATTGAACTATTAGGTACAGAAGTTAAATCTATTAGAGAGGGTAAGGTCAATCTCAGAGATGGTTTTGTATCAGTACGTAATGGACAAGCTCTGTTAACTAATGTCCATATATCTCCCTACACTAGAGTTAGTGAATACTTTAACCACGAACCACGTCGCGCGCGAAGATTACTATTACATAAGCAAGAAATTAACAAGTTAATTGGTCTAGTCGAACAAAAGGGTCTGACTCTGATTCCTCTAAAAATGTACTTCCGCAATGGTTGGATCAAGATTAGTATTGGTCTGGCAAAAGGTAAAAAATTACACGATAAGCGAGAAGATGCCAAACGTCGTGATGATAAAAGAGATATGGCACGAGCTATGAAACAATACTAGATGGCAGGATCTACAGTTACAACTTTATTTGTTTGAACCGACTCTTTAGCTGCATCAGCAACCTTTGTTGCATAGAGGCTAGCACTAGGTTCTAGGTATAGATTGACCCCCTCAAAAAGATAGTCCAAGACCATTTGAGTATCTTTAGCGAATAAACCGCGACGACTAGAAACAGGAATTGGTGTTTTTTCTTTACCTCGAATCAAGGTACCCTTTTCTCCTTCAAAAATCAGAGTAGCGCGATCGCCATGAATTTCAAAAATGCGATTGCTCCAAGAAAAAGCATTACCTTTGCCATAGGTGATGTCGGCCATAACACCATTAGCGAACCTTAATTGAGCATTACACAAACAAGCAGCAAAATAATCAGTCTCTGGAACAGGCCAGTAAGTGTTTGCTGCAAAAACCTGGTCTACAGATCCAAACAAATCTGTCAGACGATGTACTCGTGACAGGGCAGCATTAAGCGGAAAACCAAACATTTCACGATGATATTTCCAGTTGCGGGGGGGTTCTGACTGAAAGGCAATAGTCTGATAACGAGCATACGCGACTTTACCAACTTGGGGTAAATATTCTTTCATGGCTTGATGCAAACCACCAATTAGTTCCATATGTTCGATATGAAGCAGTTTCTGTTTTGTTTGAGCCAATTGAATAATTGCTTCTGCTTCCGCATGGTTCAAAGCCAGAGGATATTCTACAACTATGTGCTTACCTGCTTCCAAAGCGGCACGAGTAACTATTCCATGATCACGATTGAGGGTACAAACTATAATCAAATCGATGTCTGAAGTATCAATCAATCTCGTCCAAGAGTCTACTGCACGTACACCAAATTCTTGGCTAAACGAGGCTATTCTCTCGGGGCTATTTCCTGTAACACCAACTAAAGCTGCTCTAGGATCTTTTGCGATCGCTTCAGCTCTTTTCCGAGCTGCATAGCCTGTTCCAACAATACCAATCTTACAAATATCCATCTTTTGCTTTATCTGGCTTAAAAGTACAAATCATCAATCACAGGTATAACTATAACTAATAGTTATTTTTTAAGATATCAAAACTAATCTTAAAGGGAGATATCACTACGTAAAGTATCGTTATTAGGTTATTACAAGAATAATGTAGACACCAAAAAAAACATAGATTCTTTCTTTACCCATATAAGAAAAACTTATTTTACGTTAGATTAAGAATCTCATTGCTAATGCACCAATCACTTTCAGGCTTTTTTCGCTTAGTATCAAAAATGGAAACCTAGATAAAAGGAATAAATACCCAGTAAAATTATTTCTTACAAGGGTAGATTCTTTAGTTTAGGGTTCACTAGCACTAAATATTATGTAGTGCAGTTTTGAGAACACTCACTGTCGTTTCACTTGATATAGAGGAGTCATACAATGGCAACTTACAAAGTAACCCTAAAAATGCCCGAGGGCACAGAAACTATTGAAGTACCCGAAGACGAGTACATTCTTGACGTTGCAGAAGAACAAGGTTTAGATCTTCCTTACTCTTGCCGTGCAGGTGCTGGCTCCACTTGTGCTGGTAAGATCGAAGCTGGAACTATCGATCAATCCGATCAGTCTTTCCTAGACGACGACCAAATCGAAGCTGGTTTTGTTCTTACTTGTGTTGCTTATCCCACTTCCGATTGCACGATCTCTACTCACCAAGAGGAAGAGCTTTACTAAGCGCACAATTACTATCTTGATTTTTTTAAGGCGTTTCTTGCTTTCGCAGTGAGAAACGCTTTGTTTTTAGTAGTTTTTGTGTCATCAAAAAGTTTCATATCCCAAACTGATTTCTCCCGGGGAAACATAAACTGTACTGCTAGCACCAGGAGCACTCAAGCTAATTGCTAATTTACCTTGACGGGTTACTCCCGCTACAACACCAAAATGTGTTGTACCAGAGTCATTTTTAATAGACACTTGGCGGCCAATACTATTAAGTAATTTTTGATATTTCTGATAGATAAATTCGCTACCTTGATTAACGTAGGTTTGATAACCTTGGAGAATTCCCACAGTTGCGATCGCACTTAATTCTTCTATTGAACTAATCCTTACAGAATTACCTTCAGCGTATTCTTTAAGACTAATACCAATCTGAGGAGTGACGTTGTGCCAATTGATGCCGACTCCTACAACGGCATAGTTAATCTTTGATCCTTGAGTCTTAGTTTCGAGTTTAATGCCTCCTAGCTTACATTCTGCCAAAATCAGATCATTCGACCATTTGATTTCTACAGGAAGATCGTACTGATGCAACAGTTCTGTAATCCCCACCGCAGTTGCCATAACTAAGTGAAAACTATCTTCTAAAGGAAGCTCCACTGCCATTACAACAGACATATAAAGTCCACCTGGGGTTGATTGCCAAGTTTTACCCCACTGACCTTTGCCCGCAGTTTGCTCGATGGCTATTACGGCAATTGGTAGTTGATGTCGGTTTGATTGTAGAAGTTCCCAGGCCTTAGTATTAGTAGAAGTCAAACAAGGAAAAACTAACACTTGAGTTGCAGGAAGATTATAGCGATCGCGTATATAGTCAAACTGTTGCTGATAATCATTATTCTGCAAACTCATAACGCACAAACTGACAAGAATCTACCCGAAAAAAGTAAGTCATAATTAATTGGCTAATCTAAATTAATCAAATAACCTAATTCCCCCCAACAACCCCGCTACGTTGGGAACAACTCTGGCATTATCAGGAAGTGAAAATTCGATTTTTTTGGCTTCTCCACCACCGATGTAGAGCAAGTCATAATTAAATAGTTTTTCTAAATTAGAGATTGCTTTCTGCAGCCGATGGTTCCATTCTTTCTTACCTTCTTTTTCTAAGGCTGCCCTGCCTAGCTGTTCTTCATAAGTGTCTTTTTTACGAAAAGGATGATGCCCCATTTCTAAGTTAGGAACGAGTTTTCCTGCAACAAATAAAGCTGAACCAAAACCAGTGCCCAAGGTAATAACTAGCTCTACCCCCTTACCAGAAATCGCTCCATACCCCTGAATATCAGCATCATTAGCAACTTTGACTGGCTTACCCAATTTATCGCTTAAAGTTGTCGCTAAATCAAAACCAACCCAACTAGAATCTAGATTGACTGCTGTTGTAGTGACTCCAGAATGAACTACTCCAGGAAAACCTACAGCCACACGGTCAAAAGTTTCACCTTCAGCCAAACTCATAATAGTTTTAATAACTGCTTTAGGAGTAGCTGGTTGGGGGGTTTTTAACCTTTTACGATCGCTAATAGGATTACCATCACTATCTAAAATAATAATTTTGGTTCCACTTCCACCAATGTCCACCGCCAAGGTAAGTATCGGAGCTGGATTACTCATATGGTTTTTTTCTAACTCAACTAACTATCTAGAGTTTTTGCTAGAGCCTGAAATAACAAATCATCTTCAGCAGAAATTGCATCTTCAGGAATTGCAGCCCCTAGTTGTCTTAATGCTAGTATGCTGGCGTATTTGAGGTCGAAAATTTTACTTTTTACTGTTTTTTGCAATTCTGGTATGGCGGAATTGACACCCAAATTTCCTAATGCAATCGCTGATGCTGCTCTTGATTTTTGAAATTGAGGTTGAGGGTGGTTGAGGTTTTTGAGCATGATCTCTTTGCCCGATTCTGCTTGGAGCCAACCTAAGAGTTTAATAACATGGTAGTGCGCGCCATAATCACGATAGGCTTCTTCTTTATAGGTAGCTAAAATTGCTGCTGGAGCTTCTTCTGAATAGTCTTCCAATAAAGTTTGGCAAGCTAGATAGCAACGTCCGAAATCAGTTTGATAAAGTTCACGAATCAAAAATTCTAACGCTGGCTTTTGATCATATTCATGTACCATTTCTAGGTCTTGAGGACGATCCTGAATTACTCTTTCTAAATAAGGTTGTACCTCAGCAAAAGTTAGTTTACCTTCAGTAATCCCAGCCGTAGCCAATAACCTAATCCCTCTAAGGCGGAACGCAACAGATACGGGGCATTTAGCAATATCAGGAATTGCCGAGTAATAGTTCACATCTACCAAATCCTGAATCGAGAGACGACGAGCATTTACACTGCTGTGTTGTAAAAGTTCTACAACTCGATCCATCTGACTATAGTCATCAGTAAACTTTGCCACTGTAGAAATAGCTGCCGAAGCAATCGTCTCATCTTCATGCTCGGTAAACGCCTTGATCCGGACCAAAGCATTGGTATAGTCAAACTTCGCCAACACTTGAATGATTAAACGATAAGACTGTTTATCTTTTTCCAGCAATTTTGCGATCGCCTCTAAAATTTCTGGATCTTCGGTGCCAATATCCTTAATTGCCCAAACAGCATTTTCTACTGTGTAGGGATCTGATTCTTCCAAGCAACCAGCAATGATGGGCAAAGCTGATACTGCTTTTATTTTGCCTAAACTTTCAATAGCCTTACGTCTAGCGATTTGGTGGTAAAGTTCAGGATCGCTATCTTCGATAGTAGCAATCAGAGCCTTAATAGATCTCTCAGAAGGAAAGTTACTTAACTGAGAAGCAGCCACATAACGTTCTGATTTTTCCTCTAATTCATCTAGAGGTTTAGTCAACAGAGCGATCGCACGATCCTCTGTAATTTGAAACATATTAGCAAATCTATTATCCATAATTTTAAAGGAGGGGAGAAATTAAGTGACGGCGCAAACCTACTCTGAAAACTAGATAATCTGGCATTATCCAAATCAAAACTCGCAAAAATAGCGAATCCCGATCCAAATGAGGAAGGCTTACCAAAAAAGAGTAATGAAAATTAGAAAATCAAATAAATTATTTAGTGTGGTTATCAAGCAATAATCACTAATAACTATTAACTAATAAACTCAGCACTAAAATCTTTAACTTTATTGAAGCGATAAGCATCTAAAAGAGCACCCCAGATTGCCTGACCTGTCTTGAGGTCGATCCCTTTATCAAAAGTAAGTAGCTCTTGTTCAGTAGCTTCTAAGCCTAAAAATACCTGAAAATCTGATCCTTGATAATTAAAACTACAAGGAGTAGCTTTGGCTGGAGTCGTTTTAAACCGATATCTTCCTGGTGCAATACTTTCAGTAGCTACTTTGAGAGTACAGTTAGGCAACAATTCCAGTTTATCAGGAGTTATTCGTTGTAATTTACTTGGTTCCGCTCCCGCACCCAGAATCCACTCTATATCTCTAAACATGTAGTATTCAATTTGCATCTCAGGCTTCTGAGATAACCTTAAGATACGAGGGCGGTAGGGACGAGAAGATCCCGCAACACTTATTTGTTCTGCGTAAAGAACTAAACTATCCTCGATAAAAATCGGTACAGGGCGCATCCACAAGTTGAGATGGACAAACCAAGCTGGTTGAGCCAAAGACTGTGTTCTATTGTCAAACTCACCTGCCAAGTAATGACTCAAAGCAATTAGTTCATCAGAAACATTCATTACTTGATTACTTGCTGCAAAGTTTGGAAAAACTGAGGATAGGAGATGGATACAGCTTCCGCGCGTTCAATGGTGGTGGTTCCCTTAGCCATCAAAGCAGCGATCGCTAAACTCATAGCAATACGGTGATCAGTGAAGCTATCAACCTCTGCGCCTTGGAGTGGTTTACCACCCGTGATCTCTAGCCCATCTGGAAGTTCACTAATGTTAGCCCCCATTTTTCCTAGTTCACTAGTCATCGCTTTTAGGCGATCACTTTCTTTAACTCTTAGCTCCGCAGCGTCTGTAATTTTAGTTGTGCCTTCAGCAAAAGCAGCTGCTACAGCCAAAACAGGGATCTCATCTATGAGACGAGGAATAATTTCTCCACTAATCTTACAAGCCTTAAGCTTACTATGTTTGACCCTCAAATCAGCAACTGGCTCGCCCGCAACTATTCTCTCATTTTCTCTTGTAATGTCAGCCGACATCATTTCTAGAGCTTCAAGGATACCCGTTCTCGTCGAATTAACTCCAACATTAGTGATTAGTAGTTCTGCACCTGGTACAATTGCACCTGCAACTAGCCAGAAAGCAGCAGAGCTAATATCTCCTGGAACAACTACGTTTTGACCCTTGAGAACAGGCATGCCAGTAATAGTTACACTATTAGTCTTAGAATTAACTTCCAACTCGGCACCGAAAGCACTAAGCATACGTTCACTATGATCCCGGGATAGAGCAGGTTCGGTAACTGTCGTTCTGCCTTCAGTCAGTAGACCCGCCAGTAAAACACAGGATTTAACCTGAGCTGAGGCTACAGGAGACAAATAATGAATTGCTTTGAGCTTTTGGCCTCTTACTGCCAAAGGAGCTAGTGAGTTACCCTTACGACCCCAGATCTCGGCACCCATCTGGGTCAAAGGAGTAACTACTCTAGACATAGGGCGAGAACGTAGCGACTCATCTCCCCCCACGACGAAAAAGCGATCAGCACTTGCAGCTAATAAGCCGAGCATCAAACGCATAGTAGTGCCAGAATTGCCTGCATTCAACACCCCTCTAGGCTCCTTAAGCTTATCTAAGCCAATCCCTTTAACCTTAACTTTCTGAGAATTAAGAGGAGATATTTTTGCTCCCATTTGACGGAAACAACGAGCGGTACTCTGAGGATCTTCACCTAATAATAAGCCTTCGATAACAGTTTCACCTTCAGCGATCGCACCCAACATCAAAGAACGATGGGAAATAGATTTATCACCAGGTATAGACACTGTTCCCCCAACAGATATTCCGGAATTTGGGGTAGTGATAACCAAACTGGAGCCGCTATCTTTTATCTTGTTAATTTTGACTACTGAAGGTTGCATAAAAATATGAGTCTA
Source organism: uncultured bacterium (assembly GCA_964606015.1). Classification (GTDB taxonomy): domain Bacteria; phylum Cyanobacteriota; class Cyanobacteriia; order Cyanobacteriales; family Xenococcaceae; genus Hyella. The sequence continues at coordinate 11,781 of CAZSEZ010000046.1, forward strand.
GGAACCTAATTTACCTCTATGTATGTAGCAGATTGTATCAAACTTTGAGTTTCATCCCTGCTTGCTTCTTACTTGTCTATCACATAATTGGCATTACATTAATTCAGACCCAATATAAAAACAATTACCTCAAAATTTTTCAATTTACTTTACAGAATCTCTTTACCAAAACTTTACTAGACCTTGATAAGGATAAATAAACTTAAGTGTTTCTGCCGATTTAGATACAGACTTTTTTGGAGTATAACAATAATGTAATGTATCAATTCTGTTTAGTTATGTTACTCTTAGGCATGCTAAACAGTCTCTAGTACCAGTCATAGAGAATGACTTAATCATAATTCAAAGTTATTGCAAAATAGTATATTTGGCTACATAAAAACCGATAGTAGAACTTATGGATGTAACTACATTTCATCAAGATTTAGTAAACGGCTTTTATACAACTAGAAAATTTTGCGATTAATGATTATCCTCTAGGCATAAATAAAAAACTTTAAACAGGATTAGATTAGCGGTATTACAAGCTCATGATGAAAACCAGCCTCTTAGAGACTCAAGTTACAACTTTTAGCCCACAAGGTTACCTCAGTGCAGCAAATGCTGGAAAGTTTTTACAAGAACTCACTCAACTAGTTCAGTCTCCAGCTACTTCCCCTCTGTTGATTGATATGAAGGAAGTGGATTTTATGGATAGTGCTGGCCTAATGGCATTAATTGAAGCTTTTCGTTTAGCTCAAGAGCTAGAGAAAGAATTGAGTATTTGCTCTGTAGCTCCCTCAGTCAGAATGATTTTTGAGCTTACTCAACTAGATCGCGTATTTGATATTTTCGATAGTAAGGATAGTTTCATCTCGAAAACTGTGAAGTAACTGTAAATACGGCTGTCAATGCAAAATAAAGAGGTTTGTCCAGTATATTTAGAGATGCTGAACTGCGCGCAAGTTTAAGAACTAGGAGCATCATACTGTGACAACCACCTTTGACAACGTTAATGTAAGCTCTGTTTCAGAAGGTCAGGATAAGATTAATCAATTGATTTCACCAGAGATCAATAAGCCTGCTCGCTATTTGGGTAAAGAGCTAGGGGCACAGCACAAGCCCTGGACCTCAGCTACTGTGCGTTGGGTACTCACTTATCCAGAAGTTTATGAGGTGGGAGCTTCTAACCTGGGTCATATAATTCTCTACAATATTATCAATGCTCAGCCCCGACAGCTTTGTGATCGCACCTACTTGCCTGCCAAAGATTTAGCAACAAAGCTAAGGGATACCAATACACAACTATTTGCTTTGGAGTCAAAGCGATCGCTTCAAGATTTTGACATTTTAGGCTTTAGTCTCAGTTATGAGCTAGGAGCTACCAACATTCTAGAAATGTTGGACTTGGCTCAGATTCCTCTAACTTGGCAGGATAGAGACCAGGGTGAATATCCCCTAATTTTTGCAGGGGGACAAACTGCAACCTCTAACCCTGAGCCCTATGCAGATTTTTTTGATTTTGTGGTTATGGGAGATGGAGAAGAGCTTTTACCTGAAATTGGTATGGTTCTTGAAGAAGGCAAAACTGCCGGACTTAGTAAAGCAGAATTGTTGCTCGATCTTGCCCAAGTACCGGGAGTATATGTCCCTCGGTTTTACGATATGGCAGAAGATGGTTCGGTCAAACCTAATCGTCCTGATGTCCCAAAAAGAATTTTGCGTCGAGTAGCAACACCGATTCCTGCCTATTCCATTGGATTAGTTCCCTATACAGAAACAGTCCACGATCGCCTTACTGTAGAAATTAGAAGGGGCTGTACTCGTGGTTGTCGTTTTTGCCAGCCTGGCATGTTAACTCGTCCGGCAACTGATGTTGAACCAGAAAAGGTAGTTGATGCCATTGAAAAAGGCATGCGGGCAACGGGTTATAACGAATTTTCTTTGCTGTCTTTGAGCTGTTCGGATTATTTAGCTTTGCCTGCGGTGGGCATGGAAATCAAGAACCGTCTCAAGGATGAAAACATCTCACTTTCTTTACCTAGTCAGCGAGTAGACCGCTTTAATGATGATATTGCCAATATTATTGGTGGTACACGCAAATCTGGTTTAACTTTTGCTCCTGAAGCGGGAACTCAGAGAATGCGGGATGTCATAAATAAAGGTCTAACCAACGAAGAGCTACTTCGCGGGATCAAAACTGCAGTGCAGCAGGGTTGGAGTAAGGTCAAACTTTACTTTATGATCGGCTTACCTGGAGAAACCGATGTCGATGTGGTGGGAATCGCTGAGACTGTGCGCTGGTTGCGTCGCGAATGCGCCAACATCAATAGCAAACGACTCAATTTCAATATTACAGTTTCCAACTTTACACCCAAACCCCATACTCCTTTTCAATGGCATTCGGTCTCGACTAGTGAATTTTTACGCAAGCAGGATTTGCTAAGAGAAGAGTTTCGTCGGATTCGTGGGGTCAAAGTTAACTATACTGATGTCCGAATTTCCGCAATGGAAGACTTTGTAGGTCGTGGCGATCGCAGATTAGCCCCTGTAGTCCGTCTTGCTTGGGAACTCGGCGCAGGAATGGATTCCTGGTGGGAGAGCCTCGATAATGCTTTTGCTGCCTGGGAACAAGCAATTGATGAAGCTGGTTTAACCTGGAAATATCGTCAAGTAGAAAACGGTGAATGGAACATTTTTGATGGTGCAAAAGCGCAACAGACTTCATCTACTCTAGATGCCTCTTTGCCTTGGGATCACCTCAATACAGGCATTGATAAAGAATGGCTCAAACAAGATTTGCAGAAAGCTCTCGATGCGGCAACTGTTCCCGACTGTGCCTTTGAAGGTTGTTCTCACTGCGGAATTTGTGGTACTGATTTTGGGCACAATGTTGTAGTTACTGCTCCACCGATTCCCGAATTTGAAGGACACTTTAAACCAGATACTCATAAAGAGCAAAGAATTAGAGTTTGGTTTGGGAAAGAAGGCGAAATGCGTCTTCTGAGTCATTTAGATCTAGTGCGTCTTTTCGACCGTGCAGTGCGCCGAGCTTCGATTCCTGTCTCCTTTACTGGTGGTTTTCATCCTGGTCCCAGAATTATGATTGCTAATGCTCTATCTCTGGGAATCACTAGCAGTGGTGAAATTGCTGATTTTGAACTTAAAGCAGATATGGAGCCAGCGGAGTTTCAGGCTAAACTAACAGCTCAGTTACCAACAGAAATTCCCATCTACAAAGTTGAAGAGGTGGAATTAAAATCTCCCTCGGCTACACAAATTCTTGAGCAAGCTGAATACTTAATCACGGTCGGAACTGCTGCAACCGAACCTAACTGGCACGAATGGATCGAGCAAATTAATAATTCCTCAGAGATTCTTTGGGAAAAAACTACCAAAAGAGGCCACAAAAAAGTTGTTAACCTATGCGATCGCTTGTTTGCTTTAACTGTTGAGGAAGCCAGACCAAATAACACCGTAGTTTTACGCTTTACTGGTAGCTGCCGTAATGACGGGACGAAAATTTCTCCTGACAATATTGTCTACATGCTGGAACAAACTACCAATCAAGAATTTGCACTTTTACAAGTTCACCGTCAACAGTTAATTTTGGGTTAGATTTGTTTTGGTCTGGAGGGTGGGCAATGCTCATCAATTATGTGATCTGAATAATGAAACGCTCTAATTTAAAAACCGCAGACATTAACCTTTCTTATCTAGAATGGAATCGAGGACAAGCAACAAAACCTTTGCTTTTGTTACATGGCATGGCCGACTCAGCTTTGGTTTGGTCGAGTTTGGGGGATGCCCTAGCAGAAAACTATCACATCGTTAGCCCAGACTTACGAGGACACGGAGAAAGTAGTAAACCGTCCACAGGCTATAGTTGCCAAGATATTATTGACGATCTTGAAGCCTTAATGGCTAGCTTGGGCTGGCAGAGCGCACGTGTGATTGGCCATTCTTGGGGTGCTAAAGTGGCTGCTCTTTGGGCCAATAATAATCCCGAGCGTTTTAAAAGTTTAGTTCTAGTCGATCCCTTTTATGTTGGCAAACTACCTGGCTGGTTGAAGCTCACGTTTCCTCTACTCTACAAAGTTTTGCCTTTTTTACAGGGGATGAAGCCCTACGCTAGTTACGAAGCAGCAGCCGAAGCAGCTAAAACCCTCAAGCAATTCCAAGGTTGGAGCGATTTACAACAGCAAGTTTTTCAAGCAAGTATCGAACAAAAAGCAGACGGTACTTGGAGTAGTAAATTTCCCATCGCAGCTAGAGATGGCATTTTCAATAATGTAATGAATATTGCTAGCTTTAGTCATCCCATAGAAGTTCCTACTTTATTGGTTAAGTTCTCTGAGGGTTTAAATCGCAGCGATTGGCAGTTCAAACCCTATCACCAATATCTAACAAATCTGGAAGTTGTAGAACTTACTGGGCATCATTGGGCTTTTTTGACTAGTGCTAGTGAATTTAATAAATTAGTCAGACAGCATTTGGATAGTATTCACTGATTGCTTGACTCAAAGTAGAGTTTGCAAGCTCTACTTTTGGTAAATAACAAAGCATTTCCAATATTTATTCCTACTGATTTTTTAGTAGATAGACTCTAGGTGTCACACCAACATGCTTACGAAAATGTTTTGTCATTTGAGATTGAGAACTAAAACCACACTCATAAGTGATATCAGATAATGACATTTTAGTATTAATGAGTAAATACTTAACTTTCGCTATCCTCTGTTGAATCACGTATTGATAAGGAGAAATGCCTAATGATTCTTTGAACATATGGCTAAAATAAAACAAGCTTAGATCTGTTACTTGAGCAATATCTTTAAGGTTTATTGGACGATCTAAGTTATCGTTAATATATTCCATGGCCTTATTAAGTTTATTAGACGGTAGGCCGCCATAATTATTTTCTAACTCAAGTTTTTGAGTAGTATAATGCCTCAAAAGATGCATAGATAAAGCTTCAAATAATGACTCTGCATAGAATTTATCATAATATTCAGAGTCTAAATTAACCTTGAGATTCAAAGCCAAATATTGAAGAAAAGGATCTGGTTTAGAAAAAGTAGGTAGTAGCTGAATTTTATCTGGATCTATAGTTTCGTGAGCAATTTTAGATATAATTTCAGGCTCTATTGTGATTATGATTCCCTCAGAAACATCTGTTTCAATTCTTTGCCAGTGATTAACATCTGCAGGAATAATCGCGACATCTCCGATATTAACATTTTCTACTTTGATAGAATCCCCTAAACGCCTCAGAGATCCCTGTTCTGGACGTAAATGAACGACAACTGCATGTTGCTGATAATAAGCTTCACTATACTCACAAGCAGGATGCTTTTCATAGATTACTCCCTTCCCATCCAATTTCGTATTGTATATTTTAAAATCTGGCTTTCTCGTAAAAATCCTGCGAAAGTCTTTTTTGTTAGTAATATCTAATTTTGGGATTTTATCAGAACTTTCCATACGAAATACAGTTCATTTCAAACCATCAGTAATAAATTAGAGATTAAGAGAAAAGCACTACATCACAGACAATCAATTTTATTCATTAAAACCAAAGAAATTTTTGAATAGCAATGTTAGCAATCAAAAATTAAAAAATCCTCATTCCTAATCATCAAAACCATAAATAAAGAATCTGTCAGAATAATACTATTCAATACCAAATATTCAGCTCATTAAATACAAATACTATCTTAGTGATAAATATTCAAGCCTAATTAAAGACAAATACTCCAACAATAATCAATTAATTTAGCAAATCGTTGATTCTCCCTCAAAATAATATTTGATAGCTTCCAGGTAGAAATATACATAATTATTATCATTGTTGTACAGAATTCGAAAACTTACTGATTAATACATCATACTCAAGACTAGAATAAATCTAGTTTCAGTTCAGAATTCTTAAACAATTTAAACAACTTTATTTTTTTGATTTAATTTGAACCAAAACAACTTGATCGAAATCAATAATATGACGAGCAATAGGGTTTTTATATAAAATACAATTATAGGAAAACAATATATTTTAAATGCCTAATTTTCTAAAAATTAATCGAACTAATTCACAAGATAAACTTAAAAATCAGAATAGGATAATTTTTTTCATGACTCTGACTACTTACAAAACACTATTATTTTTCCATCCACAATTAATATAAAGCTAATTGAACTCATAATAAAAAGTAGCTTAAAGTGCTTTTAGCATCTTTAAACCTTTACTATTAGTCTTTAAATAGTTATTCAACTCTAAAATCCATTAAAAAAACACTACTCACACTTTCACAAAAATAGATCTGAAAAGTCTTAATATTTATTCAGTCGAGGAGTCAACTCAACAAAATAGTATCCGTACACAAACTCTTGAAAGTGACTATCGACCTTACAAGTCACAAAATATACTTTTCAGATAAATCCTAATTACAATAGCTAAACTACTAAGCTACATCATTATTATTGAGAGTAATGTAGTTGCGATCGCGAGTAATCAGTTGATTGACTTCTAGTTTTGCTAAAGCCCTAGACAAAGTACTTGGAGAGAACCCCAACTCAGCGGCAATCTCTTGCCAAGGTGTATCTACCTTCAAAGTTTTAATCGCCTTATTTTCCTGTTCTAATTTTTCTAGCTGATGTTTGATGTATTCTAGAGTTCGGCGATCAGCAGCAGAAATATTACGCCATTCTAGGCGCAGTTGTAGTTCATAAATCTTTTGACCAAGGATCTCTATGATAGCTTCTAGCAAAAGAGGAGAATGAGCTAGACTTTCTAGAAGAATTGATTTTGTGTAGGCGATAACCTGTGAATCTGTTTTAGCAATTACAGTAGAGCGGTGAACTTTGTTAGAAAGACTATACTCACCAATAAAGTCTCCAGCGCTAAGTATTTGCAACACAGCTGCTTCCCCCGTGACAGGATAACTTATTTCTTGAAAGCGGCCTTGAGCAATCAAGTATAAGTATTTTGCTTCATCACCCTTACGAAAAAGCCTTTGGTTTTTCTTGATATTTAGAGTAACTGAGTTATTTCTCAATGCAGAAGGGAGATTATTGAAGATTTCCAGAGCCATTATGGATTACCTCTGATTCATACTAGTTGTTCATCTTCAAATTTCCACTTTTTGCCTGAATAGTTGATTAGAAAGCCATAAGAAATCAACCTTGAGATTATGAGACCAACTTTAAAAGATCTCGATCAGGATAAGTAGTATTACTTCAATCCCATCACTGAAACTAAGTCATTAATTAAGAGGAAACTCACGTAAAACATAACCAACGCCGCGAACAGTATGAATCAATCGCTTAGAATTCGATTTCTCTAATTTAATTCTGAGGTAGCGAATGTAGACCTCAACATTATTGGAATCTCCCTCAAAGTCATAGCCCCAAATACGCTCAATAATCTGATCACGAGTCAAAACTTGCCGAGGATGAGTCAGAAAATACGCCAACAAATCGAATTCTCTAGTGGTTAGGCGAATAAAACAATCCTGACGATAAACCTCCCTAGTAAACATATTTAGGGTAAGGTCTTCAAAAGTAAATACCGCAGCTTCCGATATTTCAGATTGATAGTTACGAAGCTGTACTCGAACTCTTGCTAAAAACTCACTCATAGCAAAAGGGACTGACATCGAGTCATTAGCCCCAGCATCCAGAGCATCAACACGATCTTGTACATTATGGTGTTGATTGATTGTGATAATTGAAACTTGGTTATTTTCAGTCCGTAAACGACGACAGATATCCTTGCTACTCAAATCTGAAATTGACCAGTCTAAAACAACTAATTCTGGCTTAATTTCCTGAAACTTATCTAGACTAGAAATTCCATCGTTAATAATACATACCAGATAACCTTCATGAGATAGTTCTAGTTTCAACAGATTAGTTAATGGGTCTCGCTCAGGGCAAATTAGCAATATTTTGCTGTTTTTTTGGGTCGGATTACCCTTGGATAAGTGAATTCTACTGTTAAGCATGAGGCATCTAGCAACCTTACTATCTGGTATTTGTATAGCTTTTGGCCAATGGAATTTTCCAAAAACTCCGAGTTTAAACTTGAAATCTAATAATTTGCTTAATGCTAAATTAGAATAATCCGTGCTTTCTATCCCGTTCTTGCGATATTTTGTGAGATCTTGCTACGTTAGTGTCCTCTTTGTTAGCAAGTTCTGTGAATTACCCAAATTAATTATTGAATCAGCGAGGGTGATTTCTATCTCATGATTGACTTAATCTAATTAGATTGATAGACATGACTCAATTCAATTTCCTTAGATATTGATGTGTAACAAACCTATTTATTACACATCAAAAGACGGAACACCTCTTTGTCCAAAATCTGTATCTATAGCGCTACGGATATACGTTAGGACATTCTTTGAAGGCAGCATCAACACATT
>CAZSEZ010000047.1:0-5852 GCA_964606015.1 uncultured bacterium
ACAATCCATAAGTAATTCCAAGCTATTGCTGGCTGTCGCACTGATTGCTTTTACCTATTTTCTCTACAATCTAGTACCCACAGGTTTTGTCCCTGAAGAAGATCAGGGATACTTCTTTACTATTGTTCAGGCTCCTGACGGCGTATCTCTAAACTACACCCAAGAAATTATGGAACAAGTAGGAGAAGAAATGGCCAAAGTACCTGAAATAGCAGGTTACTTTACCTTGAGTGGTTTTGGCTTTGAAGGTAACGGTAGCAACCGTGGATTTGTCTTCTCTAAACTTAAGCCCTGGGCAGAAAGACCTGGTGCGGATAAATCAGTTTACTCAGTCTTAAATCGTCTCAACGGTGCTTTTTTCCAAAATATTCAAGGAGCTAGAGCTTTCGCAGTCAATGCACCACCAGTTAGAGGACTAAGTACATTTGGGGGGTTTGAGTTTCAGCTCCAAGACCGTCGAGGTTTACCAATTTCTGCCTTGGTAGAAAATGCGAACAAAATAATTGCTGCCGCTAACCAAAGACCCGAAATTGCAGCAGCTTTTACTCAGTTTGCCGCTAATACTCAGCAAATCGAAGTAGAGGTCAATCGCGATCGCGCCAAATCTCTTGATGTCGATATCGATAGTATCTTTGATACTTTGCAATCTTATTTGGGTTCGCGTTATGTCAACGACTTTGTATTGGGGCAAAGACAATATCGGGTTTATATCCAAGCAGAAGGCACCTATCGCTCTAACCCCCAAGATATTAAAAAACTCTATGTACGCTCCAATGATGACAATCTGATTCCTCTGAGTAACCTAGTAAATCTCAAAGAATTTACAGGCCCACAGACCATTACCCATTACAATCTCTTCCGTTCGATCAAAATCCAAGGTAGTCCTGCTCCTGGTTACAGTACTGGTCAAGCAATTAAAGCCATGGAAGAAATTGCAGCAGCTGAATTATCCCCTGCTTTTGGTTACGAGTGGACTGGGACAGCTCTCCAGGAAAAAGAATCTGGCGGACAGTCAGCCTATATTTTCTTGCTGGGTCTGATTATGGCATTTTTAGTCTTGGCAGCCCAGTACGAAAGCTTTGTTGACCCACTTATTATCATGTTGGTTGTGCCGCTAGCAGTCTTAGGTGCGATCGCTGCCATTTGGTTACGGGCAAATATCTTACAACTCGGTAGCGTTTGGCCCCTGATTAACAATGATGTCTACTGCCAGGTAGGGTTGGTAATGCTGATCGGTTTGGCTAGTAAAAATGCCATCTTGATTGTGGAGTATGCCAACCAACTAAAAGCTCAAGGATTAGATATTATTCGCTCGGCAATTAAAGCAGGACAAGAACGCTTTCGTCCGATTTTGATGACAGCGATTTCTAGTCTGGTGGGTTTCTTACCTTTGGTAACTGCTACTGGTGCGGGTTCGGCAAGTCGTTGGTCTTTGGGGACGGCAGTTTTTGGTGGGATGCTATTTGCAACTGTCTTGAGTTTGTTTTTGGTGCCTTCACTCTATATCACTGTCAAGCTTATTGAATCCTACTTTAGTAAGTCAGATAAGAGCGACAGAAGCGATGGGGAAGAGTATTTTCCTCACAAAGAAGATGAAGATGAAGATGAAAAAACCGTAGCGATCGATGTTTAATTTTTCGAAAAATTATGGAAATAACTGAATCTGATTCAAGATGGTGTTCGCTAGATTATTAGCTTGCCTAATGATTTTCGATTCAAGGGAAACAAATCAATCAAAAATATCTTTTAGGTCAATAACTAAACTAACTAAGACATCCTCACCAGATAGATTCTGAGGATTTTCTAGAACTTCTACATCTGCCTGAGATGCTCGATAAATTTCTACTTCCTTGGCATCTGGATCGATCAACCAACCTAATTTGACTCCACACTCTTGATACTCACGCATTTTCTTTTGTAACTCTTCGCGCTCGTCTGTAGGGCTCATTAGTTCGATGACAAAATCAGGATCTATAGGAGCAAATTTCCTCTTTTGTTGTTTGCTCAAACTGTTCCACTTTGACAGCTTAACCCAACTAACATCGGGAGAACGAATCGCCCCATTAGCTAGCCGAAAACCAGTAGAAGAATCAAAAGCCACCCCCAACTTTGTCTGACTATTCCAATTCCATACCTGAGCAGCGAGGCTGATGTTACGTCTACCACTTTCGCTTCCTGTTGGAGACATAGCAATTAACTTTCCTTGAGCATCGATTTCCAATCTGGCATCGGGATTTTCTTGGCACAATTTTTCTAGGTCTAAATCGCTAATCTGATCGATAAATGGCTTGAGACTTAGGGTAACGCTAGTCATAATACTGCTATTAGTTATCAGTTAAGGATATTAGTTATCAGTTAAGGAAAATAACCACACTCCCTTCTATGATAATCATTGGCAGAGGTATCAGGATCTCCTAAATGGCATTGATAGAAATTAGTAGTTACAGTGATTTTGTTTTGATATGCGTGATCGCATCAGGTATTATCTGGCTATTTTTAGCCCTATTTTGGGGTCAGTTTTGGCGCAAACTGGAGTTAAAACCTGGAAATAAGATTTTAAGCTCTACTCCGATGGTTTGGGCGATCGTCCCTGCCAGAGATGAAGCAGATGTTATTGAAAAGAGTTTAAAATCGCTACTGACTCAGGACTATGAGGGAGATTTCAAGGTAATTCTAGTAGATGATAATAGCTCTGACGATACGGCGACAATTGCTCAACAAACAGCACAGCAATTAAATAAAACAGCACAATTTCAGCTCTTGAATGGGCAACCCTTGGCCGAAGGATGGAAAGGGAAACTCTGGGCATTGGCTCAAGGTGTTGACTATGCGAGTTCTCAAGGAAAAACTGTAGACTACTTTCTCTTTACCGATGCAGATATCGAGCATCATCAGACAAATTTAACCGAGCTAGTCACCAAGGCAGAAACCGAAAAGCTAGATTTGGTTTCTCTGATGGTGTTGTTGCGTTGTGAAAGTTACTGGGAAAAGCTGCTAATTCCTGCCTTTGTTTATTTTTTCCAACAGCTTTATCCTTTCAGGTTGGCAAATAATCCTAATCTACCGATCGCAGCTGCCGCAGGGGGTTGTATATTGATTCGAGCACAGGCTCTAGAACAAATTGGCGGAATTGCCTCAGTCAAGGAAGCTCTGATTGATGATTGCACCTTAGCCAAAAAGGTCAAATCCAATGAAGGTAAAACTTGGCTTGGTTTGACAGCACATACTATTAGTTTGCGTCCCTATGACTCTCTACAATCTATTTGGGACATGGTGGCTCGTACTGCATTCGATCAACTTGGGTATTCTTGGCTGTTACTTCTAGCGACAGTTCTGGGCATGAGTTTAGTTTATCTGGTTCCACCTGTTTCACTAGCTTGGGGTTTAGTCACTAGCAGTACTACTACAGCAGTTATTGGTCTGCTGGCCTGGTTCGTGATGAGCTTGACCTACTTACCAACTGTCCAGCTTTACCAATTATCGTGGTGGCGAGCTTTTGGTCTTACTGCGATCGCTTTCTTGTATGAGCTAATGACTATCGATTCAGCATTTCGTCATCTTCGAGGAAAAGGAGGTCTTTGGAAAGGACGGACATATTAGTTAGATAGACTCACTCCAACTAACTGGATTGTCATCTTAGTGTTGGTAGCTTCAACAGCCTATGTCAGAAAACTCTGACATAAAAACGAGTTTCAGGTGACCTAATCAGGTTTTTGAATTGAAATACCGAGCAAAAGTCATGAAATAATAACTTTTAAGAGTCAGAATGCTTATTCTTTCGTTGTGGGTCATTTACAGTTGTTGCTACCCGCTAGGAGATCGTTCTACATTAAGGACGTAATAAAAAAACATACATAATTCAAGGTTTAAGAACAAAATCATAGTTAAGTTAGCAATTTTGCAGGCTTCAGCGTTTGTTCTAGAAACTGCCAGCTAGTTACGGTCCAGTAATTAGAAAACAGCAAAACAATGGCAAAAGAAACACCTCCATTAGACGAAATGACTCTGAGGCAACTGAGAAGAGTTGCTAGCGAGTTAAAAATCGTCAAGTACAGCCGAATGCGCAAAGCACAACTCAAGGCTGCAATTGAAGAGAAAATCGGTAAATCAGAGATATCCCAACTGGATAGTTTAGAAACATTAGCAGTAGAACAAATAGACGAGGAACAGAAAGTGGAAGCAGCAAAGTTTGAACTAGGTCAACCCCAAAGTACGAAAGATGCGCCCGAAGTGGAAGATACTTTTAGCGATATTGATGTGGATCACGATCTAGGCGAACTTCCTGATGGATATGGTGCAAGTCGGATTATTCTCCTGCCCAGAGATCCACAGTGGGCTTATTGTTATTGGGATATTCCCCATGAAGCCAAAGAGGAGTTGCGCCGTCAAGGTGGTCAACAGCTAGCTCTGAGAATTTATGACACTACTGATATTGATCTAAATACACAAGCGCCTCATAGCGTTCAGGAATATCTTTGTGATGAAATGGCACGAGAATGGTACCTGCCTATTCCCGTCAGCGATCGCAACTATGTAGCAGACATCGGTTATCGTTGTGCTGATGGGCGCTGGCTTGTTCTAGCCCGCTCCACTTCAGTGAGAATCCCTCCTGTTTATCCTTCTGATTGGATTGAGGATAATTTTGTAACAGTTGATTGGGAACAAGAGCTCAAAGGGAAGACAGTCTTTACTCTAGTTCCCCCAGAGAAGAAGCATGAGCAAGCAGCAGCATCTGGTTCTGAAAGCCAAATCTATGAGCAAATCTTTGGTTTAGCAGAAACAACTGAAGCGATGCGCATTGCAGGTTCTCTATTCGGTTCAATGCAGCAAACCCCAGAGGAAACCATTAGTTCTTACATATTCCCCTCTGGTGTTGGTATGTGGGCAATGCCTACTGCGTCTGGAGTTAACATGTCTGGCGTTGGCATGAATATGTCTGGTGCTGGTTTTGCATCTGCACCTCCTGCCAAACCACGTAAGTTCTGGTTAGTTGCTGATGCAGAGTTAATTGTTTACGGCGCAACCGAACCCGATGCCACAGTAACCATTGGCGGAAGAGAAATCGAGTTAAACCCTGATGGTACTTTCCGTTTCCAAATGTCTTTCCAAGACGGTGTTATCGACTATCCCATTGTTGCAGTGGCAGCTGATGGGGAGCAAACCCGTTCTGTTCACATGAACTTTGAGCGTGAAACACCTTCTCGTAATACTAATACGAAAGAAGAAGCTGTAGAAGAGTGGTTTTAAGGTTTTAAACAAGCTCCTCTTATCGGACTAAGTTGTTAGTCACTGATAGCATCCATAAAATTTAATTAATTTCCCAGTCTTAATATAAGGCTGGGTTTTTTATTAGGAAAGTAATTTTTCTCAATAAAAAAACTGCAGATATCCCGAAAAACACTGATCAAAAATCTTTATTAGAGTAGTTAATAGAGTCAAAATAATCCACCATATCCGAAAAATTACGGATATGATGCCAAGATTACCTATTAACCTACAGATAAAGTACTGTAATTATCCGAGAAAATACGTATAAAACCTTAGGTTCAAGGGAAATTGATCGGACTCCTAAATCTAAACTTAATAAAAGAAAGCCTTTTTTGAATTTTCAAGCAATTATCATAGTGATTTTATTTAGTGTGTAATACTTAAGAAGTGCTCATATCTTGGCTCGAAATAAGTAATAACAACCACTAAATAGATAGCTTATTCTGCACTTTTAAAATCAGCATTATTTTTTTATATAAGATTTGTGAGACAAAATGACTAATAGCAACGTAATAGATAACGCAACTACTTTAGAAGACGGTACGTACAAATTAGGCAATCATCCCGATGGCAATGCCGCAAAT
>CAZSEZ010000047.1:5952-20012 GCA_964606015.1 uncultured bacterium
GTGGTTTTGAAGGTGTTTCTGGTTGGGGTTGGATCGACCATTCTGCTATTGATGGTCCTTACGCTCCTGCTTCTGATTGGCTATTTACTGTTCATGACAGAATCGAAGTTGTCAACAATGCTCCCGTTGCGGTTGATGATCATGCTTCTACTACCGCAGGACAACGAGTTGGTATCCGAGTCCTCAATAATGATAGTGACCCTGATGGTGATACTGTCAGACTTATTTCCACCACTCAGGGTGAGAATGGCCGCGTAGTACGTAATAACAACGGAACTGTTGGCGATACTTCTGATGACCGTTTGGTTTACATTCCCAATGAAGGTTTTACTGGCGAAGATTCTTTCACTTATCGAATTGGCGATGGCCGTGGTGGTTTTGACACTGCTGAAGTCAAGGTTACTGTTGACGAACTCGTGATAGAAGTTCCTGAAAGTGGTTTGATTGGTGGTCAAATTTGGCGTGAAAGAAAGCCTGTTGATGGAATCCAAGACATTACTTCAGAATACGAAACTAATGGCTTTAAAGGTGGTACAGTCAATCTCTATACTGAATCTGGCAGCCTTGTTGATTCTACAGTGACTGGAACAACTGGTTTTTATGAATTTACCGACGTTGAAGCTGGTTCTTATTATGTAGAGTTTGACGTTTCTCAAGGTCTGCTTGCAGTCGAAACAGCGGATGGCAATCTACTATTTGCCAGAGAAGCGGCAGACAGAACACATTGGACTTACACATCCGTACCAAATGCCGGTAATGATGAAGCCAGAGACTCTGATGTAACTTCTGGATTTGATACGATGAGCCCTCAACGAACTGACGTCTTTGAGTTACAAGCTGGTGAAGTCAATCGAGATGTTGGCGCGGGTATTACTCCTCTTGCGTTCGACCTTAATGGAGATGGCGTGCAAACAGTTAGTATCCAACAAGGGGTACAGTTTGACATGCTAGTTGCAGGTTATGAAATAAGCACTGGCTGGTTGTCTGGAGCAGATGCATTCTTAGCAATTGATGATAACCAAAACGGACAAATTGATGACCTTTCTGAATTGTTTGGTGGAGCAAATGTCGGTGATGGTTTTGCGAAGTTAGAAACCTTTGACTCGAATAATGATGGTTTGGTTAATGAACTAGATGATCGCTTCTCTGAACTTCTAGTCTGGCAAGACGCTAACGAAAATGGTAATACCGATGCTGGTGAGTTATTAAGTCTAGTTGACGCTGGAATTACTAACTTGGGGACCAGCTTCGTTGATGTCTTCCGTACCGATGCCCAAGGCAATATTCATGGAGAACATAGTTCTGCTGAGCTTAATGGGAACACTATCGATTTAGTTGATATCTACTTCCAGGTTGAAGAGTAAAAGTAAATGATTAGGATTTAAATAGGAGTGAAGACACTTACCCTCACAACCCCTCTATTTATTTCCTAATCACTCAACTAGATAACTCAAAGTAATTAATCAGTTTAGTATCCACAATCAAATAATTTGTGGGTACTTTTTTTGTCAATCCTTGTGGCTTTCATGTGCAAGCTTTTGTCTTCTTCGATCTAGCCATTGCTGAAGAATAATCGTTGCTGCTTGCTTATCAATCGCCCCTTTATCACGAGAATTAAAACGCTTTTGTGCTTTCAACTGGGCTTCTGCTTCCACAGAAGTCAACCTTTCATCCACATACTCAACTGGTAAATCCAAAGCCTGAGAAACTTTTTCCGTAAACCGTTGGACTTGCTTAGCTTGAGTACCAATTTCACCATTCATTGAGTAAGGTAAGCCAACAACTAACAAATCTATTTGTCTCTCTTGGGCGATCGCTTTTAACTGTTCAATATCCCTAGCCAGAGATGAACGATACAAAGTAGTAAGCCCCGTAGCAATCAAGCCTAAACCATCACACCCAGCTACTCCAACTCGCCTCCTTCCAACATCCAAACCCAAAGCTGCAACTCTCTTCATCTATATCTTCATAGAATATGCTTGGTACTCTGATTACCTAATAATTTTCGCTCTTTTTCTTTGATCTCTGATTACTAGAATTACTAACTAGGCCCGATGACCGTTACTGGGAGGTTCACTTTCAGGAGGGTTTTCTTCTGTTCTAACTTTTTTTTCCAGAGGTTGAGTGTAAAAAAGATCTTGATAACGATTATGAGGATAAGTCTGAGACATTATTTTCAGTAAGGAGACCCGAGAAGGAATCGGCGTACGGGCCGGTTTCAATCCCTGAAGCACATCTGCTAGTTGCAAACCTTCTAGAGGCTTGGTTTCACGGATTTTGTGCCATACAGAACGAGACATCAAAAGGGTATTCTCAACAGGATGTGCACCAATTTTATTAAGATACTCTTCCCTTTCTGGCTGGTAGTCAGCAGACATCAACTCAATTGTAGGAGCCTCTTGGTCATACATAACATTCTTGGCATTTTGCCTTTGGGCAATTTGTGCCATCTGAACGAGTAGCTCGTGATACAACCAAGTATAGGCTGGGTTAACAGTCAACTTTGCTTGATGATTACGAGAGCCACTACAACAGGAATCTAATTTAAAGTAGCCAATCGCCGCCTTGCGCTGAGGCTCAAAAACATAACCCTGATTAATTTCGGTCTTGGTAAACCAATAACGGAATCTACTAACAGTTTTTTCAAGAATACTGCTTTTAAAGTCGGGAATGTGACGATCAAAAATTTGACGTAATAAAGGAGGCAATGACATGCAATCCAGCTGATACAGCAAACCCGCATCTGCGTTGCTAATAGGCAAGAGATTAGGCAAATCTGGAGCTTGCTCGGCCAACTCTTTGACCTTAGCTTGAGGTAGCTGCCAATAAGTCATTTGTGCTAGCGGCTGAAAACCACTTTCACGATAGATTCCTAAGTGATCCTTGTCATTGACATTGACCTCTAAAACCCAAGTTCTAGCTTCCCAAACATTCTCCAAACAATAACGAAGCAACTGAGAACCGACTTCTTTCTGACTAGCAACAGTCTCCAGTTCAGGAAAACTTTCTCCGATGATAACTCGTTCGACTCGCCAGGTACTACCAGTACTATTAAAAGGCGATACTTGAATCAGTCCATAAATCGTATTTTCCCTTTCTGCAACATAGATCCGACGGTTATGCTTCTTTGTGTAGGGAAACAAATGTAAAAATTTGAATATTCCGTACCAAGAGCCGACCTGCACGATATCTCGATCCACAGTCGCTAGACGCTGAGAGATTTCATGTTTAGGGCATTTACTAGCTAAAGTTTTGACCGCTTCTAAATCACGATACTGTATAGGTCTGACCTTGATTGGTGATGCTTTGGGTACGGATAAACTCATTATGATTGTTCAGTTATAAATACCTGATTTGTCTAGTCAACTTTTTCAAGCTGCCATAAGATTTGATTGCCCTCTCTTCTGACGCGAGAAACAACCCAATTACGCCAAGACCAGTGATCTCCTCTACTAGTAACCGCACTGGCATTAATATCCATAAGGTCAGCTAGCTCAGAACTACTAATAAGATAGCCTTTCTCAGCAACTTCTTCCGCAATTCTGAGAGTATCGATTAAATCTCGTAATTGGGAAACTCTTTGTTCGCTAGATACTACCGATTCTTCTTTGATGCTGTTTAATTCCGTCATACGGGGTACAACCTAAACTAATTTCCTTGTGTGGGCATAGCTTTTACCATCTAGAACAAAATAGATTGGTATAGAGCTAGTACTGCTTTAACGTCATCATAGCTAATTTGAACCAGGGGATGGAGTTTCTTTTATTAAACTAATATATCGCTTTCTGGCAGGCTGAAAATCTGGTTTAATCTCTAAAGCTTTTTCATAACTAGCAACAGATTCATCAATACTCTCTAATTGTTCGAGGGCACAACCGCGATTGTACCAAAATTGATAATTATCAGGTGTTACGGCAATCGCCTTATCCCAACTTTCAACAGCTTGCTGCCATTTCTGAAGTTGGTAAAGTGCATGGGCACGATCATTCCAAGCTTGATAACGTTCTGGAGTAAGCTCAATCGCTTTATCGAACGATTGAATAGCTACTTCATATTGACCAAGTCTGCCTAGAGCACTCCCACGATTATGCCAAGCTTCCGATAAATTTGGGTTGAGCTTGAGTGCTTTTTCCCAAGATGCGATCGCTCCTTGAAAATCCTCAGCACTAGCTTGCTTTAGGCCAAGATGAAACCAGCTTTCGACTAATTCAATGGTAGCTGGCTCAAGCTGATTCTGTTGCTTGTAAGTAAAGCGCTCCACAGCTGCTTGGATGATATCTTGAGGACTACTACTATCAATCTCAAGGTACTGAGCCACCTGTCGTGCCAAAACTTCATCTTGTTCAAGAACAGCAATAAACTCTTCCCAAGTTAAATTATTGGTCTTGCTTTGATTTTGACCTTCAGGAACAAGAGTTTTCGCCGCCTCTAAAAAAGATGCAACGGCAAAAGGTGCATTCACTGCCTCAGTCGAAGCTAAATTTCCTGCCTGATCTTCTAGAATGTCATTCTGTAAAACGGTTAGTCTGTCTGAAAGC
The DNA here is from genome assembly GCA_964606015.1 of uncultured bacterium. Classification (GTDB taxonomy): domain Bacteria; phylum Cyanobacteriota; class Cyanobacteriia; order Cyanobacteriales; family Xenococcaceae; genus Hyella. Next base: position 10,491 of record CAZSEZ010000047.1, read on the forward strand.
TCTGACAAAGATTCTCTTGAGCTGAGATCAGTTTCTTCAGCAGCCAACTCTGGCTCTGAAGCTGTCTGTAAAATTTCACTATCTTCTGCTGCCGTACCGTCCTGAATCTCGTGGGTAATATCTTCTTTATCTAAGGATTCCGAGGGACTAAACTCCACCTCTTCAGGAGTTATTGCCGATTCTGGGTTAATTTGCGCAGTCTCTTGAACTTCTGTTACGACCTGATCTTGAATATCCTGGACAAGCGCTGCTTGGTCTGAAGATTCTGGTGTTTCAGGAGTTTCTTCTGGCTCAGATACAATTTCTTGTTCTAATGCAGTTTCCCCCACTGGTTCATTGGATTCGTCCAGAAGTGATTCGATCTCTGCTAACTGCTCATCTTTTAGTCCAACTTCTTGCGGGATCACAGCTTCTGATAATTCAGGATCTGCAGTTGCAACATCAGGCTTTAGGAATAGTTCTTCTTCTACCTCTACTCGGTCTTCTATACTTGCTTCAGGAGCTAAATCTATTAACTCTTCTAATTCTTCAACCACTGGCATTGAATCAGCAGCTGAATCTTTCGTTGAGGAATTTGCCGAATTTACTGCACTGATACCAGCTTCAAAGGCTTGATTGATAATTTCTTCAGTTGATAGTTCTTCTTTATCAGACTGTTCGCGATCGCTATCTTCAGAAGACTCCGACTCATCAATAGCCAAATCTGACAAACCAGATTTTATCTGTTCAGTTTCTTCTGGTGACTCGCTTAAGTTCCCTGACTGACTGAATGCCTCAAAAGCACGATTAACAATCTCATCCAATTCTGCCTCAGTTTCGGTTATGTCATCTACATCTGCATTGGCAGGTATCGGTTCCACTGCTTGAGCTACTGGGGCAGGCTCTGCGGATTCTATCGGTTCTACAGGTTCATTGACTGACTCAATAACAGTTTCTGGGGTCTGCTCAAAAACTTCTGCTGGTTCTGCTCGGTCTTCACCTAACAAAGACGGCCCTGGCTCTCCCCCAACCACGGTATCCACGCCGTCATATTCCCAAATTAATTCTGCAACATTGCCAATGTAGAGCTTTTTCCCAATACGATGGGAGATAGTTGCAACCTGTTGCAGTTCTTCACGGGACTGAATCAGCTCGCCTAAGCGCATCATGATTGCGCCGATCCGCCTTTTTGCAGGGTCGTTAGAATAAATTACTCTGGTTTCGAACTGCTCGAACCAAGCTATCCATCCTGGGATGCTACCTCTAGGTTCTAGTAACTCGAAAAATTTAATGATTCTGCCCAAATGCCAACCATGAGCAACCCCATCTAGAAGTTGATTAAACAAAAATTCGTAATCATCATCTTTCAGAGGAGTTTCTTGTGTCAGGCTTGCTGCTGTAACTGAGGAACCATCTCCTTTTTTATTAAACCATTGAAGCATTATTGCACGACCTTAGATCAAATATACTTATTTTATTAGTGACTTAATAAACACAATCTACTAATCTTGCTTGATTCTACAGGGAAAACCTGATACCGCCCAGTCCCATAATTGCTCTTTGCTAGTTCATCACGTCAATATGGCTTACGAACCTTTACACCATAAATATAGACCCCAAACTTTTCGGGATTTAATTGGTCAAGAAGCGATCGCAAATACGTTAACTAACGCGCTCAAACTAGAAAAAATCGCCCCGGCCTATCTGCTAACTGGCCCTAGAGGGACAGGGAAAACTTCTAGTGCCCGAATTCTAGCTAAATCTCTCAACTGTTTGGCCGTAGATAAACCGACAGCAGAGCCTTGTGGTCAATGCGAAGTATGCCAAGCGATTACCCAAGGCACGGCCCTAGATGTAATGGAAATAGATGCTGCCAGCAATACAGGAGTAGATAATATTCGGGAAATCATCGAGCGATCGCATTTCGCTCCCGTGCAATCTCGCTACAAAGTTTATGCGATCGACGAATGTCACATGCTGAGTACTCCAGCATTCAATGCACTGTTAAAAACACTTGAAGAGCCACCTCCAAGAGTAGTTTTTATTCTGGCAACCACCGATCCTCAAAGAGTAATTCCGACAATTATTTCTCGCTGCCAAAGATTCGATTATCGCAGGATTTCCCAAGAGGCAATGGTCGAACATCTTAGCTATATTTCAGAAGAAGAAGAAATTAGAATCACCCCAGAAGCTCTAACGCTCATCGCCCAAGTTGCCAATGGTGGGTTGAGAGATGCCGAAAGCCTACTGGACCAATTAAGTTTGTTTCCCCGCCAAATTACAGTGAAACAAATCTGGGATTTAATGGGAACAATTCCCGAACCAGAATTATTAGCTTTGCTCAAAGCTATCAGAACAGAGAATATTGAAGAAATCTTAGCTCAATGCCGTAGTTTGCTTGATCGCGGACGCGAGCCACTAGTGTTACTTCAGAACCTAGCTAGCTTTTATCTCCATCTTTTACTGGCGAAAACTGCTCCAACTCGTCAGGATTTAGTACCTGTGACCGAGACTTGTTGGCAACAGCTAGTAATAGAGTCTCAACAATGGCAAACAAGTCAAATTTTACAGGGGCAGCAAAGCCTTAAAGAAGGCGAAATACAGCTCAAAAATACTACTCAACCCCGCTTATGGCTGGAAATCATACTACTGGGGTTACTATCCCCCAAGAAAGAGGCAACTCCCGATTCAACAATTCCTGTAGCTTCAGAGCGCACATCCCAATCCCCAAATATCACTCCAATTCCGCCCTCTACTACACATAACCCCGATAAAGCAGCAACAGCCAAATCGGTACAGCCCTTAAGTTCCTTATCTGATGTGGCATCGAACCCCAAGCAAGCTATTACGGAACAAACCAGGCCAAAAGAACTCAGCCAACCAGCCTTATCAACAAGCTCTACTCCTGAACCTAGAGAAAATACTGCGGGCAAATATTCAGCATTGAGCGATCGCAAAGTACCTGCTCAAAACCCGACACCTAGTATTCCTCCAAAGCAGCAAACGAAAAAGGCCAACTATCATAGCTACACACCGGAAGAGATCAGTACTATTTGGCAGCAGGTCATAGTATCGATTAATTCCCCAATGACCCAGGCTTTATTACGTCAGCAATGTCACTTAATTAGCCTGGAACAAAACTCTGCCGTAGTGGGCATTAGTTCTCCACCGCTACTCAAGATGAATCAGGGTAAGGTACCCCAGATTGAGGCTGGGTTTAGCCAAGTCTGTCAGCGCAAGATCAAGATAACCTTAGAAGTTGCTGCACCAACTCAACAAAAAGTCAGCAAGTCCACTAAGCCATTAGCTCCAGCAGAGTCCAACATTACTAAATCAACACCTCAAGAGCGATCGCCTAATTCCCCAACGGCAATAACCCCCGCACCTCTCCCAACCACCAACACTCCACCACCAGAAAATACAATACAAAATGAGTTGACCTCTCCAGTTAGCTCATTCACAGAACCACTCCCTACTCAACAAAACCAGTCACAAGCAGCACTAAATCAGCCGACGCCAACTCACAATCAGGAAGAACAATCACAAAGTCAAGTCATCTTAGAAAAAGCTGACTCAAATGAGCCTAGTAATTTTCACCAAGCTCTCCAATTAATAACCCAGAAATTTGATGGTGAAATTATCGATCTCGATAATTCTGATACTGCGGCTGCATCAACTTCCAGCAATACTGAATCAATAGAACAAAAGACAAACAATGCTTCCCCACTGACTGAACCCCAGCAAGTAGCAATCAAGAGAGAACCAGAATCAAAACCTAATTATGACGATGAAGATGTCCCCTTCTAGATCTTGATATTTTTTCAGTATCTTTACCTAGTAGGAGCAGAAGATGGTAACTGAGGATCAAGCCATTTACGTGAAGTTACGTAATTGGGTAGCATAAATTATTGGTTGGTGACTACATTGCACATCTAGCAGTTTCTGGCTCCAGAGTGCGATCTCCTAGATCAAGCAGCTTTATGAAGGATCTTGTTATGAAAAACAGAGAAAATACTACCGATCTTAAAGCTGAGGCAAAAGACAAGCAAACACCTCAGCAGCGTCTGCAAGAGTTGGCCAGTATTAGCGACGAACTAGCAGAAACAGTAGCTCAGAATCTAGCAGCGCCACCACTACTACTAAGGGATTTAGCTACCAGTAGTCATCCTGCGATTCGTCAAGCAGTGACCACAAATCCTCGTACTCCGATGAGAAAACTTTTAGAGCTGGGAGAACAATTCCCCAAGGAGCTACTGAATAACCCCAAATTTCAAGCAGCTCTAACCAGCAAATCAGCAAAAAATAACAATTTAGAATTTCTCGAAAGCATTCCTTGGGCTACCTTGAGTAATCTCATTCAACAACAGGCAGCTCCCAAATCTCTATTGGATTATGCAGCCCAGAACAAAGATTCAGTAATAACAAGTATCGCAAAAATGCAAGTTGCAGTATCGGGGGAAATGGCTGAGGGCTGGCATAGCCTAGCAGCAGATACACTTAATAAAATTTCCTGTAGAGATGATTTCACAAATCAGCGAACTTCTTACAGGTTGATAAAATCATTTGAGCTATTGACAAACTTTAGTGAGATTATCCCCACTAGTGTCTTACAACTGCCAAGATTTCGAGAACAAGTAGCCCGTAATCATAATCTCAAAGCAAACTTATTACAAAAGCTGGCCCAGGATCAAAACTCCTCTGTTCGCTATCAGATCGCTCTCAACCCAAGAACACAACCCAAAATCCTAGAAACTCTGGTAGAAGACCCTGATTATCGCGTTCGTGTGGGCATCATCCAAAACCCCAACGTACCCCCTAAGATTTTAGGACTGCTAGCTCATGATTCAAACAGTGAAGTTCGCAGTAGTGTTGCCAGAAATCTCCAGACACCAATCGAAAAACTAAAGTTCCTTGCTAGCGATCAAAACCATGATGTTCGTTGTCAAATCGCAGAAAATCCCCATACGCCTTCTGATGTTTTGCAAACTCTGGCTCAAGGAAGTCATGGGGAGAGGATATCGGTGGCCAGTAATACCAATACACCACCAGAGATCTTGGAGTCTTTAGCTAGCGATCGCGATTTTGCTTTAGCACCATATGTAGCTAAAAACCCAAATACCCCAGTTAAGCTCCTACAAAGCTTGGCAAACGATGCCGAACCCTTAACAAGACAATACTTAGCAGAAAATCCTAGTACACCATCAGAAACCCTGGCATTTTTGGCTAACGATGACGATATTAGTACACGCCACAGTATAGCGAGAAACCAAAATACACCCTCGGAAATACTCAGATTTTTTGCCAGTAACTATGATGATTCAACTCTGATAGAAGTAGCCAATAATCCCAACACTCCAATCGATGTTCTCAAGAAACTCGCCAACAGTTCCAATAATATAGTTCGTCAAGGAGTCGCCAGAAATCCCAACACTCCAATCGATGTTCTCAAGAAACTCGCAAATAATCCAGATAGCCTAGTACGCCAGCGATTAGCCAGAAATCCCAACACTCCATTGCATATTCTCAAAACGTTCGTTGAAGATTTTGATTTACGAGTTTGGATGTCTTTAGCGAAAAATCATCGTACGCCAGTTTCTATTCTTCAATTATTGGCTAATAGTTGCGATCATTTAGTCAAACAACATGTTGCTAGAAATCTTAGTACACCTACCGAGACTCTCAATTTATTGGCCGAGGACAACTACTACTATGTGAGAGTTGCCGTCGCCAAGAATCCCAATACATCCTTCGAAGCTCTCAGAAAGCTGGCTCAGGATCCTCATACATTTGTCTGTAAATCAGTTGCGGCCAATCCAAAGTGCAATCGTCAACTCAAAGAAATTATTTTTAGAAACTTTGCCCAGTCTGGGACACCATCATTTAGTAGAATTGCACTTTTCTTGAGTAACTATGCTGAAGGTTCGGTTTTATCCAAACACAGTAACTCGATTTCTTGGTTAGAAAGATACGCGATCGCCCAAAACAAAAAAACGCCTAAAAATACTCTAGAAAGTTTAATTCAAGATTCCAACCGCATTGTAAGAGCTACAGCAAAAGAGAGTTTAAAAAATTGGTATGGCAAATAACTAGGTTTGAGTAGCCTTAGTGCGATCGCAAGTCTAAATTATTTTGTGGTTTCTTGTCTCGGCCAACTTCAACAGAGATAGAATTCAAGTAAGGTCTGACTAGTTAGGATTCATGACTTACACTACCCAAGATTTGATCACCATTTTAGATCGGGAACTAAAAGCCAATTGGCAAGGTAAACGAGTGGTTTTATCTTCTGAATCGAGAATCAACGATCCTGTGGTGACCAAATTATTGAACATGAATCGAGTCAATAAAGTCTTTGCTTACCAAGATTTTCGTTCTCAAATACATCAGTATCAACTCGAGCATCAAGTATCAGGAATTATTTGGCGAAGCTGTAATTTTTGCGAACGCAAAATTAAATATCCTGAAATTCACAATCAGTTAATTCCTCTCAAAGCAGATAAGCAGACTCTGATCGCAGCAAAACAATCAGTCATCGAGTTTTGGCAACAGGCAACCGCAACAATGCAATTCTGGTTGGCACAAGCCCCAGGAAAAGACCATCCCCCAGTTTCAGAAACTAGCTTAAAAACTAGCTCGCAAGCTAGCCCATCAACACCCCACCAACCAATCGGCTCAGAATACGTCCAAAAGCTAATCCGCCAAGCAGAATGGGCAGAAGTGGATGCTACCCGGAATGAAGTCTATTTAGGACTTTGTTGGGGGGATCCCGAAGAATATCGCTATCAATGGGCCAAACCAAAATCAGGTTGCGATCGCATTATCGCTTCTCAAACTGTCCCTAGTTCGATTAAGATTTAGGTTGGTAAATAATTAAGCAAAACAGAAATCGAAATTCATGGCGCAACAAGAGGCAGTAGGCGTAATTCAAACCCTAGGTTTTCCCGCAATTTTGGCTGCTGCGGATGCCATGGTTAAAGGTGGCAGAGTAACTATTGTCTTCTTTGATAAAGCAGAAAGTGGTCAATTTATGGTAGTCATCCGTGGCGGAACTTCCGAGGTACATCCAGCCATGAAAGCTGGACTAGCAGCAGCAGAAGCTACTTTTGGCGGAAAAATCATGACTCACTACATTGTGCCTAATCCTCCTGATAACGTAGTAGCCGTATTACCGATTGAGTTTAGCGAGAAAGTAGCCCAGTTCCGTTAAGCAACTATCTCAAACTGTAATCAAGCTGACTGTAAAGAGTGTGACTGACAATTATTGGTATATTTTGTAAGTTATCAAATTCAATCCACTCTTATCTAAGTCATGTACGAAAAACTTACTCCCCCTACAGAAGGTTCCCAGGTCACTTTTGACAATGGCAAACCGATAGTTCCAGACGATCCAATTATTCCCTTCATTCGTGGTGATGGAACTGGTGTTGATATTTGGCCAGCAACCCAAAAAGTAATTGACGCTGCGGTAGCCCATGCTTATGCAGGAAAGCGCAAGATCAATTGGTTTAAGGTCTACGCTGGCGATGAAGCTTGCGATCGCTACGGGACGTTTCAGTATTTACCCCAAGATACCCTCAAGGCAATTGAAGAATACAAAATTGCCATCAAAGGGCCTTTGACCACTCCTGTCGGTGGAGGGATTCGTTCTCTTAATGTGGCTCTCAGACAGCTATTTACCCTCTATGCTTGCGTCAGACCAAGTCGTTACTATCCTGGTACTCCTTCCCCACATAAAAACCCCGAAAAGCTAGATATCATCGTTTATCGCGAAAACACGGAAGATATTTATCTGGGAATTGAATGGCGTAAAGATGATGCAATTGGCCTAAAACTAATCAATCTCCTCAACGATGAGTTAATACCTGCTACCAAAGAACACGGCAATAAACAAATCCCGCTCGATGCAGGTATTGGCATCAAACCCATTAGTAAAACTGGCTCGCAACGTCTAGTACGTAAAGCAATCGAAAATGCTCTCAGGCTACCTTCTGGCAAGCAAAAGGTAACTCTTGTCCACAAGGGCAACATCATGAAGTATACCGAGGGAGCCTTCCGCGATTGGGGCTATGAGCTAGCAACTACTGAATTCAGAAATGAATGCGTAACCGAAAGAGAATCTTGGATTCTTAGTAACCAAGCAGAAGACCCCAATCTTTCTGTAGAAGACAATGCTCGTAAAATCGATCCAGGCTACGATGCCCTAACTCCAGAAAAACAGGAAAAAATCTGTGCTGAAGTAAAATCCGTCCTCGATTCCATCGGGGAAAGTCACGGTAATGGAAAATGGCAAGAAAAGGTCATGGTCAACGATCGCATTGCCGATAGCATTTTCCAACAAATCCAAACTCGTCCTGATGAGTACTCGATTTTGGCAACCATGAACCTCAATGGGGATTATCTTTCTGATGCTGCTGCTGCTATTGTTGGTGGCTTAGGAATGAGTCCTGGGGCAAATATTGGAGATAACTGTGCGATCTTTGAAGCGACTCACGGTACAGCTCCCAAACATGCTGGTCTAGACCGTATCAACCCTGGTTCAGTAATTTTGTCAGGTGTGATGATGTTGGAATTTATGGGCTGGGGCGAAGCAGCAAAACTAATCCAAGATGGCTTAGCTTCTGCGATCGCTAATGGTCAAGTAACTTATGATTTGGCACGTTTGATGGAACCTCAAGTAGACCCCTTGAAATGTTCGGAATTCGCCGATGCGATCGTAGCTACTTTTGCCTAAATAGGTTCAATAATGGTTGATTGATGCTGATTCCCCTCCACTAAGGAGGGGGTTAGATTAGTCGCTAATTAATTTTGCTTGACCGATTATTTATCTCCCAATACTCTAGGTAAGAGTTTTTAGCTAAGATTTTCATGACTAACTACATTCTGGAAGTAAAAGATGTTTATGCTGGCTACATTAAAGGCTTAAATATTTTACAAGGAGTCAACTTTCGGATTGCACCAGGAGAACTAGTGGCAGTTATTGGCCCTAATGGAGCAGGAAAATCAACCTTAGCTAAAGCAATATTTGGCTTAGTCAGCCCCAACCAGGGAACAATTACTTTTAAAGGAAAAAACATCACTGGTTACAAATCAGACCGAATTGTCCGCGAAGGCATGTGCTACGTGCCCCAGATTGCCAATGTTTTTCCTTCCCTTTCTGTAGCAGAAAACTTGGAAATGGGAGCATTTATCCGTTCTGGTTCTCTCAAACCTCTCAAAGACAAAATTTATGGCATGTTTCCCCGTTTAGCAGAGCGTCGTCGACAAGCTGCGGGAACACTCTCGGGAGGAGAAAGACAAATGCTAGCAATGGGTAGAGCCTTGATGTTAGATCCCGATTTATTAGTGCTAGATGAACCATCTGCTGCCCTATCACCAATTCTGGTTAATGGTGTATTTGAGCAAATAAAAGCAGTACAACAAATGGGCAAAGCCATCGTCCTGGTAGAGCAAAATGCCAAAAAAGCCCTGATGATGTCAGATCGGGGTTACGTTCTAGAAAATGGTTGCGATCGCTTTGAAGGCAAAGGCAAGGATTTACTCAACGAT
>CAZSEZ010000048.1:0-19868 GCA_964606015.1 uncultured bacterium
AAAAAGTTTTTGCAGCAGCAAGGTATCTCTTTTTAGAATATTGGAAACGCCAGTTAGTACATCATTCAATGAACTAGTAAACTTTAGAGAAAACTATGAAAAATTTCCTGCCTGAAGATGATCGCGATTTGGTAAATTTTCTTCAGCGACATCGTCCAACTCCGCCAGATGCGAGTCCTTATCTGGAGAGTCGACTGATTACGACAATCCAACAACAGCCTCAGAAAAATCCTCGTAATCGACATACTGTTCTGTGGGCTTTACCAGGGACAATTGTGATGGGTTTAATGATTAGCTGGACTCCTTCGCGAGTTATCAAATCTACACCCAAGGTTGCCAAAGAGGTTGACGCGATCGAATCTTTTCTGCTGACTAATTGGGACGCAACCACCCGAGATTCTTATTTTCCTCTGACCTCCGAAACAGAAATTAGTGAAATTTCCGAGATATACAAATTACTCTCTACGGTAGAATCGTCTCAAGTTGTCTCTACTAGTAGTGTTGAATGAAGTCTTGAGGAAGCGAAAAAAATTGTTCAGTAATACTCGACGGTCTTTTTTCTGGCTTGGGTTAGGTCTAAACTTCGTTTGGGAATTTGTTTTGGCAAGCAATGTACTCTCAACAACTATCGACCCAGGTACTACAACTTTGGAGCCAATTGGTATTTTCCGACCAGCTAAGTTACTAGTCCATAATTTGGAATCTAAAGTTAATGAGAATACTTCTTTAAACTTATGGCAACAGTTGAACCTAAGTCCTCAACAAAAGCATCAAATCAAACAAATATCGGTACGTTATCAAAAGCAAATTAGTCAACTAAAGCAAGAGTTAAAGTTGGCACAGCAACAATTGGCTCGCATGATGGTTGGTCAGGAAACTGTGGAAACTATCCGTTTCAAACATCAGTATGTATCCTTGTTACGTCAGCAGCTGGCAACGCTTCACTTTGAGAGCATCCTCGAAACAAGAGAAGTTCTAAATTTGCAACAAAGGCAAAAATTTGCCGACATCATTCAAGCAGAACGGTAGGCACTTAACTCATTCCACTACGGCTAACAATCTCGAAAACTTGACTATGATTAACTGAGCGGGACTGGCTGGAATCGAACCAGCGACCTAGTGCTTCAGATTAGTGGAGGTTTCCCTACTCTCTGGACTATCTCTTCACCATAAACCAGACAGTGCTAGTTCTTAGGTGGTGGCCGTTATGCTGTAGTAGCCTAAAATATGGTTTCGATTAATTCTCTGTTATCTAACCTACAGCTAGTCTCTGCACCTTCTCTACCAGAGATTACATAGAGCTTGGCTCAAGATTACCCTATTCAAAATTAACTTGAACTTAGGCTTCCTTGAATTAGACCACATTCATCTCTGAGGTTTCCCCACAGAATGCCCGATGTTTTCAGGAGGCACTTGCTCTATCCTACTGAGCTACAGCCCCAAGTATTCAGTTGTGAGGTAATCATAATTTATATTCTTGATACTTGGTCATTCATCCAGCCAATATCGCACTTTTGACAAAAAACTTTACTTAATTAATAAAAAATGCAACAACCTATCTTTAATCTGTTACTCGAAAGAATATGATGAACTGGAAATTTAAACTCGTTTAAAATTCTCAGGAGAAATCGACTTTGACTTATCTAACCTTACTTGCAGCAGCTTCTGTTCCTAGCACTGTTGAGTGGAGCCCTAAAGTGGCAATTGTTATGATTATTTGTAACGTTATCGCGATCGCGTTTGGTAAATATACCATTAAAAATCCTAGTGCTGAGCCTTCTCTACCCTCTGCCGAGTTCTTCGGCGGTATGGGTCTACCCGCTCTTTTAGGTACAACTAGCCTTGGTCACCTAATTGGTGCAGGTGCGATTCTTGGTTTGGCAAGTATCGGCGCACTTTAGGCTTCAAGGCGAGCTGAATTTTTATTTTGTTTAGCTCAATTGTTCTTTAGCTGCTGAGATTGCTGCTTGCTGTACTTTGTACCAAGGGATGCTGTGTTGGCGGGCCAGAAGCGCACAGTCTTCATATTCTGGTTGTAGGTTAATTGCCGAATTAGTCTGACCGCAGGTGGCAATCTTTACTTTTACCTCTCCGTAGGGAGTTGTAACTACTTTTATCTGACGATTTAAAACACTTCTAGACTGGGTGCGTTCTCTAATCCCTAAAGTGGTGGTTTCGTTAAAGATTATTTCCTTGCAACGATTAGCCAGATGAGGTTGGCAAATAACGCTCAAAAGTATGCCTGAGCGCGATTTTTTCATCGTAATCCCTTGGGTGAATACATCTAGCGCTGACTCTGAGAGAAGTTGCTCTAAGGTGTAAGCGATCGCTTGGGGTGAGAGATCATCAATTTGAGTTTCGAGGACTGTTACTTCTTCGCTCTGCCAGTCAAAAGAATCAGTAGATTTTCCGATCCACAATTGTAAGATATTGGGAATTTTGAATTCTTGAGAGCCTGCACCTAGGCCGATATTTTCGATGGTCATAGCAGGAGGTGCGCCGAAGCTTGTTGCTAATGTAGTCGCGATTGCTGCTCCTGTAGGAGTGACTAGTTCTTTCTCAATACCGTTGCTATAAACAGGTACTTGGCGAGCTTGATAAAGCTGGAGAACTGCAGGTACAGGGACACTCAGTATGCCATGTTCAGCTTTGATTGTGCCTCCTCCCGTGGGAAGCGCAGAACAGTAAAGTTGATCAATTCTTAGCCAGTCTAAGCCAATGCAAGTGCCAACAATATCTATGATGGCATCGGTTGCCCCTACCTCATGAAAGTGTACTTTCTCTGGAGCGACTCCATGTACTGCTCCTTCAGCAATAGCTAAAGCGTTAAAGATTTTCAGACTCCATTCCTTAGCGCGATCGCTAATATCAGCAGCTTGAATGATAGTTACGATCTCTGGCAGATGTCTCGCATGATGATGGTGATGATCGTGGTGATGGGCATGATGGTGTTTTTGTTTGACTAAAACCTTGGTTGCTGTTTGGCTATTACGAACTACTTGAGTTTGCTCTAATTGATATTCCTGTTCTATACCAAGACTGGCCAAGGACTTTGTGAGATATTCCCAAGGTACACCTCCATTTACCAAGGCACCTAAGCACATATCTCCTGCGATTCCTGTAGGACATTTTAAATAGGCAATTTTAGTCATTCGCTACCTTATATAGGTTAGTTAGGTTGATCAAAAAAATACAAGCAGACAGATGGCAAAACTATACGAACTTCACCCCCAAAATCCGCAACAAAGAGTTATCGAGCAGATTGTTCGTCAACTGAAACAAGGCGCAGTTATGCTCTATCCTACTGATACAGTTTATGCTATTGGCTGCGACTTAACTTCTAAATCTGCTGTCACAAAAGTCCGTCAGATTAAGCAGCTAGCTAATGATAAACCACTGACTTTCTTGTGTTCTTCTTTATCAAATATTGCTAGCTATGCTCAAGTTAGCGATCGTGCTTATCGGATTATGAAACACTTAATCCCTGGCCCCTATACCTTCTTACTTCCTGCTACCAAACTAGTGCCCAAACTAGTCATGAATCCCAAACGCAAAACTACAGGGATTCGAGTTCCTAACCAAGCAATCTGCCAAGAGCTACTGACTAACCTGGGCAATCCGATCATTTCGACCTCTGCCCATTTACCAGACGAGGAAGAAACTCCGACCTATCATTTGGAGAAGGCTTTATTGTTTGATGCCTTAGATAACTTAGTAGACCTGATTATTGATTATGGAAGCGATTCAGGCACTGTGGTTTCTACGATTCTTGATTTTACGACTGGGGAGCCAGAACTGGTTCGTCACGGCTTGGGGTGGGAAGATGCGCAAAAGTGGCTAGATCGTTCCTAGCAATTTCTGAGTAATACGATACAAATTGCACAGTAAAACTTTAAAGAGTCACCTGTAAAATCGGGTTAGGATTACAGTATATGTACTTATGCTGTGACTTTAAATAGTTTTATTGATTTGCCCAATATGTTGCTCTCTTTACTCGCGATCTTTATTCTGGTATCAGTTTCGTTTTTTGCCTCATTAAAGCTAATTGACTTTATTTTAGAGGTGGGAACCAAAGTCGAATCTGTCTTCAGAAAGAGAATTTTGACTCTAGCTTGGTTGTTGGGGTTATTTTGCGTAGGTTTGGCGACTACTCTTTGGCTTTCGACAATTTTAGTTAACATACCAACATCATCTCCTTCTTTGGAAGCTGCTTCAGAATCATCAGTTTCTCGCGGGATTATCCTGAGTCAAGAAGATTGCCCCGCATTGATCGACACTGTATATAGCACTGAGAATGAAATTTATCAGCTAGAGAATCATCGTCATATTGAAAGTGGTTCTCAGTTTTCTGAGATCAAAGATAACTATTTGAAAGGTTCTGAAAAATTGAGTTCAGCGGCTCAAGATTACCAGTTATTGCCTGTGAGCGTAGCAACTAAGTCCTACACCCGAAAAGTTTCTAACCTTCTGAAGAAAAAGGCTGCTCTATTTAAGGAAAGAAGTAGTTTACAAAACGATAGTGCTCAGTTAGAGTCTCTTCTCAAGCAAATGGATTTTTTGACTGATGAGAGACAAAGCTTAATTGATGCTCTAGAAAAGCAATGTGTTTTGTCTAATTAGATAACTAAGTCCAAATTACCTAGTAATGAGTTTGCTGGATTTTGACTAAAGCATTTTGAAGATTATCGGGAAGGCGGCGAATGATTTTTCCATGTTCACGGTCTACGCCCACTAAAGTCACTCTTCCTGAGACAAACAACATTTTGTTATCGACGGATTTGATCTGATAGTCCCAGTGGATACGAACTCCTGTAGTTTCTACTAAACGAGTGCGTACAATTGCCTCCGTTCCCAGATGTACTGGGCGATGGTACTTCAAAGATAATTCTACGACTGGCAGGTCACACCCTAAGGCAACTAATTCTGCGAAATCTACTCCGATAGAGCGCAGACACTCTACTCTGGCAGTTTCCATCCATGTCAGATAAGTTCCATGCCATACTATCCCTCCATAGTCTGTATGGTGGGGTTGAGCTTTGACTGGATACTCGAACCAATGTTCGGTTTTGGCATTGAATTCTTGTTTAGTTTCTATTGCCGAGCTTGGTAGTTTGGGCTTACGAGGATCTGTTTCTCTCATCAACTCTATGAATAGGTCAAATTAGATTAGTTTTCATCCACTTGATTATAATTGTTCGTGAAATGGGCAATATTGGTTTAGGTACGATTTCTTTCTGCTATGACCAAGGAAGCTTCTTCGATCTCAACATCTCAACTTCAGATTGAACAGTTGCAGCGACAAGTTCAGTTTCTCGAAAATCAGGTAGATTCTCTTCAGGAAAAGCTTGCTCAGCATATTTCTCCACAAGCAATATCGCAAGAACCAATCGACTATGGCTCAGTTTTGGATAGATTGAGCAAGGATAAAGCTATATATCAGGGAAAAACTGCAATCATATTTGCCACTATTGTTAAGGAGATTGCCGTAACCTTGCAAGTAGAGAGGGTCAGTATTTGGTTTTTGCAGGATAAAAATACCAAACTCAAATGTAGTGTTTCTTACGAACTTACTAACGATCAATTCGCTCAGGGTCACAGTATTGAAGCTGCAGAAGATCCTGCTTATTTTTATCTACTCAACAAAGAAGGTAAAGTTGATCTGCAAACTCAGGACAAAGACTCTGAGTTACAGCAATTAATCGACTCTTACTTAATTACACTGAAAATATGTTCTCTTTATAACTGCTTTATCTATCGAGGAGCAAAAGCTATTGGTTTGATTTCCCTTGAACAGAAAAGCGAATCGCGACAGTGGACTGTAGAGGAAATCACCTTTGTGCAGGCAATTGCTAATTTAGTACTCGCTTCTGTGGAAGCTAAAAAGAGATTAGTCGATCAGCAAGCTCTTAAGCAGCAGATTAGTGAATTTAGCTTGTTAAAAAGGATCGTTAATCAAATTCGCAGTAGTCTAGATTCGCATACTGTCTTTGAAACTTCTGTAAGTTTAATTGGCCAAACATTTGGCGTTAGTCGTTGCTATTTAGCTACTTATGAAGGGGCAATCTCTCCCAATGCTCCTGTTGTCGCTGAATATACAGCAAAGAACATTCCTTCTCTAAAATCTTTACCGCTGCCAAAAAAAAATAAGCTTCACTTGGGTGCTGTTTTTGCTCAAGAAGGAGCAGCTAGCTTTTCTGATGTTTATGGTAGCGAGTTGTTGGTTTCGGCGAAGGAGACTCATCAAAAACTTAGCGTTAAATCTTTATTGGCAGTAAGAACAGAGGCTCAGGGTCGGATTAATGGTTGTTTATATCTTCATCAATGCGATCGCCAAAGAGTTTGGATCAAAGAAGAAATCAAGTTGCTAGAGACAGTTGCTAGTCAAGTAGGAATTGCGATCGCCCAATCTAGGTTGCTAGAAACCGAGACTAACCAAAGAGTTCTCCTAAATCAGCAAAACCAGCAGCTAAGAAGTCAACTGGCAGCTATCGAAAACTCTCCTGATGGCATTGCGATTTTAGTTGAGGAAAAATATTTATGTCTTAATCAAGCTTATGGAGAATTATTCGGTTATGCGAATCCAGAAGATTTGGTTGGTAAAAGTTGGGAAAGTATTTTTCTTACAGAACAGATTGCACAGCTTAAATTAGAAGTATTTCCTTTACTAGAGCAGTTAGGTTCTTGGCGTGATGAGTTGACGGCAATTCATTACGATGGCAGTCATTTCGATGTTGAAGTCACTTTAGCTTTGTCTGATGAAGGTAACCTGATCTGCATTTGTCGTAATGTCGAAGAACATAAACAGGCAGAAAAGATCCTCGCTCAACAATTACAACGTGAACTACTTCTAAGTCAGATCACTTACGAAATTCGTCAGAGTATTGATAGTCAGAGTATTTTTCAGATTACGGCAACCCAAATTGGCCATACCTTTCAGGCTAGTCGCTGTACCATCTATTGCGATAACCTTCAGTCTAGTTCGATAATGCCTTTGGTGGCAGAATACTTAGAGCCTGGCTTCCCTTCTCTGTTGGGGAGAGAGATGCCTGTCAAAAATAATGATTATTTGAACACTATTCTGGCTAAAGATCGCGCGATCGCGTTTCCCCAGATTGAACATCAACCATTATTAGATTCAGCAGCTCATTTTTATCAGCAAGCACAGGTTTGTTCTTTGTTGGCAATTAGGACTTCTTATGTAGATAAAGCCAATGGATTTATTGAGATTCATCAATGCGATCGCAAACGTTCTTGGACAGAAGAGGATATTAACCTCTTAGAGGAAGTAGCTGTCCAAGTTGGAATTGCCACAGCTCAAGCCAGATTACTTGAGACAGAACAAAAGCAACGCCAAGATTTGGAAATTGCGAAAAAAGATGCTGATCTTGCTAACAAAGCAAAAAGTGAGTTCCTTGCCAAAATGAGTCATGAGCTGCGTACTCCACTAAATGTGATTATTGGTTTTAGTCAGTTGATGCAGCGCAATCAAGATGCAACCAACAAACAGAAGGAAACTCTCCAGATAATTAATCGTAGCAGTGAGCATCTTCTGGGGTTGATTAATGACGTTCTTGATATGTCACAAATTGAAGCTGACAAGATCACTCTGGATACCGAAGATTTTGCTTTAAAAGAAATGCTGAAGAATTTGGAAGCAATGTTTGCTCTTAAAGCAGAATCAAAACAAATTGGGCTTAAATTTGAGCTTGCTGAATCCTTACCTATCTATGTTAGAAGCGATCGCAAAAAACTTAATCAAGTACTCATCAATTTACTTAACAATGCTATTAAATTTACCCATAAAGGTGGGGTAACCGTTAGAGTTTTTCCCGCTGCTAAACAGACAAACTTTGTCTCTGACCGCATTAAAATCTGTTTTGAAGTTTGTGATACAGGAGAGGGAATTGCGACTTCTGAACTAAACAATCTTTTTGAGGCTTTTAGTCAAACAGCTAGCGGCAAAAAATCTCAACAAGGAACTGGTTTGGGCTTAGCGATTAGTAAAACCTTTGTTGAAGTTCTAGGTGGTAAGTTACAGGTTTTGTCTCAAGTACAAAAGGGCAGTAATTTTAGTTTTTGTATGCCCATGACTATCGTCGAGAATTCTTCGGCACCTGTAGTAGAGGAGGCAAGAGTTGTGAGTTTGGCAGCTTCATCTCGTAATCGCAAGATTCTAGTTGCTGATAACTCAGCAGATGGTCGTTTGTTATTGCTAACCATTCTTCAACAAGTTGGTTTTGAAGTAGCGGAAGCAGTTGATGACAAAGAAGTTTTGATTGCTTGGCAAAATTGGCAACCAGATTTGATTCTACTGAGTACTCAGACTTCTAATACAGAAAGCTATCAGTTAATTAAACTAATTGGAACCTTAGCAGAACAAAATCAACGCCCACAGCCCAAAGCTATTATGATTACGGCTAATACTTTTGACAATACTAAAGACACGGTGATCGCAGCTGGCTTTGAAGATCTTCTCCATAAACCAATTGTTGAGGCACAGCTACTAGAGAGTATTAAAAAGCATCTCCAAGTTGAGTATATCTATGAAGTAGAGGCTCAGGATCCTCTATTGGAAGCTAAGATAACTCACTACCCATGTTTAGAATCTAAGACAATCCAAGAAAAACTTGTCAAAATAGACCGCAAAACTCTAGAAAGTTTTTATCAAGCTTGTCTCTGTCTTGATAGGGAGGCTAGCGGTACTATTGTTGAACAGATTAAAGCTCAAGATATAGCATTGGGAGAGTGGTTTGATCATTTGCTAGAGGATTTAAATTTTGAGCAAATTATCGAACAGTTGGAATATAGCTTGAAGTTGACTTAGATAAATTGAGATGAATGGTTGGAAATCCAGTTTATTTGAGATCTAATAAACCCTGTTCCTTGAGTTTGGGATTAAACCTAATTTCTCCAGTAAAACAACGTTGTTGTAACTGGGCTTCGATTTCTGCTTGGACTCGACGCGCAACTTGCTTGAGTAATTTTATTTGTTGAGGCTGAGCGCTAGCATCATACTCAGATCTTTCGCGATCGCTCATCATGGGCTTGGTATCAATTGGCTGTGTCCAACTCGTATTATCGCTCTGGTTGCCTAAGGGAACCACTACATTTTCTGTGATCCAAGCTTGGCGAATCTCTTCTAGCAATGTACGACTGGGGCGAGCGATGGTCTGGAATTTAAGCCAAAAACAACTTTGAGGTTGACGAACTAAATGCTGTTTTAAGCTTAAATAAACATCCCGCGAATAACCAACATACATCAGCTCTTGTTCTTGATTAAAAATGGCGTAAACTCCAATTTTCTTGGTTAGTTCGGGATTGATTTTTCCTGCTTCATTCAAGTATGGCAACAATTCTAAACTAGCTAGAGTTACCACCAGAGTCTCTGTAGACATAACCAACTTCCTTCTGCAATCGCTATTTCTGGATGCTAACAAAGATTCTTGAGCGTGATTCTGATGATTTAGTTAAGTTTAAAGGTAGTGTCTTTTTTGTTTAGCTCTATGCGAGTAGCCATTTTTAGTAGCAAACCATATGACCGTGATGTCTTTGAGCAAAGCAACCAGCAATTTAACCACAAATTAAATTTTTTATTACCTCGTTTAGACACGAAAACTGTTGATTTGGCAAAAGGTTATGAAGCTGTATGTGTTTTTGTTAATGATGTTTTGGATCGAGAAGTTTTAACTGCTCTCTATGAGGGAGGAACCAGATTAGTCGCTTTAAGGTGTGCTGGCTATGACAACGTAGATCTAGTCACCGCAGCTCAATTAGGGATTAAGTTAGTAAGAGTTCCCGCATATTCTCCCTATGCTGTAGCCGAACATGCGATCGCATTAATTATGACTCTCAATCGCAAGATTCATCGAGCTTATAATCGCACTAGAGAGGGGAACTTTGCTCTTGATGGCCTGCTGGGGTTTGATCTCCATCAGAAAACTGTTGGTATTGTCGGTACTGGCAAGATAGGTCGCATTGCGGGGCAGATTTTGCATGGTTTTGGTTGCCGAGTCTTGGCTTACGATCCCTTTCCTAACTCAGATTTTGGTTCACAGATCGCTACCTATGTGACTTGGGAAGAATTACTGTCCCAATCAAAAATTATTTCTTTGCACTGTCCTCTGACCAAGGATAATTATCATCTAATTGATGATGATGTGATCGCTATGATGCAACCAGGAGTAATGTTAATCAATACCAGTAGAGGTGGTTTGATTGATACCAAGGCAGTTATTCAAGGCTTAAAATCACGTCATATTGGCTCTCTCGCTCTTGATGTCTACGAACAGGAGAAGAGTCTCTTTTTTGAAGATTTATCCGAGGAAATTATTCAGGATGATCTTTTTGAAAGACTGCTTACTTTTCCCAATGTTGTTATCACAGGACATCAGGCCTTTTTTACAGCAGAAGCTCTAAATAATATTGCTGAGACTACTTTGAATAATATTCAAGCAGTTGAAAGAGGTGAAACCTGTCTAAATCAAATTAATATTTCATAGCTTCAAGCGTTGTTATGCCAAGTGGTATCTCTTCTCAGCACTGAGAATATTGGGAAATTGGGTTGCCATGATTTGAGTGGGCAACTAATTCGAGGACTCCTTCTGAGTTAACTTGCCAATTGGTTGCCTCAGTAATGTTCTTGGAGCCTGGAGTAATGGATAAAGACATGTTTTCAGAACTATTCTCAAGGCCAGAGTTTTGAACAAGGTCATTTTCTGGGAGTCGTAAATCCTGCCAAAGAACCAGATTTTTTAGCAATTTCAGTGGATTATCTGGTATGCCACCACGATTAAGGACAACGAAATCATCACTTAAATTACAGCCTTGGGAAATAACTTCTGTGGCATTAATTGGAGTTTGCGGTAATTGAGTGAGTTCTAGAGGACGTTCTCCACTAATAGTTTCAACTCTTACATTCCCATCTACACCGAACTGAGAACTAGCACTAATTCTGCTTGCAGAATCAGCAAATAAACCTTTAGTTACGATTTCAATATTGCCACCATTACCTTGATTAGCTTGTGCATTGATTTGGCTATTTAACAAATTGATCACACTAGCTTTGATTGTTATATTGCCACCATTAATATTTTCTAGGCTATTGACAGAGTTAGCAGTTGTTTCAGTTGTGATGGAGCTATTATTCTCTAGTGATAGTTGATCCTCAACCTTTAAATCAATGTTTCCACCCTGTCCCGAGGTGCTAAATGCTGTAATACTTGCATTGTCGGTTAAAAAAATGCGATCGCTACTGATTTCGAGTTGTCCACTATTACCAGAGCCTTGATTACTGACTGCAACAGAGGCACCATCCTTAACAAGTAACTCAGGAGTACTGATAGTGACGTTACCCGAATCACCGCTAGGAGCATCGGGAGTACCTAGTAGCTGCTGCAAAGCTGGGGTAAGCACTATGCCATCAGACGCGATAGCACTATTCAGGCTACCATCAGGGGTTGCGCCACGTATTTCCACATAACTGTTGGCATTAATAATTAGAGTTCCAGCATTACCTTCGGCGAAAGTTCCGGTAGAGACTCTGCTTCCATCCTGTATAGACAACGTATTCGTATTAATAGTTACATTACTACTATCGCCCTCTCGATTAACGGTACTAGCGATAGTTGAAGGCGTGTTGGTAAAAGAAATACCACTTAAACTTAAATTTTCAGCTACCTCAATGCGGATATCTCCTCCTGTCCCGCTACCGAAGTTTAAAGAGGAAATTGTTCCACCATTCATGAGACTAACATTACGAGCAGCCAGATCAATTGTTCCTGAATTTCCATTGCTGAAGATGCCTGTACCGATTATGGCGGGAATATCCTGTGCGAGTACAGATAGACCACTAATTTGAATTGATTCTGCTACGTCAATGCCTAAATTGCCCGTGTTGGCGTTGCTAAAACTACGAGAAGTAATAAAACTACTATCACTAAGTGTTAAATTCCTACCAGTAATTTCAATATCGCCCCCCCTACCATCAGCCAAGGCTTCAGTCATCAATCGAGATGCGGCTACGCCTCTAATCGGACCTTGAGGGGTTGCTATGTCAGGAGCAATTCTCACCGCTCCCGATAGGTTAATAGACTCAGCAGCATTAACTGTAATTGTTCCTGAAGCATGAGTGCCAAAGTTTTGAATCAATGCTAGAGATGCTTCTTCTAGTGAAATAGTGCTACCCACTAGTGAAATGTCACCTGTTGTTCTGCCACTTGTATTCAGGAGAGAACGATTTCTCAATCTGAGATCGCCAAATTCAGTTACTTGCGAAGTACTAACCTTTTTATTGGTGGAATCCAAAGCTAATTTAACTTCACCCTGTCTAACGCTTGCTAATTCGATATTTCCCCCAGTTGTCTGAATAACTCCTCCATCGAATTCTATTTCACCCCCGATTAAGCCAAAGGTTTGCCCTGAATTTATAGAAAAATCACTTGCTGGATTGTTGTTTTGGACTGGAAAGAAAACGCCTCCTGTGAGTTCATGACCGCTACCTCGGATAGTAATTCTGCCAGGATTTGTGCCTAGTTGTAGTCCTAGGTTGAGATTAACTGTTAGTAAAGGGGGGATTTCTGGATTAGTTGCACTAAATTCGGTTGTGTCATCCAAGAGATAACTTTCTGCTGTAGTAGCAAAAAAAGAACCACCGATATTCAAGGCTGCATTTTTACCAAATATTATGCCGTTAGGATTGAGTAAAAAGAGATTAGCCCCACCATTAACGCCCAAGGTACCGAAGATCTCTGAGGCACTATTCCCTGTAACGCGAGTTAGGATACTGCTAATGTCTTTAGGGTTACTAAAGTAGACTCGACCGCCTTCAACGATACTGAACTGCTCAAAGGAATGAAAAAGATTATTGCCTCGGATAGCTCCGCCTTCGATCAGGTCTGTTAACTCATTACCTATGGTTGCATTAGGAATAACCACAGAGCTTTCTTCTCCCAAACTATTATCGGGAATTACTTGTGCTAACGAGGAATGGGAGGAAAAAACTGTTAGCAGAATTAGACCGAGGTGAACTAGGGAAGTAGAGAAAAACCTTTTTTGAGAATGAAATTCGTGATTGTAACTATCGAATTTATCCCCTAACATGCAAATGTTTTCCCTAGAACCTAATACTTCCTAGTGTTAGGATTCCCATAAATATGGGCTTTCTATCAAGATTGTGGGGGTAATCTCAAATCTAAGTTGATTAGTTCAATCGCGATCGCTATCTAACTCTGGATTGTCTGTTTCAGGATTATCGAGTTCTTCTTTAAAACCTCTAAGAGTCTTACCCAATGCCCCACCGATCTCGGGGATTTTCTTGGGGCCAAATACTAGAGCAGCTACTACACCGATAACTATCACCTCTGGCCAACCCAAACCAAACATAGCAACAATTCCTCTACAAGATGAATTAGAATAACAGTTTACATAGCTTAAACAATCAAGACCCAGTATATAGCTAAACTAGGTAAATATATTTTTACTTTTGTTTGCGTTTCTGATTATTAGAACCCTTTATAACAGCGAATGTTAGACTTCCCTAAAACCTCACTCCGTCAGGAACAACACTCCTTAATTCGTCAATTGGCGGATGCAATCGCACAGTCTTGGGAAACTTATCTCAATTTGGAGCCTTACGATCTACCAGAGGAATTGGGTTATGTGGAAGGTAAGCTGGAGGGCGAGAAGTTAAGAATTGAGAATCGCTGCTACCAGACCAGGGAGTTTCGCAAGATGCACCTTGAGTTGGCAAAAGTGGGCAATAATTTGGATATTTTGCACTGTGTCATGTTTCCTCGGCCCGAGTATCCATTACCGATGTTTGGTTGCGACATTGTAGCGGGGAAGGCAGGGGTTAGTGCTGCGATCGCTGATCTTTCGCCAACAAGTCCTGAGAAGACTCTTTCTGCTTCATACCAAGAAAGACTCAAAGCTCTCGATCCCCATAAGTTTTCTCAATATCGTGAGTTGCCACCCTGGGCAGATATTTTTTCGGAGTACTGCTTGTTTGTCAGACCTCAGGATGAGCAAGAAGAAGCTGACTTCCTGAGTTATGCCAAGCAGATGCTAGCAATTCATTGTCAGCAGGGAGTCGCTGCTGAAGCTATTTCTCCTCAGCAGCAAAAGCTTTATTTAGCAGGGCAGGAGTATTACTGCAACAAGCAACAAAAAAATGACAAAACCAGGCGCGTTCTTGAGAAGGCGTTTGGCCCTGAGTGGGCAGATAACTACATGAACTTGGTTCTGTTTGATACTCCTAAACAAGAAGAGACGATTACAAGTCAGTTCAAGTAAATATTGGATAGTTTTCAGAAAATAATCAGTTTGAAGAGTGTTAGTCACTCTTCTTTTTTTATGATAAATAAAAATTAAAAATTGATCTGTTTATAACTTAGCTTTTTACTGACAAATGATTAACTAGAGCCTAGAAAAGCTGACTGGTCTGGCTTTTAATCTTGAATTAATCCTTGATAACCTTTTCTTAAGTCTAACTTATTTTAGATTTTTTACTTAGATCGTAATAGTCTTGTATGGCATGTTTGCAAGGGCAAATTAATGAAAAAAGTGCCTCTTAACCTTTGATGTTACGTAACGAAATTCTCCTAAAATAACAGTGCATTAAAGAGTTCTTCTTGTTTGATAGTTATGGAAATAAGTAATCAGTCAGTGTTGGATCAACTAGGTCGTTTTTTGTCAGGAACTGAAGAAGAGGGGGCAGCAGAAATTTCTGCATTTGATCCTCTGAGCGATCGCTTGTTTGTGGTTAATGCGGTTGATAATGCTGTAGATATCATCGATCTTAGCGATCTGAGTAATCCTAATTTAGTCTCTAGTATTGACCTCGATTCAGTCGGTGCGGGCGGTAACAGTGTTGCAGTAGGTAATGGCATTGTGGCTGTAGCTGTGGCTAGTGATCCAGAACAGGATCCAGGAACAGTTGCCTTTTACGATTCTCAAGGTACTCTGCTAAATCAAGTAACCGTAGGTGCTTTGCCTGATATGGTTACATTTACTCCTGATGGAACTAGAGTGTTAGTGGCAAATGAAGGGGAACCAGATAATGGTATTGATCCTGAAGGCTCGATCAGCATTATCGATTTGTCTGGAGGCGTCGCCAATGCAAGTGTAAGTACTGCTGACTTTACTGCTTTTAATGGTCAAGAAGAATCTCTTCGCAGCAGTGGCGTCAGAATCTTTCCTGACACTACAGTCGCTCAAGATGTCGAGCCAGAATTTATCACGGTTAGTGGAGATGGCACTACAGCATTTGTCTCTTTGCAGGAAAATAATGCAGTTGCTGTGGTTGATATTGCTAATAGCAATGTCACAGATATTTTGCCTCTGGGTGTTCAAGATTTTAGTCAGGTAAGCCTAGATCCTAGTAACGAAGACGGTGGGATTAATCTGGCTACATTTGATAATTTATTTGGTCTGCGTCAGCCTGATGCGATCGCATCCTATGAAGTAGGAGGAGAGACTTTTTTTGTTACTGCTAACGAAGGAGACTCCAGAGATGAAGAGGAAAGAGTAGCTGATATAACTCTCGATCCAACAGTATTTCCTAACGCAGCAGAATTACAAGCTGAGGCAGTTTTAGGCAGGCTAGAAGTTTCTACAATCGATGGCGACCTCGATGGGGATGGCGATTTTGACCAACTGTTTGCTTTTGGTGCTAGATCTTTTTCCATTTTTGACAGTAGTGGCAATTTAGTTTTTGACAGTGGCGATGACTTTGCCTCTATTACGGCTGAGCTGTTACCTGAACTATTTAATTCTGAAGGAACCCTTGACTCTTTTGATGATCGTAGCGACGATGCCGGTGTAGAACCTGAAGGCGTTGTTGTTGGTGAGATCGATGGCAGACATTTTGCTTTTATTGGCTTGGAGCGAATTGGTGGGGTAATGATTTATGACATCACCGATCCGACAGCACCCGAATTTATTTCCTATCAAAATCCGATTGGTGAAGACGGTAATGCGATTGATATTGGCCCTGAGGGTTTAACCTTTATCTCTGCTGAAGACAGTCCCAACGGTCAGCCTGCTCTAGTTGTGACTAACGAAGTCAGCAATAGCACCACAATCTTTAATGTAGATATTCCAGAGCCGACTTTCACTTTGCAGTTACTACATGCAGGAGATCAAGAAGGTGGGGTTGATGCCTTAGTTGATGCGCCAAATTTTAGTGCTGTTTTGGATGCTTTGAGAGATGACTTTGACAATACGATTGTTTTGTCATCAGGGGATGCCTTTATTCCTAGTCCGTTCTTTTCCGCTAGTGAGACTGTTTTTGGCGGTGCGGGACGAGGCGATATCTTAATCCAGAATGAGCTTGGTTTTGATGCGATCGCTTTGGGAAATCATGAATTTGATGCTGGGACAGGTACTTTAGCGGATTTAATTGCTGCTGATCCAGATAGTGATTTCCCAGGAGCAGCATTCCCCTATCTGAGTGCCAATCTGGATTTCTCGCCTGACGAAGATCTCGCTCCTTTGGTAACTGAGGATGGACAGTTAGCTAGCGAGATTCCTAACAGCATTGCTGGCAATACCATTGTCGATGTTAATGGGGAAAAAATTGGTGTTTTTGGAGCTACTACGCCCACTCTTGGTTCTATTTCTTCCTCAGGAGATGTGGGGATTTCGCCCATTGATTTTGACTCTACCGATCCTAATGACATTGCAGCTTTGGCCGCAGAAATCCAATCATCAGTGGATAGCTTCTTGGAAGCCAATCCAGATATTAATAAGGTGATTTTGCTAGCACACATGCAACAGCTCTCAGTTGAACAACAGTTAGCTGAGTTATTAACTGATGTTGACATTATTGTTGCTGGTGGGTCGAATACTATTCTCGCTGATGATACTGATACACTCCGCACCGGAGATGAAGCAGCAGGCCCTTATCCGATTTTGACCACGGCAGCCGATGGTAACCCCATCGCTGTAGTTAATACCGACGGTAACTATCGTTATGTAGGACGCTTGGTTGTAGACTTTGATGCTGACGGGGTGATTATTCCTGAGAGCATTGACCCAGAGATTAGTGGTGCTTTCGCTACAGATGAAGCTGGAGTCACAGCAGTTGGTGGTAATCCAGATCCCGAAATTGTCGCAATTACCGACCAGCTAGAAGCAGCAATCATCGAACAAGTTGGTAACACTTTTGGCAATACTGAAGTGTTCTTAAATGGAATTCGTGAAGATGTGCGTACTCAAGAAACCAACTTTGGTAACTTAACTGCCGATGCTAATTTAGCGATCGCTCAAGAAACTGATGAGACTGTCCTGATTTCGATTAAAAATGGTGGTGGGATTCGCGATGACATCGGGGATATTGTGATTCCTGCTGGTGCAACCTCTCCTGAAGATTTTGAATTTGTCCCCCCTCCTGCAAATGAGGTAGCAGGAACTGAAGAGGGTGACATTTCTCAGTTGGATATTGCCAATTCTCTGAGTTTTAACAATGGCTTGACTCTATTAACTCTGACTGCCCAGGAGTTGTTAGAAGTTATCGAACATGGAGTGGCGGAAACCGAGGAAGGTGCTACTCCAGGACGTTTTCCTCAAGTGTCAGGAATTAACTTTACTTTTGATTCTAGTCTTGAATCTGGCGATCGCGTGCAATCACTAACGGTAGTCGATGGTGAGGGCAATACTATTGATACTGTGGTTACAGGAAGTGAACTGCAAGGAGACGCTAGCCGAACTTTCAGAATTGTCACACTAAATTTCTTGGCCAACGGTGGGGACGATTTCCCCTTTCCTACAGGAGAAAGTGCTAACCGTTTGGATCTGGTTACAGAAGATGATGACAATCCCGATCTTGATGCTCGTACTGGCAATGCTACTTTTGCCCCTGATGGTTCGGAGCAAGATGCTTTAGCTGAATTTCTGGTGGCTAACTTTAGTGAAACACCCTTTAATATTGCTGATACTGAGCCAGAAGCAGATACTAGAATTCAAGATCTTGCTGTACTCGGTAATGAAGAATTAGATACGGATATCTTCCGCTTTCGTCGTGCTGACGGCCCTGTTTCCTCTTATATTTTTGTCGCAGCCGAAGAAGCTCAAAGTATTCGCGATCAGTTTGGCGAGATCTTTGTTGAAGAAGGGTTAGCCTTCCAAGCAGGAGATGAAATTAGCGATGAGTTAGTTCCTTTCTTCCGTTTCCAAAGTAGTAACAATCCAGGTAGATATATCTATGTTGGGGAAGAAGAAAGAAATAGTATCAACCAAAACTTTGCCGAAAGTTTCACAGAAGAGGGAATTGCCTTTTTTGCCTTTGGTGTTGGTGCTGGAGAAGGTACAGAATTTGTCCGCTTCCGTAATCTAAACAGCCCAGAGAACTATCTCTATGCCACAGGAGAAGAGGCTCAAACTATTCGTGATAACTTTAGCGATACTTTTGTTGAAGAAGGTATTGCTTTTGGAGCAGCAGTTTAGGCTAGCTCGTTGGGATATCTAATGCTTTAGCGATGCTTTGTCGTGCAATTTTCTTTGTTTAATGAATGCGATCGCTCTAGTTTTGTTGGGGCGATCTTTATTTTGTTGGTAATCGGACACAACTACGAAAAATTTGAAAACTAAAATTAAGTTCTCTATATTTTGCTGCGGAGTTAGGTAGAATATAATGTAACTAGAATATATCTTGTACAATCTGTCAACTTTATTACATCAAACCAAACAAAGAATAAATTACGCCTGTGAGAGATAGAAGACGCAACGCTCCTAATAATCGCGATCTAACAAAAACTAACGAACAAATTCGCTTCCCGCAAATTCGAGTTATTGACTCTGATGGCGCACAGTTGGGGGTCATTACTCCAAGAGAAGCCCTGACCATAGCTCAAGAAAAAGAACTCGATCTCGTGCTTGTTAGCGAAACAGCTAAACCGCCAGTCTGTAAAATCATGGACTATGGCAAGTATAAGTACGAGCGCGACAAAAAGCTCAAAGAAGCGAAGAAAAAGCAGCATAATGCGGATGTAAAAGAAGTCAAGATGCGCTACAAAATCGAGGAACACGATTATAATGTACGCGTCAAAAATGCTCAGCGTTTTCTCAAATCAGGTGATAAGGTAAAAGCAACGGTTAGCTTCCGTGGTCGAGAAATCCAACACTCTAATTTAGCGATTACTCTTTTGAAACGAATGGCTGCGGATCTCAAGGATTTCGGTGAAGTCCAACAAGCTCCCAAAAGAGAAGGCCGAAATATGATGATGATGATTGCACCGAAAAAGGTTTAAGTAATCTCAATTATTAGTATTTATTACAGTGGGATTGATTAAGAGTCATCCCACTTTATTTTTGGAAATTTTGTTGATAAATCTCAATTTCTTGTTGTAGCCACTTTTTATCTAGTTTAGTCAGAGAATTAAACTTAAATAGTGGTCTGTAGATTTTTGATTGCTCTCGATTAAAACGAAAAATTCTTTTGTAACGGGTAACCTTCTGAGAGTTAAGCTCGACTTTGAGCTTCGTATCTGAAAATAGCTGTTGCAGATAATTTTGTCCTGAACCTAGACTAGTAAGGCAATTAACTATTAGATCTCCTATTACCAGAAAGCTAGCAAAAGTAGGGATCGACGCAAAAGCAACAGTGTATATTAATAAAATAAGATCGCAGATGGCTGGAAATACGCCGTACTTAAATATCGTGAGAGAAAGCAAAAACCAGCTAAAGACAAAGAATTTTCCCCCAAGACCAGTAGCAAAGAAAATTGCTAATTTATTGAGAACTGCAATGATAACCCAGCCCAAGAGTAAATAATAGCTGGGATGGACATGTTTCCTTTGAAAAGGTGGAGGGATTTTGACAATTACAGCAGTTTGCATCTAAATAGGGGACAATATTGGTGTATAGTGCGTTG
>CAZSEZ010000049.1:0-19844 GCA_964606015.1 uncultured bacterium
AAGCTAAAGTGAATGTAAAAGCTAACTATTAATTAAAACTTAAGACTGCTTACCATACAATTTACTTTTTCCTCAATAATTAAATACTTTTTTTATATTCTTTGACCTGTTCTTCGATCAGATATCGAGGCTAAATTGATGAACCAATGTCCTTGCTGCTCACACACTTTACTTAAACACTGGAAAAATAACCAAATCTACTGGTATTGCTCTGCCTGTCGCCAAGAAATGCCGAATTTGGAGCTTACTGGTTCTCTTGAGACTGTCCCACCAAAAATTCCTCGTCGAACCGCCCAAACTGTAGCGACTTCTTTAACAGCGGTTAGAACGACCAAGAAAGTTCCTCCTGTCAAAGTAGCCCAAGCTAGTTAAACCTAGCTCTTTTTAGCAGAAGTTCAGGCTCTACAGCAGGAGAACTAGTTTGTATCACTGGAGTAATTAAGTAATTCATTGCAGAGTTATTTGATTACTCCTTATTATTTTCCAGATAACTAGAAGTTAATTAATTAGGGCAGTTGACTCAGATCGCCTCAGTTTTTTACCATTAACGGAGTTACTCGCGCTCAATCCTACACGATCACCAATGACCATCAAGATATATAACAGCCTCACCCGTAGCAAACAGACTCTTCAAACTATTAATGCTAACCAGGTGATGATGTATTGTTGTGGGATTACCGTGTATGACTATTGCCATCTTGGTCATGCTCGTACCTGCTTAGTGTGGGATATCGTCAGAAGTTATCTAGAGTGGTCTGGTTACGAGGTCAACTATATTCAGAACTTTACTGATATTGACGATAAAATTCTTAACCGCGCCAAAAAAGAAGGTGTTTCCATGTCTGATGTCTCAGAACGCTACATCGAAGCCTACTTTGAAGATATGGAGCGATTAGGGATCCGTCCTGCCAACGATTATCCCCGCGCTACCTGTACTGTGAGTGGCATCAAAAAACTAGTTTCAGAGTTAGAGCAGAAAGGCTTCGCTTATTCAGCTGAAGGAGATGTCTACTACTCCGTGGACAAATTTACTGACTATGGCAAACTCTCTGGGCGCAAGCTAGAAGATATGCAAACAGGTGCCAGCGGCAGAATAGGTGATCGCGAAGCAACAAAGAAAAGAAATCCTTGCGACTTTGCCTTATGGAAAGCAGCAAAAGAAGGTGAACCATCATGGGAATCACCTTGGGGGTCAGGTCGTCCTGGCTGGCATATTGAATGTTCAGCAATGGTTAGAGAGAAACTAGCAGAAACGATTGATATTCACGTTGGTGGAAGCGACCTAACTTTTCCTCACCACGAAAACGAAATTGCTCAGTCGGAAGCAGCCACAGGTCAGCAATTAGCTAATTACTGGATGCACAACGGTATGGTCAAAGTAGACGGTGAAAAAATGTCCAAATCTTTGGGTAACTTCACCACTATTCGTGAACTATTGGATAGCGGTGTTGAACCAATGGCAGTCAGATTATTTATCTTGCAAGCTCAATACCGTAAACCAGTAGACTTTACCGATGATGCAATCACGGCAGCAACCAATGGTTGGGAAACTCTTAAAGAAGGTTTGTTATTTGGGCAAAAATTTGGTGACAAACTAGGTTTTAGCGATTCGGCTGTTACTTCAGAAGCAACCAAGCAAAAATTCCAAACAGCAGTAGATGACGACTTTAACTTTGCTGGCGGACTTGCGGTTTTATTCGAGATAGCAAAAGAATTACGCAAGGAAGGTAATCTGATTGTTCATGGCGGTCAACCTACTGGAGAATTAGAAAAATTAGCAATCGATTGGCACACTTTAGTTGAGTTGGCTAATGTTTTAGGATTCCAAGCAGAACTTACAGAAGATACTCAAACCAGTCAAAATGGTGGTTTGAGTGATGCAGAAATCGATAATCTAGTCGAACAACGTACAGCAGCCAAAAAAGCTAAAAATTGGGCAGAATGCGATCGCATTAGAGATGAACTAAAAGACCAAGGTATTACTTTGATTGATACAAAGGAAGGTACTACCTGGCATAAATAACCTCAGAATAATTAAATAACCTTTATAAAGTGCTAGTCTATGCGATGACCCTATCCCGATAACTACTTTGAAAACACGCTCTAGCTATTGGCAGCTAATTCCCTATCTCCAACCAGAACGATCGCGAATTGCTTTAGCTTTGGTTTGTACGTTGCTCTTTACGGTTTTTTGGCCATTGCTAGCTTGGTTAGCAGGACGCATGGCAAACTTCATCGGGGAAGGAGATGTCAAAAGTCTCGTGCAGCTTGCGATCGCTGCTGTGATCATTTTCTTGTTGCGAGGAATAGTGCAATATGGGCAAGACACCCTGATGGCTCAGTCAGCACTTAAAATTGCTTTAGAGTTACGCAAAGTTGCATTTAGCCATTTACAGAAGCTGAGTTTAGGTTATTTTGCCACCGCAAAAACAGGCGACCTAAGTTATCGTCTCACTGAAGATATTGATCGCATTGGGGAAGTAGTTAATAAGTTTTTTCATCAGTTTGTGCCTTGTGTCTTACAACTGATAGTTGTCTTGGGATATATGTTTTATCTCAACTGGCAACTAACTACTGCAACCTTGATCATTGCACCGTTGATGGCGGGATTAATTGGCTATTTTGGCGAACAGTTACTCAAGTATTCGCGACGTTCTCAACAGGGGATTTCTAATTTATCAGCGTTATTAACAGAGGTCTTTGGCGGGGTAAGGTTGATCCAAGCTTTTGCAGCAGAACCATATACACTCAAACAATTTGCTCAAGAAGCAGAGCAAAATAAGAATGCCAAATATCTAGCGGAAAAATCTAAGGCGCTGCAATTTGTAGTAGTTGGCTTTCTTGAAGCCATGAGCGTCATCTTTCTCTTTTTCTTGGGAGCATGGCAAATTTCTCAGAATAATCTGACTGGCAGCGAGTTCGTGAGCTACATCGCTGGTGTGGCTTTGTTAATCGATCCCATTTCTCTGACCACCAGTAACTACAACGAATTTAAACAAGGAGAAGCTTCTGTAGATCGGATCTTTGAACTTTTGGCTATTAAACCCGAAATCACCGATCACCCCAACGCCAAAGAATTAAGCAACATTACAGGGAAGGTAGCATATCAGGGAGTTAGTTTTAGCTACGATAGCGATAAACCAGTTTTAAAAGAGATCAATCTCCTAGTCGAGCCAGGACAAACTATCGCGCTAGTCGGTTCTTCTGGTGCAGGGAAATCTACTTTAGTTAACTTGTTGCCACGTTTTTATAACTGCTCTCAAGGCTCAATCACCATTGACGATCTAGATATCAACCAAGTTACGCTCCAAAGTCTACGTCAAAATATCGGCATAGTTCCCCAAGAAAACATCCTGTTTTCAGGTACGGTCGCCGAAAATATTTCCTTTGGAAAAACTGCATACTCGCAAGCTCAAATCGAATCCGCAGCCAAAATCGCTAACGCCCACCAATTCATCAACGAACTAAGTCAAGGCTATCAAACTTATGTTGGAGAAAGGGGGGTTAATCTCTCGGGAGGACAAAGACAACGGATCGCGATCGCCAGAGCTATCTTAAGCAATCCCCAGATTATTATTCTCGATGAAGCAACTTCTGCCCTAGATTCGGAATCGGAAGCATTGGTACAAGAAGCAATGACACGGATTATGCGCGATCGCACTGTGTTTATTATTGCCCACCGCTTAGCCACTGTGCGCCACGCCGATCTGATTTTGGTTTTGGAACAGGGATTAATTGTGGAGCAGGGTACCCACGAAGAGTTATTGGCTCTTAATAGTCGTTATGCCAGTTTTCATGCTCAGCAGTTTGATAAATAAACTTATTCCGATCTTCTCTAACCAAGCAAGATAGTAGGCGATCAAATCAAAAATCAAAAAATCATTTAACCAACTAGATATAGAACTCGATTACTAGTCCAATTAAATCGACTACACCAAAATATTCTTGGGTGGCGTATGCCAATCTACAGCAGAACCATAGAGTAAGGC
Source organism: uncultured bacterium (assembly GCA_964606015.1). Taxonomy (GTDB): domain Bacteria; phylum Cyanobacteriota; class Cyanobacteriia; order Cyanobacteriales; family Xenococcaceae; genus Hyella. The sequence continues at coordinate 3,990 of CAZSEZ010000049.1, forward strand.
CAGCATCTTTCTTGGCACATCAGAAAAATAGCTAGCTCGATGAATACTGTAACCACTAAAAAAAACAGCATCACCTTGTTCAAGATGGATCTTAGTTGCTTCAGTCATTACCTCAGCTGGATTCCTCCCACATAAGCCTTTACGAATCACTAATTCCTCTAGTTTGTCCCAACGATTATGTGATCCCGCCATGATTTCTAAGAAATTTTCGGGCATTAAGGCAATATGAACCCGAATAAAGTCCGAATTAAAAATTCGTGAACGCTCGATAGAATCGCTATCAGCAACAGCTTGCCCATCACGATGCCATTCTCCATGCCAAGAAGCGCCACTTGGGTTAAAAAAATATTCAACATCATTTAAAAGCAACTTGTACTTACTGATTCTTTGAAGAATAGTCAGCACTCGATTATCCGTAGCTATTTTGGCTAGGCATTGCGACTCGATTGAGTTGAGTTGAAAATAGTTAGCATCACCAAAAAAAGAGATATTTTTCTTTCTGGGCTTGTAGGCTTGACCATACTTATTGTGAAACCATTGCAGTTTAATGCGGTCACAAATCTCCACCAACTCATTAATTTGCTGAGTCTCCAATAGCTGAGGGAAGACAGCATATCCTTGATGCTGAAATTGTTGCTCGATTTGCATTTCTGACTAGAACTAATTCGGGGCTCCCGAAAGATTATTTTCAATGAACCATCTAGTCCATCTACTACAAACTCTCAACCGTTACCGTTCCATCTTCCCTAACCCAAGCCAAATTACTAATACGACAACTCAAAGCATAATCTTTAACTTCTGCTTCAGAGCGATCGCCTAAATTTAATTCTACAGAGACATTAGGCTGATCTTGGCGGAGTTGTTGGGCATGTTTGATAGCTGCTAAATAAGCCGTAGTAGAAGCTGGGATCACCAGCCAATCGTTAGCGGGGATTTGTTGGGGTAGCTGGTCTGTAGACAGTAAAGCAGAGTGCAAAGCTTCGATGCTCAGAGAAAAACCAATTCCAGGAGATTCTCTACCTTGGGGATCATAGAGTTTAAGCAAATGATCATAGCGTCCTCCTTGACCCAAAGTGTAGGTTTGATTGTTACTAAAGCTGACCGCTTCAAAGACAATTCCGGTGTAATAGTCAAAAGTCTGGACTAATCCTAAGTCAAGGGTAATATCAATAGGAATTAGGGAAGTTTGGCTGACTAATTCGATTAAAGCTTTTAAATTCTCAGCAATCGCCTTGGCTTCAGGCTCTAGGTCGAGAGTTGCTACTTTAGTCAAAACATCACTGGGATTACCACGCAAATCAAACAAGAGTTCAGCTCGTTCTTGAAGCTTGGGTTCTAAATTCAGTTGGGCTAGACTAATCCGATCTAGAGATGCTAGACAATCACGAACTTTTTGGGCAGTTTCCTGAGGGAAAATTTCTAGGAGAGATCGCGTTAACCCCGCTTCACCTAACAATAGCTTCCAGTTCGATACACCCAAATTTTGCAGCGATCTAGCAAACAGTAAAATAACTTCGGCATCTGCTAGTAAACCACTAGCAAATAATAATTCTACACCTGCTTGATAATATTCAATCTGTCCACCATGATGATTTTTTTTCGCAGGAGTCCGGAACACATTGGCTCGATAGCAAAGCCGCTGTGGATGCTGACTCTCATCAGACATACGAGTTACCGCAGCCCTAGCAATAGAAGCGGTAAGTTCAGGACGTAGCCCTAGAACACCATCATAATTATCTCTGAGCTGAACTACGGTAGATGGTGCGATCGCACCACCTGCAGTCAAAGTATCCAGCCATTCCAAAGTTGAGGTGACAATTCTTTGATAACCAAAAGCACGAAAAAGACTTTGAATGCGATCATTGATCCAAGCTTTCTGAACTACCTCTAGGGGTAAAAGATCTCTGGCTCCTGCTGGCGGTTGATAAATCATGTCTGGTGGCTGCGAAAAGTAACTAAAAAAAGCTAAACATTAGCTCCGTAAGTCATATTACTTTTTTTTCGAGCCAAAAAAACCACTCAAAAAACCACTATCACCAGATTTTGCTTTTTTACTGTCTTTTTTATTATCTTTAGTTCCTGTTCGACTGGCTCTTCGCTCTTGTTTCTTGGTTAGTTTTTCAAGCTGTTCTTTACTCTGGATGGCTACGGGATCTTGGGGATTAGCAGCATGTGCTTTGTTAATGTGCACTTTTGCCATTGTCAACTGATTTTGAATCATGTAAGCCCTACCCATTAAAGCGTGAGCAGTACTACTATTGGGGTCTAGCTTGAGAGCATCTCGCAGTTCGGAAATTGCATCATTAGTACGACCCTTTGCCATATACTCTTTGGCTCGACGCACAAAAGCATCAACTCTGGCTTTCGTGGGATCAACTTCTGGCTCTGGCTGCGATGCTTTAGCTTCTGGAGATTTGCCGTGTGCAGGTGCGGAAACCGTTTTCTTGATAACTTTCTCTTCGCGACTAATCCCTTTTTGGTGGTTTAACAACAGATAAACCAGATTGAGCTCGCTAATAGCTGCAATTTTTCCTAATACACGATCAATATCCTGATATTGACTTTGATTAATCTTCTTGAGAATTCGTTCATAAGTCAGACTCAAATCACCTTGAGTTTCCAAAAGTTTCTTGGCTGATTCACTAGCAAAATTTAGTTCATTGCTCTTTTCAGCATAGCGTTTGCCAATTTGCGTAAGTACTAGCTGATGTTCGGCAAAGGAGGTTTTATTCGATAGTTGTTCGTAAGCAGGATTAACCAGTTTTGAGAGGATCTGACCTGCCAGTTTCTTGCGTTCAGGATCTGCTTTACACGTATCAGGATGTAGCTTTTGGGCGATACGAAGATATTTCAAGCGAATTTTTTTGGGATCGGCATCCAAGGACACCCCAAGAATGGCGTGGTAGTCAGTGATACTGGCTTTAAATAATCCGTGCTTGATCTTAAACGACATAAATATATCAGTAAATATAAACTATAAAATTAGTTCTCAATCGCAGATGTCGAACAACCAACTGAGGTCATATTTTATAGAGTTCCCGAAATCTCTAGCTAACTAACGATCCCAATCTAGAAGCAAATGACTCTTGCGACTTAATGATGGTGAAGATTGAGCAACCAAGAGTAGTGATTACAAGCCAAAGCTCTATTGGTACTTGAGGAGCCATACACGCAACTAACTAATATTAATTATTTCTCAAGGTTGACTGTGACTCAAACAAGAGAAATCTGGATTTAATTAGAGGTATGTGGCGCAACGCCAAAACGCAATTTTTTCAATCAATTCAAAAGCAACAGAATCAGATTTAGTTACCGTATTCACCTCACACAACAGTTTTAGGAGTAACCATCGTGTCTGTAATTAGAGTAGCCATCAATGGCTTTGGCCGTATTGGCCGATTAGTATTTCGTGCTGGTCTAAACAATCCAGCAATTGAGTTTGTTTGTATCAACGATTTAGTGTCGCCAGCAGCGATCGCTTATTTACTCAAGTATGATTCCACCCACGGACGTTTTGCGGGACTTGTCGAAGCCAAGGATGACTCGATCATTGTCAACGGCAAGACTATTCCCTGTATCTCGGAAAGAGACCCAGCACAGTTACCTTGGAAAAATTACAACGTAGACTACGTTCTCGAATGTACTGGAATCTTCACCACACATGAAGGTGCAGCAAAACACCTAACAGCCGGGGCCAAAAGAGTGGTTATCTCAGCTCCAACAAAAGATCCTGACCGAGTAAAAACTCTGCTGATGGGAGTCAATCACGAATCATTCAATCCCAGTGAAGATTTTATTGTTTGCAACGCTAGTTGCACTACCAATTGTCTAGCTCCCATAGCCAAAGTAATCAATGATAACTTTGGTTTGGCAGAAGGCTTGATGACAACAGTACATGCCATGACAGCGACTCAGCCAACAGTGGATGCACCAGGAAAAAAAGATTTTCGTGCTGGTCGCTCTGCTGCTCAGAATATTATTCCTGCTTCTACAGGTGCGGCTAAGGCAGTTACGCTAGTCTTGCCAGAGCTCAAAGGTAAGCTGACAGGGATGGCTTTTCGCGTGCCTACTCCTGATGTTTCCGTGGTAGATCTGACTTTCCGTACTGAACGGGCTACTAGCTACGCAGAAATTTGTCAGGCGATGCAGCGAGCTTCTCAAGGAGCAATGCAAGGAATTTTAGGTTACACAGAAGATCCTGTGGTTTCAACCGACTTCACTGGAGACCCTCATTCCAGCATCTTTGATGCTTCAGCAGGAATGGCGTTGAATGATCGCTTTTTTAAGGTAGTTTCCTGGTATGACAATGAATGGGGTTATTCCAATCGAGCGATCGACTTGCTACTTTCGATGGCAAGTAAAGACGCCGAACTTTTAGTTGCGACAAGTTAGCCAACGAAAAGAATTAATCCGCTCACCCCAAGGTTGGTAGATGAATCAAGGTTAGGGGGCAAAGACACTAAGAATACAGCATTTCCCCTTAACCAACAGAAAAACTAGCTGGAATCGGTTTCCGTCCCACTCACGTGCTGATATCATCAATTGGGTGACAAAACTATTAAGAAAAAATAAAAGGAGAGCTAATGGTCAAGCCTATAGAAGCGACTATCGAAGATATTATTGCTCGTGAAATTTTGGATTCTCGCGGTCGTCCCACAGTTGAAGCAGAAGTACATCTTGCCAGTGGGGGTTTTGGTTTGGCTCAAGTACCCAGCGGAGCATCTACAGGAACCTTTGAAGCCCATGAACTTCGAGACGAAGATAAAAGTCGTTATGGCGGCAAAGGAGTTCTCAAGGCAGTTAACAATGTCCACGAGAAACTAGCTCCTAGCTTGATCGATATGGATGCTTTGGATCAGGCCAGTGTCGACTATGCGATGATCGAACGCGATGGTTCCCCCAACAAGAAGAATCTCGGAGCAAACGCAATTCTTGCAGTGTCCTTAGCTACAGCAAAAGCAGCAGCGGACGAACTACAGATCCCTCTATATCGTTACTTAGGGGGGCCAATGTCTAATGTTCTGCCCGTACCAATGATGAATGTCATTAATGGTGGTGAACACGCTGATAACAACATTGACTTTCAAGAATTTATGATTATGCCTGTCGGGGCAGATTCTTTTGCGGAAGCTTTGCGCTGGGGAGCAGAAGTATTTGCCTCTTTGAGCAAGGTTCTCAAAGACAAAGGGCTGCTTTCTGGTGGTGTCGGCGATGAAGGGGGCTATGCGCCTAATTTGGGTTCTAACGAAGAAGCTCTCGAAATTTTGATGGTTGCCATCGAGAAGGCTGGCTACAAACCAGGGGAAGAAGTTGCTTTAGCAATGGATGTCGCTGCTAGTGAATTTTATAAAGACGGAAAATATATCTACGACGGAGCAGAGCATTCTCCTGAGGAGTTTATTGGATATTTGGCACAGTTGGTCGAAAAATACCCTATCGTTTCTATTGAAGATGGTCTTCATGAAGAAGATTGGAGTAGCTGGAAGCTGTTAACCGACAAAATTGGCGACAAAGTACAGCTTGTTGGAGATGACTTATTTGTTACAAATGCCACAAGATTGCAAAAAGGTATCGATGCTGGGACAGGAAATGCAATTCTGATCAAGCTAAATCAGATTGGAACTCTTACAGAAACCTTAGAAACTATCGATCTTGCCACTCGTAGCGGTTATCGTTCAGTTATCAGCCACCGTTCAGGAGAAACCGAAGACACTACAATTGCCGATTTGGCAGTTGCGACTCGTGCGGGTCAAATCAAAACTGGTTCACTGTGTCGAAGTGAGAGAGTTGCTAAGTACAACCGTCTATTACGGATTGAACAAGAGCTTGGTGATCGCGCTATCTATGCAGGGAAAATTGGTTTAGGCCCCAAATCTTAAAAGTAGGGATTGAAGGAGTAGGGAGTAAGCAATAAGGAATACTTCGTTATGGCTTGTGCTAAAGATTACTTAGTAATTTCTAGCAAATCTAAAGTCGTCACTAAATTACCTTTTGACTTATTTCCCAAGCCTTTTTCCTGCTTCCTTTTTTATTACTTAGTGAAGAGAAAAGCCTATGCAAACTCAACCGCAAAAGTCTCAGAATACCAACTCCAGTATTCAGGTTGAAGATGACCGTACTGGGATGAGTCTGGAGACTCTCAAGCGAGCTTTTTTAGATAACTTATTTTATCTCCAGGGAAAAGACCGTAACTCCGCAACCACTAGAGATTTCTACTACGCCTTAGCTTACACGGTGCGCGATCGCTTACTAAAGCGTTTTATCAATACTTCTCGCACCTACCAAGAGCAAGATGTCAAAGTCGTTTCCTATCTTTCTGCCGAATTTTTGATGGGCAGACATTTAGCAAACAATCTCCTCAGCTTAGACATCTACGACAAAATGAGCCAAGTCGTTGGCGAGTTTGGCTTAGAAATTGAAGACCTAATCGAAGAAGAACCAGATCCAGGTTTAGGTAATGGTGGTCTGGGAAGGCTTGCAGCCTGTTTCCTCGACTCTTTGGCGAATTTGGAAATGCCTGCGGTAGGCTATGGTATTCGTTACGAATTTGGCATTTTCCGGCAAGTTTTACGAGATGGCTGGCAAGGAGAAGTCCCTGATAACTGGTTGATGTATGGCAACCCCTGGGAAATTGCTCGTACTGACGAAACTGTAGAAGTTGCCTTAGGCGGCCACACTGAGTCTCATCACGATGAAAACGGCCATTACAAAGTTTGCTGGATACCTGATCGTAAAGTAAAAGCAATTCCCTACGATACTCCAGTTCCTGGCTATCAAACTAATACAGTTAATGCATTGCGTCTTTGGAAAGCAGAAGCCAGCCAAGAATTTAACTTTGAGGCTTTTAATGCAGGTAACTACGACCGTGCTGTTGCTGAAAAAATGAGTTCGGAAACCATTTCCAAAGTTCTTTATCCTAATGACAATACGCCTCAAGGTAAAGAATTACGTCTAGCACAACAGTATTTCTTTGTTGCTGCATCCTTACAAGATTTGATTCGCAAGCATTTAGCAATTCACCCCGACCTAACTAATTTTCACGAAAAATCGGCAATTCAGTTAAACGACACTCACCCCGCAGTAGCCGTTGCTGAACTGATGCGCTTGCTGATCGACGAGCACGATATTTTCTGGGATACTGCTTGGGACATTACCCAAAAAACCTTGGCTTACACTAACCACACTCTAATGCCAGAGGCTCTGGAAAGATGGTCGGTAAGTCTTTTTGGCAAGATGCTCCCCAGACATTTGGAAATTATCTTTGAACTCAATCATCGTTTCCTAGAAAATGTAAGAGTTTGGTTCTCCAATGATGAAGCTCTAGAAGATTTGATCGGAGAACTCTCGATCATTGAAGAGGGTGATGAGAAAAAAGTCCGCATGGCAAACTTAGCTTGTGTGGGTTCTCATGCAATTAACGGCGTAGCTGCACTGCACACTGAGCTATTACAGAAAGATACTCTCAAAGCCTTTGCTCGTCTCTGGCCAGACAAATTCTTTAATAAAACTAATGGGGTAACTCCTCGTCGCTGGATTCGGATGAGCAATCCAGAGCTATCCAAATTAGTTACTGCCAAAATTGGCAATGGTTGGCTCAAAGATCTAGATCAAATGAGAGGCATTGAAAAATATGTCGATGACGCTGCTTTCTGTCAAAGTTGGCGCCAAATCAAGCAAGCCAATAAAGCCCAACTAGCTAGCTACATCAAGAAAACTCGTGGCATTGATGTGGATGTTAATTCAATCTTTGACGTTCAAGTTAAACGAATTCACGAATATAAACGCCAACACCTAGCTGTTCTAGGAATTATTAACCTCTATAATCGGATTAAACAAAACCCTAGTGCCGAAGTTGTCCCTCGTACTTTCATTTTTGGTGGGAAAGCTGCCCCTGGCTACTTTATGGCAAAACTGGTGATCAAGCTGATCAACTCTGTCGCTGAAGTAGTTAATAACGATCCTGATGTCAGAGGCAGACTCAAAGTAGTCTTTTTGCCCAACTTTAGCGTTTCTCTGGGACAAAGAATTTATCCTGCTGCGGATCTTTCTGAACAGATTTCTACCGCAGGGAAAGAAGCCTCCGGCACCGGTAATATGAAGTTTGCTATGAACGGTGCGCTAACCATCGGAACTCTAGATGGAGCCAATATCGAAATTCGTGAAGAAGCTAGCCCAGAAAACTTTTTCTTATTTGGTTTAACTGCTGAAGAAGTTTATGCCAAGAAATCTGCTGGTTATGACCCAATGGACTTCTATCAAAATAATCAGGAACTACGCTCGGTAATTAACCGCATTGCGAAGGGTGACTTTAGCTACGGTGACGAGAAATTGTTTAAGCCCATTGTGGATTCTTTGCTCTATCACGATCCTTATATGCTTTTGGCTGACTACCAAGACTATGTGGACTGTCAGGATCGGGTAAGTGAGGCGTACAAAGACCAAGATAAGTGGACAAAAATGTCCATCCTCAACTCAGCACGCATGGGCAAATTCTCCAGCGATCGCACTATTAACGAATACTGTAGTGAGATTTGGGGTGTTGCACCTGTCGAAGTCAAAATCACTGATTAGTTCTGACTACTTTAGTTAGGATCTGAATACTTAGCGATCGCTTTTTTCTGTTAATTAGAGATTTAGCGATCGCATTTTTATTTACCTACTATTTATTTAGCTTCCATCCAATTATCACCAGAGTTCATTTCCACTACCAAAGGAACAGATAAAGTGACCGCTTGCTCCATAGCCTGAATGATTTGCGGAGCTAGTTCGATATATTCTTCGGGAGGCAGCTCAAATACCAACTCATCGTGCACTTGAATCAACATGTTGGCTTGATACTGTTGCAATAGCTTGTGTAGGTTAACCATCGCAATTTTGATGATGTCGGCACTAGAACCTTGAATTGTCGAGTTAGCAGCAGCCCTCAAGAGTTGGGCATCCTGGTAGCCAAAATCCAAAGCATCAAGATCGATATTACCAACTGCTGCACCCTGCCGCTTTTGGAGATCCTTACTTGCAAAATTAAAATAACGTCTTCTGCCTAAAATAGTTTCCACATAACCTTGTGCGATCGCTTGCTTTTTCACTAGATCAAGATAATCAAACACCTTGGCATAACGTTGGCGATATTTATCAATAAACTCTTTACCAACCTTAGTACTCAATCCAGATTCACGAGAAAATCGACCTGCACCCATGCCATAAATCACACCAAAGTTGATGATTTTGCCTAAGCGTCTTTCTTCAGAGGTAATTTCCTCTTTCTCAAACAGTAGTTGAGCCGTAACGCGGTGAACATCAAGGCTTTTGCGATAAGCATCAACCAAAACTGCTTCTTGACTCAAGTGAGCTAAGATCCTCAATTCGATTTGGGAATAATCAGCTGCGACCAATAGCCATCCTGCCTGGGGGACAAAGCCTTTACGGATTTGACGCGAAAATTCAGTCCGAATCGGAATATTTTGCAAATTAGGATTAGAAGAAGACAGTCTACCGGTAGCAGTTACAGCTTGATTGAAGTCCGTATGGACTCGGCTAGTATCCGGACGAATCAGCGCAGGTAAAGCATCAACATAGGTAGATTTCAGTTTGGCTAGAGTACGATATTCCAAAATGTAGCCAATGATGGGATGATCGTCTTTGAGCTTTTCTAAAACCGCTTGGTTGGTGGAGTAACCTGTTTTAGTTTTGCGAGATTTTTTGCGATCAAGCTCTAGCTTGTCAAACAAAATCACACTAAGCTGCTTTGGTGAACCCAGATTAAACTCTTCTCCTGCGGATTGATAAACTGTTTGCTCAATCGTGTCGAGATCGATAGCTAATTTCTCTGAAAAATTCTCTAAATAAGGAACATTCAGGGTGATTCCCACAGCCTCCATTTCCGCTAGTACACTTTCTAGAGGAACTTCGACATCCTGCAAAAGTTTATTAAGCTGAGGATAGCGATCTAAGTCTGCTTGCATTGGTGCGTACAAACCATAGGTTGCATAACAGTCTTTGCCACAATATTGAGCAGCAGTAGAAATATCTAAGCTAGCAATAGTTTCCCCTTTAGCTAGCCCCAAATCCTTGTAACTTAGAGCATTAAACTCCAGACCATAACGGAAAGAAAGATCGGTTAAATTATGGCTACTATCAGGGTTAAGTACATAGCTAGCCAGCATCGCATCAAAAACTACCCCTTGAAGTTGGATACCTTGATGTCGCAAGACTAAGCGATCAAATTTAGCATTTTGCAGGATTTTGGGATAGCGATCGCTCTCTAGAATCGGGCGTAATTTTTCTCTGACTATTTCTAGCTCTAGCTGTTGACCCTGCTGGTGCTTGGTAGGAATATAAGCGGCCTGTCCTGGAGCTGTGCCCCAACAACACCCAATCCCCACTAGCTCTGCCAAATGTGGTTCTAAAGAGGTGGTTTCCGTATCCCAAGCAGTAGGATTATGAGGATCGGTTTGCTCCTCTAAGATGGCAATAAGTTGATTGAGTTTAACTTCATCATCAGCAATCAGAACTTCTAGCTCCTGCTGAGGGGTTTTATTTTCAGGGGTTAAGGCGGTGTTCGCTGTCTGGCCAGGTTGCTCTTGCTGCAAAAATAAAGCAATTTTCTGTTGAGCAGTAACTTTTGGTTGGACCCCATTTGATGGAGAGTTGGGAGTTTTAGCTCCGGTATTACCAAGACTCTTCTGGGGTGAAGTTGTTGTGGTCAAAACTTTTTGAATGCGATCGCTAAGTTTAGTAAACTCAAGCTTTTGTAAAATTGCCTCGGCTGCCTGAGCTTCGACCTTACTTAGTTGACATTGTGATAACTCAACTTCGAGAGGCACATCTAAAACTATTGTGGCTAAACGTTGAGAATGCCAAGCATTTTCTTGATCAGTAGTTAATTTCTTATTAACAGCACCTTTGATTTCAGCTAAATTTTGATAGACATTTTCTAGAGTTTGATACTGACTCAAAAGCTTAACTGCGGTTTTATCACCAATACCTTTTACGCCAGGGATATTGTCTGATTTGTCCCCACAAAGTGCTTTATAGTCGATAACTTGCTCAGGAGAAATCTGCAATCTTTCGATTACCGCCTCGCGATCAACACGAGCATAACCTTTACCCGCTTTGATCGTTTTATTATCAGTGTAGAGAATACTAATCGCTCGCTCATCATCTACTAATTGGAACATATCGCGATCGCCAGTTAAGATTTTCACGGCATAGCCATTATCTGCTCCCTGTTGTGCCAAAGTCCCAATCACATCATCCGCTTCATAGCCTACAGCAGTCACAACGCTTAAATTCAGAGCAGTTAACAACTCCTGTAAATTCTCTAGATCGGGAATAAAGTCTTCGGGAGTTTCACTACGGTTTGCTTTATAGTTACTATCTGCTTGATGACGAAATGTTGGCTCTGGTAAATCAAATGCGATCGCCAAATACTGAGGTTGCTCCGACTCAATTACCTGTAATAAAGAATTAGTAAAACCAAAACAAATACTAGTAGGAATTCCTGTAGATGTACATAAGGCTCCTTGACGAGAATACAAAAAGGCATAGTAAGCCCGAAATGCTAAAGAATGACCATCAATCAGAACAAATACAGGTTTATTTTGGCTCATTGGAAATTAGATTATCTAAGTTTTTAATTGATACCAATTAGGCATCACAAAGACTCTGAAGTTTAGTATTTAGAAAGCTGCTTCGGAGTTAGAATCGACAGAATTCATCTGTTAATGATCTCAGTAGCAGTGAATATTTTAGCGGTCTCTTTTTAGAGAGATAATTTAGTTAATGGAACAAGTATGTCTACAGGTTAAGCATTGTAAACATAAACAACAAAGCCTTGTCATAAGGCATCTGGGAGAATTAGAGTGTAGCCCTAGATACACAGAAAGAACGAAAAATCTTTCTCTCTTACCAACCAGATTGTAGTATGTATCTCTCGGTCTGCAATCAAACTTGATTGAATCAGCATCAAAGCGCTAAGACTCAGGTATGGAGTTACTAAGTTCAGGACTTTAATAATTAAGTTCTTAATTTAACAGAGACAACCCATAAGCTAGAAGCAAAACTCAGTGGTTTGTGTTGAAAGAAGTCAGGGTAGTAAACCACAATTTTATAGATTCTTTATCAGTTATATCAACACTTTTCTCAAGGACAATCTTTCAGAATTAAGGAAGGTTGTAGTATCGGAGAGGAGCAGCTATTAACCCTAAGTAAATTAAGCTCTTGTAAACTACTATTTTTGATTATCTATACCGTCTGTTCCTCTCAAATAGATAAGCGCATTTGCAGTTAAATATCTCCTTTTAAGCGATGTTCTCAGTAAGTCTGTGACATCGATTTTGTTTTTTTAGCTATATTTTCCTGATAAGTCTGTTTTGTCTTAACACAACTCTCTGACATCTCTCTAGGTAATTGCTGTTATACTTTGTTACTTAATAAGTATAAGAAAACCATTTTAATTATTAATGAGCAAGCCCACCCAGGCTCACCTAGAGCGTATAGTTAGCAAGAGCGAACCTGTCGAAGCTAGACAAAAAGTATTAAGTCAGATGCCCTATTATATGGGAGCAAAGCTGCTAGAGGTCAGAATCGATCCTCAATCAGTAATTTATCGTTGGTCGGTAGAAGATACAGAAAAGTCGCAAATTTGTATACTAAGTGCCTTCTGGGGAGATTCTAAAAAGCAAATTCTTTCAGGAGAAGCTCCTTTGGTCGGTAAGGAATTAGTCAACTGCGCTAAAGGTAATGCTTATACTGGTCTAGCCAATACCGCATCTTTGTGTGGTTACGCCTCTGATGTGGACAGTTTCGTGAATAATGTTCGGCAGGCAGCAAACGAGATGGGAATGGAAATCAATGATATTAGTTCTCTCCAAAAAATAATTCCTAGTGATTCCTAACTGACTCTAATGTCTAACCAGAAATGTCAACCAGATACGGTTTCCGTTGCTTGATTGATAGCAAGGAAGGCCTCTTTGGCTGCTGCTTTTTCGGCCTGTTTTTTGGAACGCCCGATGCCTTTACCTAAGAGCTGATCTTTGAGCCAGACCTCAGCAACGAAGCTAGGGTTTGTAATGGTAAAACCACGGTTTTTGGTTACTTTGTAAAATGGTAATCTACCGTATTTTTTCTGAATCCATTCCTGGAGGGCAATCTTGTAATTTTGCTTGACAGGATCGTTGCGGACTTCTTCAGCTTGAGCCAAGAGAGCTATATCGAGCCAAGGACGGACTAAATCCATGTTGTGAGTACTCAGGTATAAAGCACCTAAAACTGCTTCAAAAGCATCTGCTAGCCAGGATTGTCTGCCAGTGGAATTCCTTGTCGCATTAGTACCAATCACCATGTACGGTTCAATCCCATAGCGTTCTGCTAGACCAGCCAAAACGCGATCGCTAACCATAATCGACCGAATTGCAGAAAAGTCCCCCACAGGATCGTTAGGATAGGTTTCAAGCAAAAGTTCAGCTGCTACCAACCTAACCACTGAATCACCAACAAACTCTAGCTGCTCATAATTCTCTGTTGTCGAGATGCTCGGATGAATCAGAGCTAAATCTAGCAGTCGTAAGTCTACAGGTGCAGTAGTTGGCAGACCAAGCTTAACTAGAAGTTTCCTGAGTTCTTGTTCTCTTCTGGGGTCTACAAAAATTTCAGTCATAACAACTTAGTTTTCCTCATCTAACCATAATCACTGACTATTTTGATGCTGGTATGGCACTGGCCAACCACCAAATAAAACTGATTTGCTGAGCTAATCTTGGTGATTAGTCTAAAATAGCTTCTGCAATTTTTTTACTAACCAAGGCTTCACCCTGGGGACTGAGATGAGTGTGATCGCGATACAAAAACTCTGGTTGAGGAAAATCATCAAAGATGGGAAAAAAGTCGAGATAACTAATTTGTTCTTGGGTAAACAGCTCTTTAAGACGTTCTTTAGCCATAATTTCAACTTCGTTAGAGCCTGATTCCAGCTCTTGAAGTAAAGGAGTCATGACCACAATTAGTTCAGTTCGATTACGCTGAGCGATCGTTTTTATTTGTTTAATGGCCTCTAGATTGAAGCCTACTATATCACCTTCTTCTGCAGTAGCTATTAACTCAGGGATTGGCGGTTGCTTAGGAATATAATTGTCATACAGTTCAATTAAGGCTAAGTTGGGCTTTTTACTGGGATAGTGACGATCTCTACCTACAACAACGGAAGAAGGCTTTGCCCCAAACAAATCTTCTGTATTAATTACCAAAACCAGAGTATCCGCTTCAAATAGACCATACTTTTTGATATAAGCCAGTTCATGACGAGGATTCCAGGATTTAGCAGAAGCATTAAAAACTTCAAATGTTTTTTTGCCAAATTTATTGTTTTGCCTAAGCTCAGTTTTGACTAACTCCGAGAGAATTACGGACTGGTCTGTCCACCACCCGCCATTTACAATCGAGTCTCCCAGTAAAAATATCCGAGTAGTATTTTGAGTTTTTTGAAGCGTCAGCATCTCACTTCGCATCGAGTACTGGTTTATCATGATTTCGCTTCCGCCACGGCGAGTCTTTTGATTGGGCGACGGCAAATAACCAATTTCTTCATCTGCCACATACAATACAGGACTTCCCAAACCCAAAAACCATCTCAAACTAGCTTCAACTGAAACAGTAATTCCAACTACGCTGGCTAAAACAAGCAACAGTGTTTTCATGGACACATGAGATAGAGAACAACGATCAATTTTAAAGTAATCCTTATCCTTCGCCGTAAATTAGAGTTCTATAATAAGAACTAGAGATACATAGTATTTATCGAGACACTAGGAGAGTGAAAAATGTCCGACCTAAACCGCGGAATTATGAAATTTGAAGGAGCAGACAAACCCGCAGTAGTTGCTGTTTCTGCTGTGGTCATCCTTTCTAGTATTGCAGTGCTGATTGTTTGGGCTTTGCAATCCGCATATGCTATTTAGTGCAAAATCTGGCTTATTGAGATCTAAAAGCTAAATAAAGTCTTGATAGCCCTTGCATTTTGTTTTGGGATCCCCTAATATATGATTCTGTGGTTAACACAGATGACTCAGGGGTCGATGTCCGAGTGGTTAAAGGAGGCGGACTGTAAATCCGCTCGCTTAGCGTACGCTGGTTCAAATCCAGCTCGGCCCATACTAATAACTTAAGAGCCCTAGCACTTTGATGTTGGGGCTTTTGTTGTATTTGGAAGACTGTTTAGGCTCCATTTCAAATTCTTTCAAAACAATTACAGATAGCCTTTTAGTACCTACTTATGTTGTAGATCCAATCTAGATCAGGTTGTTTAAGCTATAGGTTGAGACATCAACATCGAACATGGATCGAGCTCGATAAAGTGGCAAATAATCACTAACAAAATAATGGTCTTAATCACTTGAGTAGCAAACATCAGAAAAAGCGATCGACTTCCCTTATTTGCGGCGTCCATAAATAAGTACAGACTTATAAGAAGCGCATGATTAGAATTCCATTGACCAGGCTCGACAATAGTTTCTGGCAATTTCTAATACTTGACTAGCAGCTCAAAAACCTTGACTCGTTCTATTGGCCGAAAATTCAATTTTGCTTGTAGTAAGAATTTCTGCGTATCCATACCTAAATGGCGCCCAATATTCAAGCATTACAAATTTCTGATTGTTTCGGATGTGAATTGCAACTTAAATACTGGCAGGGGCAATTGTAACTAAAGTAATTGCGCGGGTTGATAGTGCTTATCTATCTCAGGGTTATGATAAACGCTTGTTTCAGCGGTTCATTAAAAACATTAGACAGAATGGCTTACAGCAACTTCCTTAATATTCTGGTGTGAAAAGATTTACTACTGATTGCTTTTCCTTAAAC
>CAZSEZ010000050.1:0-19343 GCA_964606015.1 uncultured bacterium
GTCATGATTGTGCTTGCAATCATTAAATTTGATGTGACAAATTCATCTCTAGACTTAGAGAAAAATAAAATATTCTTTCTAGATTTTTTGATTTCAAATTGCTAGCCTTATAAATAAAGTTTTTGTGGTTTGTGGTAAATATTCGGCTTGGTTTAATGTTGCTGTTTTTATTTAACCCACCATTTAAATATTTCCAAAAAACCGATGAGTAAAAGCTTATTCAATAATCATCCAAAATTGGAGTTATTTTCCTTACGAAAACTTTCGGGAGTAGTTCCCGTCCAATTCTGGAAAGCACGAAAAAACGAATTCGGATCGTCAAACCCAAGTAAAAAAGCAATCTCGCCCCCAGAGGTACTGGAGTTCTTGAGGTAATAGCGAGCTAGTTTCTCGCGTGTTTGGTTTAAAACTTCTTTGAAACTAGTGGATTCTTCCTTGAGTCTGCGTTGCAAGGTTCTTTTACTAATTCCTAATTTATTAGCGATATTTTCAATAGAAGACTCTCCAGTAGGCAACAACTCCAAAAGCGAACTATGGACGCGATCGCGAAAGTTAGCATCTAATTCCAATTCGTGCAGTCTTTTCCTCAGTTCTGGCTCAAAAAACTGCCACATTGAGTCATTTTTAGTTAAAAAAGGCTGCCGAGCATCCGCCAAAGAAAAGGTGATTTGATTCCGATCTCCTTGTTGAGGAGCAATCCCAAAAAAATCAAGGTACGCGCGATCTTGCCCAAGGCAAGGCGTTACACGATCGCAGTCTAATGCTTCTTGAGTTTCAATTTTCAGAGGAACAACGTGTTCCCTCGTTGCTAAACGAATCAAATGAACTAAAAATACTGATTCTGTCGCAGCCAAAAACCCTGGTATTGTCTCTTCAGGATCAATAGTATCAAGGGTTAGGGTGACGCTCGTAGAATTTTCTCGAACAACTAAACTCATAGGACCGAGCAGCTTTTTATAATCGCTCAATCTTTTCATCCCCACTAAAAGATTGGGGCTACAAAGAGCAGCAAAAAGCGGTGGATTAAACGATTCTACTGGTACAGCTTGACCCAACCTGACAGGGAAAGCAGGATCTTTTACTGTTGCTGCTAGACCCATCCAAAATTGGAAATATTCTGTTGACGTGACGATTGTTTTTGAACGAGCAAAAAAATCTGTGGGTAATTGAGCGCGAGTGAGAATCTCAGTCACACTAAGACCAAGATCTTTAAAGATAATCTGCCAACCAGGTTCGATAATAAATTTCTTTGTAGAGTTCAATTTTCTAAGATCCCATATATTTGTTAAACCATTCCAAGATGGGTTCGGGATTTTTGCCTATCCAGTCATAGGCTGCTGCTCTATTTTCCTTGAGGTCTAACCACAATAGTTCTTTCTCTACATTGAGGCGATTGTAATATTCACTGACTAATTCTTCACTAGTCCAAGGATCGTTTTGATTTTGAATTACTAACGTTGGGACAGTGATGTCTTGGATATTGGGCATGAAATTATTTTCATTAAAATTCAGACCCGTTTTTTGCTCGATAACTTTGTTTGCCCGATTAATTACAAACTTTGGAAACCCTAGAGCAGCAACAAATTTTTCGTAGGTTAAAGGCTGGATCGAGATCGAAGCTTTGATATTTGGATAGTTTTGTAAGCCATCTTCTCTGCCATAAGCTGTAGTAGTAGCACTTTGACCCATGCAAATACTAAGTA
The DNA here is from genome assembly GCA_964606015.1 of uncultured bacterium. Lineage (GTDB taxonomy): Bacteria > Cyanobacteriota > Cyanobacteriia > Cyanobacteriales > Xenococcaceae > Hyella. Next base: position 1,704 of record CAZSEZ010000050.1, read on the forward strand.
AACCAATGGAGCAATCTTGATATTCAGGATGATTGGAAATAAAGTCTACTGCTGCGATCGCATCTTTAGCCTCTTCCACACCCCAAGTAATGTAGGGATTAGTTCCTGCTCCACTATTGCCGTGATTCCTAAAGTCGTACATTAAGACAGAGTAACCAGCCTCGACTAAATATTTGGCTTGATTAAGAAAAGCAATTTCATCTTTCCACATCGGAGCAAAACCTTTTCCTTGGGGAGTATAGCCAGCTCTACTGCACTGAACTCCAAAGTGGGATTGCACAATGACTTTATCGGTTCCTCCTTTAATCAACCAACCAGAGAGAGACACCCCATCACTAGCTTGGAATGTGACATCTTCATAATCTAAGCCAAAATCTGAGGGGCTATTAAATACTGGTGATTTACCAGGGGCAATCATCATATCTGCAACAAAACTGCCAATCATTTTAAAATTACCTCCTTTAAGCTGCCTAACCCATCATTCTGCCTAAAACCCAATCGAAAGTGCGATCGCCACCCCATTTTCGGATAAATAATACTGGTTTAGCGAGCTTTCCTCCTGCGTAGCGCGTCTTGGGCTTCTTAGCTTCTATCGCTTTATAGATTAATTCAGCAATGACTGCTGGTTCTGAGGCATCATCAGCTTCGTACTCTCTTTTGGTAGCGTCTGCCACTTGATTAGCTAACTTGCTGTAAGCGGTGTTCCCCGAACGCTTGAGCATGGGTTCGGTCATCACATCACCAAACTCAGTTTTAATCGCGCCAGGTTCAATAATTACAACATCGATATCAAAAGCTTTCAGTTCTAATCTAAGACAGTCAGACCAACCTTCAAGAGCGTGTTTCGTCGCATGATACCAACTACCTAATGGAGTATAAATTTTCCCCCCCACGGAAGAAATATTGATAATTTTCCCTACTCTTTGTTCCCGCATTTTGGGTAATACCAGTTGGGTTAAACGAGCCAGACCAAATAGATTTACTTCAAACTGGTAGCGGGCATCATCAATGGTTGTATCTTCCATCGCGCCATACATGCCAAAACCTGCATTGTTAACCAGAATATCTACACCACCACGCTCGGTTTCAATTTGTTTTACTACGGCTTGAATATCTCCTTCCTTGGTTATATCCATCCTTAAAGGAATACAACCCAGATTTTTCAGATCGTCCATTTTCTCGACTCTTCTGGCAGCGGCATAAACGGTATAACCTTGACCAATAAGCGTTTTAGCCGTTGCTTTGCCAATGCCACTGCTGGCCCCCGTGATTAAAATTGTCTTACTCATACATGGATTTCCTTATTTGGTTTGGTTACATCCTAGAAAAGAAAACAAGGGATTGCACTAGCAAACCACGCCATAGAATATGTAAAATGCGCCAAGCAATAATTAAGCTGAAAACACTTGCTGTATCCAGCAGAGAATCAACTATCTTGTACTATTGAGTTAACTGGATTTAGCCGTTAACCCCCAATATTTGTGAGTAAAACCAAAGCAAAAACAGATGACATTTGTCAGGTCAAATGCTTTAACACCGAGTTAGTTAATCAAATTCGGGCAACTTTACCCTCCGAGGATACGTTAGAGGAAATGACGGTTATTTTTGGTGTTTTGGCAGATCGATCGCGAGTCAAAATCCTTTATGCACTCAGAAACGGTGATGAGCTTTGTGTTTGCGACATTGCTGCGATGCTAAATGTCAAGATCGCGACTGCCTCTCATCATTTGCGAAAAATGCGAGATTTGAAAGTGCTTAAGTATCGTAATGACGGCAAACTAGCTTATTACTCACTCAAAGATCCGCGTATAGCCAATATCCTCAACTACTCGCTGCAAGAATTGGTCTAGCTCTTATTTTTCTGGGTAAGTGTTAGGGAACTTGTTATTTTGAGTTACATTCTAATATTCTTTTGAACGTTTATAGATAAAATAGCTTTATTCAAACAATCACTTGAATGTTGTAATACTTATGGCAGATCATTGTTGTCAACACAAAGCTAAAGAATTAGTCAAGCTCCAGAAACGTCAAGCTAAGATACTGTGGATTATTTTGCTAATTAATGCCGTAATGTTTGTTGTGGAGTTTAGCGGGGGAGTCAAGGCAGCTTCGTTATCTCTAACTGGAGATTCTCTCGATATGCTCGGTGATGCGCTAGTTTATGGCTGTAGTCTCTACGTTATTCAAAAAGGTAAAAAAGCCCAGGCAAGATCGGCAGTCCTCAAAGGGGGCATTATGTTTTTAAGCGCGATCGCTGTATTTGCCAGAGCTACCTATCAGTTATTTGCCCAGACTGTTCCTAGCGCTAGTTTGATGAGTGAGATTGGTCTTTTAGCGTTGGTGGCTAACCTAATCTGTTTTTTATTGTTAATTCGTCATCGCAATGACAACATCAACATGTCTTCAGTTTGGCTATGCTCCCGCAATGACATTATTGCTAATACCTCGGTACTGCTAACTGCTGGCTTAGTTCTTATCACTGGTTCATTTTGGCCAGATTTCATACTAGGAATATTTCTTACTATTGTTTTTGCCCAATCTGCGGGAAAAGTTCTGACTCAAGCAAAAGCCGAACTAATTTGAGTAATTTAAGTTTCCTTGGAACTAGGATATTCATTTACATAACCCAAGTTGCTATCTAAGGATTCAAGGAGAAAACAAATAATAGTTTCAAGTTGAAGAGCAAGTTAACTATACAAGTCGTAGCAATCTATCGCATAGTGTAATGTTTGCTCACAGGAGTCAGACATCATAAAAATCAGCAATACATAAGGGAATAACTTCGGCATTGGTAGCTGCCAAAATTGATGGAGAGGATCAAACACTAGCTTGTAATGTATTTACTAAAGAATGTGTAACATCAGTTAAGCAATTGATGAGGGGAGTAAAGTACTACTCCTATTTTTTTCGATTAACTAACTTATTTTGCAAGTCACGAAGTAAAGCTTATTAGTCTGCTTAGATTGATCCAATGGGATAGTTGAGGAAAATAAAGATCGTGGATGTCAAAGCAGCAGTCGCCACCGCAGCAGGCAAACCTCTAAGCATCGAAACCGTTCAGCTTGCACCACCTCAAGCAGGGGAAGTATTGGTCGAGATCAAAGCTACAGGAGTCTGTCACACCGATGCTTATACCCTGTCAGGTAGTGACCCAGAAGGCTTGTTCCCCGCAATTTTGGGTCACGAAGGTGCAGGAATAGTTGTTGAAATCGGCGAAGGAGTTACTAGCGTCAAACCAGGCGATCGCGTAATTCCCCTCTACATTCCTGAATGTCGAGAGTGTCCTTATTGTTTGAGTTTCAAAACTAACCTGTGTCAGGCAATTCGTTCGACCCAGGGCAAAGGAGTCATGCCTAACGGAACGAGTCGTTTTTCCATCGATGGGGAACCGATTTTTCACTACATGGGGACTTCGACTTTTGCCAACTACACTGTCTTACCAGAAATCTCTTTAGCCAAAATCCGTCCCGATGCACCACTAGAAAAAGTTTGCCTGATTGGCTGTGGAGTTACGACAGGGTTGGGTGCAGTCATCAATACGGCCAAAGTGGAAGCAGGGGCAAATGTAGTTGTCTTTGGGTTGGGTGGTATTGGTTTGAGCGTTATTCAAGGAGCCAAACTAGTAGGTGCCAGCAAAATTATTGGTGTAGATCTTAATCCCGCAAAACGTCAGCTAGCAGAACACTACGGAATGACCGATTTTGTAAATCCCAAAGAGATTGAGGGGGATTTGGTCGACTATTTAGTGCAAATAACTGATGGTGGAGCGGACTATAGTTTTGAATGTATCGGTAACGTGGAAGTAATGCGCCAGGCTCTTGAATGTTGTCATAAAGGCTGGGGAGTTTCGACTGTCATTGGGGTTGCAGGAGCAGGACAAGAAATTAGTACTCGTCCTTTCCAGTTAGTTACAGGTCGCGTCTGGCAGGGGACTGCTTTTGGTGGGGCTAGAGGTCGTACCGATGTACCGAAAATTGTTGATTGGTTTATGGAAGGCAAAATCGATCTCGACTCGATGATTACTCATTCAATGGGGATCGACGAGATCAACCAAGCTTTCGACCTAATGCATGAAGGCAAATCAATTCGTAGTGTTGTGACTTTTTGAGTTTGTCAGGTCTTAAATTATTTAGTGGTAATGTAAATTTCCTGCAACAAGATACTCAAGCAAATACAAAGACAACTACCGTTATCCTAGAGATCCCTGCAAATAACCAAATCTGATGCTGCCTGACTATGACTGATGTAAACTCACTATCTCAAGAAGAAGCGATCGCCCAACTCAAAAAAACTATCTCGCAACTCAAAACTATTGTCGAGCAATTGGGTGATACTTCTGTCATTGATTTGCCTTCTTCTAACTCAATTCAAAGTTTGAAGGCTACTGCTACTGAGTTAGAATCTCTAATCGCCAGCAAAACAGCAACCCAAAACGAACTGGAACCAGAGCCGGAGTCTACAGAATCAGAACCAGAATCAGAACCTCAAGCAGAATCAACCTCATCAGAATTTGAACCAGCAACAGCCCCAGCAGAAACTAGTCCAGAAAAATCCAAAGACAAAAAAATAGTCTCTGAAGAGAAAACAAAAGTTACGCCAGTAAAACAGGCAGCCCAGAGTAAACCAGTCAAACCAAAAACAGCAGCAAAACCAGAACCATCCGAGAGTCCTACAAAACCACAGAAAAAGTGGCTTGTCCCAGGAATTATTGCGCTTGTTCTAGCGATCGCGATTCCCCTATCTTGGTATCTTTTCGCCAATAATCAAGATGAACTTGTAGCAATTAAAAAACAGGATCTCGATCTCCCCATCGTAGAAATGCCAGTTGATGCAACCGATGAGACAACAGAACCAGCAGCAAAGGATCTAGCAACAGAGCAAAGTAGCAACGATATCGCAGCTGCTGAGAATTTAGCACCAGAAGTTAGTAATAGTCTTGAACCAGAAATTGATATTGCCTCGGAACCAGAAGCAATCGAGGTTCCTGCCGAACTATCTGCTACCAGCAGACCGAAAAAAGTTGCGATTGAAACAATTCCGCCACAACTCAAACTCACCCCAGATCAGAACTTCATTGCAACTCTCAACACCAAAATTGCCAATCTAGATCGTTCCCAAGATGAATTGGTTGCTATGGTTACTCCCGACCTTGAGGCCGACCTGGTTACAGTGACTTTAACCGATGACTGGTATGAGATATCTACTAATCGTCAGGACAAACTTCTGGCAGATCTCTTTAAGCGATCGCGCCAGCTCAAATTTACCCAGCTTAGGATCGCCGACTCACAACAAAACCTGATTGCTCGTAGTCCCGTAGTTGGCAAAGAAATGGTCGTACTCCGCCGAACTAGCTAAGAAAAGCGTGGTCAAAGTGTGGTCTGTTTATATTATTCGTTGTAGCGATCGCTCTCTTTATACTGGCATTTCCAATAATGTTGCCAAACGCTTTGCAATCCATCAATCAGGTAAAGCTACCGCAGCCAAATACACTCGAACCCGCCGTCCCCTAGAGCTAGTTTTTACTCAAGAAATAGGAGATAGAGCTGCTGCTAGTAAAGTCGAATATCAGATCAAAAAATTACCAAAAACTAAAAAAGAACGCTTAGTTGCAGGATTAGTTTCGCTTGTAGAACTTAGGATCTATTGAGCACTAGATGTAGCCATTATCTGCTAAAAACCCTAAACTAATATCCTCTTGAGCATCAGTTTTCCCAGTTCGGTGACTAATTAAGCGATCAACATATTTACCCAAAATATCACTTTCAAGATTAACCAAGTCCCCTACTTTTAAACAAGAAAGATTTGTTTCAGCATAGGAAAGAGGAATCACAGCAGCTTTAAACCAGCTACCATCATAAGCACAATTAGCAACTGTTAAACTAATTCCATTAACCGCAATACTTCCTTTTTCTACTAAGAAAGGGGCTATTTTTGATTGCCATTGTGCTTCCATATTCATCGGAGCAGCAAAGGTTAATTCCCAAGAAGTATCAGTCGCAATAGCTTCTTTTAAAGACCCTATCCCATCAACATGACCAGTTACAAAATGCCCGCCGATTTTCGCACCAACTCGTAAAGAAGTCTCTAAATTTACATACTCAGCAGCCTGTTCTCTAGACCCTAAAGTAGTCCGTTTTAAAGTCTCTGGTGAAGCCGTAGCGATAAAACCTCTAGCTAAAATACTCTCTACTGTGAGACAAATACCATCTACTGCTACACTATCGCCAATTACTAAACTTGGTAAAATTTGTGACTTTTCTGAGTTATTGACTAAAATTTGCAAGCTATTACTAGTTTGATTGGCAATTGTGCCAAGTTCTTCGATTAAACCGGTGAACATTCGCTAATTAAATTTATTTTGTTTACAACTGTGATTTTTTTCTTTATAGTCAAGTAATTTTGGGGAAATTGGGTCATACTGTGAAGTAATTCTATTACTTTTCTGTCGCGGTTTAGGAATGTAATCTCAAAGAGGGCAAGCTAATGATCGAAATGAAAGTTGCAGGAATAGCTCTAGACGCTGGTACTCGTAGTCCTATCGTATTGCTCAAAGATAATTCAGAAAGGCGAGCTTTACCAATTTTTATCGGAGCAGACCAAGCTAGATCGATTGTTGCCGTCTTGGAAAGCCAAGAACATCCACGCCCTCTAACTCATGACCTAATGGCACATTTACTCGATGTCTGGGATTTAGAGTTAGAAAAAATCATCATTCATGCCCTGCGCGATAATACTTTTTATGCTGTTTTATGTATGCAAAAAGATGGCGTCAAAAAAGAAATTGATTGTCGTCCTAGTGATGCAATTTCTTTGGCATTGCGAACTGAAAGTCCGATCTGGGTTTTAGAAGAAGTAGTTGCCGATGCCTCGATTCCTGTGGATCGCGATGCTGATGAGGCAGAAAGAGAAGCTTTCCGTGATTTTGTTTCCGATCTTAGCCCCAGCGAACTAATTGAAAAAAGCAAGCATAGCTAAGATTTTCGGGTTAGCTTGATGGAATGTCGTCGGTTTGGTCGCACCGAACTAGAGTTGTCTGTGTTTTCTTTGGGGACGATGCGTTGTTTAGCTTCTTCTGAGATGGCACTGGCAACAATACAAGCAGCGATCGCAAAAGGCATTAATCATATCGAAACAGCCAGGGGTTATGGCAAAAGCGAGGAGTATCTGGGACGGTATTGGCAGAGTAAAAATGCACTTCCCAGAGAACAGCTCTACATAACGACTAAGCTCCCACCTACAGCAGACCCAAAAGTAATGTCCTGCTGGATTGAGGAATCTTTGTCTAGGTTACAAACTGATTATCTTGATTGTTTGGCGATTCATGGCATTAATACTAAGCATCATCTAGATTTAATTGGGAATCCTAATGGTTGCATTACGGCGATTCAATCAGCCCAGCAGCAAGGCAAAATAAGACATTTAGGCTTTTCAACTCATGGCTCTTTGGAGCTAATCCTCGAAACAATCAACACTAATTTATTCGAGTTTGTTAATCTGCACTACTATTATTTTTGGCAACGTCACCAAGAAGCGATCGCACCAGCCAAGGCTAAAGATATGGGGATTTTTATTATTTCCCCTGCTGATAAAGGAGGTATGCTCTACAACCCGCCAGAAACTTTGCAACAGTTAACGGAACCGTTGAGTCCTTTGGAGTTTAACTATCAATGGTTGCTAAACCAGCCAGAAATAACTACTTTGAGTTTTGGAGCTAGCTGTCCAGAGGAATTATCAGGATTAAAGGAACAAGAAAAGAGAGAAAAGGTCAAACCAGAAATCTTAGAGAAGATAGATCGCAGGTTACAAGAACATTTAACAAATGAGCTAAAGAGCGATCGCTGTAGTCAGTGTTATCAGTGTTTACCCTGCCCAGAAGAGATTAATATCCCTGAAGTTTTGCGCTTGCGAAATTTGGCTGTGGGTTATGAGATGACTGCTTTTGGGGAGTATCGCTATCGCATGTTTGAAAATGCCGGACATTGGTTCCCTGGACGGAAAGGCGATCGCTGTACTGAGTGTGGCGACTGTTTACCTCGTTGTCCCGAAAAGCTAAATATTCCCCAGCTTTTACAAGATACTCATCAGCGTCTTAATGGTTCGCCTCGCAGGAGACTGTGGGAAGAGTGATTTTATTTACTCATTAATTTGGTGTAAACATCAGCCAATCTTTCCATGGCGGTGACAATTTCTGGTTCAGTAGCAGTCAGACTAATGCGGAGGCATTCTTGTTTATGTTGCCATTCTGTTTGTAAACCAGGGAAGAAAGTACTACCAGGCACAGCAATTACGCCCACTTGCTTAAGTTCTTGATAAAATTCCCAATCTGTCATCGGTAAATCTTTGAGCCAGAGCCAAGCAAAGATCGCGCCTTCTCCCTGATGAAGATACCAAGGTAAATCTTTTGGCATTGTTTTATCCAAGGTTTCTGCAAGGATGGCTAACTTGCGCTGATAGTGGGGGCGAATTACCTCAGTTGCTAGTTGGGCTAGTTTACCTGATTTGATTGCTCTAGCTGCGATCGCTTGTCCATAACGGGCAGAGTGAATAGCTGCATTGGTTTGGAAAGATTCTAAGATCTGGATTAGTTTGGGGTCGCCGATCGCAATACCGATGCGTTCTCCTGGTAAGCCAGCTTTAGAAAGGCTCATACAGTGAATAATATTCTCGCCAAACTGAGGTTGCATCTCAGTAAAGTTGAGGCTGGGAAATGGTGGAGCATATGCCGAATCAATCAAAACAGGAACATCATGTACCTGCGCTAAAGTAGCAATTTTACTAACTTCTTCGTCGCTAAGAACGTTACCCGTGGGGTTGCAAGGACGCGAAAAAATTACACAGCCCGTATCCTCGCCAATCTGAAGTTGACTAAAATCAGGACGATATTTAAAGCGATGCTGGGCTTCATCGATATCGAGTTTGGGCTGATAGGCTAGCAAAGCTTCTGGAGTCAAACTCACTCCACCATAACCCGTATAATCTGGACTGAGAGGTAAAACTACCCGACGTAAATCTCCCGCTGTGGTGTAACCTCCAAAAGCATTAGCAGCATAGAAATAAAGTGACTGAGAACCAGGGGTAATTAAAACATTGCGATCGCTTAGATTCAGACCATAACGCGCGTTAAAATCATTAACGACGGCATCAATCAAAGGAGCATAGCCTTGGGAAGATCCGTAGCGACAGACTACTTCCCCATACTCATCGCTATTGAGTAAATCTGTCGTACAGTCGCGCCATAGCTGCTCTACTTCTGGCAAAATAACAGGATTACCTGCTGAAAGATTGATAAATTCTTTACCCTGACTGTTGCGAAGAGTTTCAATAATATCTTTCATAATGGCTCGAACTCCCGTAAGCTGGGACATCTGCGAACCAAATCGAGAAAGTTGGGGGTCTATCATCTTAGACATGTATATGTAGAGCCTGAATCAGTAAAGCGTATTTGCTATTTTATGCCAAAATCCTCTGCCAAACCATGCGATCGCTGCAAGCAACTAGCCAAAGTTCGTTACCGTATTCAACACGATGCCACTAATCAATGGGTTTTAGTCTGTCGTCATTGTTGGGATGAACTCAGCCAAGACAATCCCTACTATCGCTATGGCGGAACCTGGAAAGCTAAAAAATAAGCCCAGTAACCAAGATCAACAACCATGAGACGGAATATCAAAGTAGCGGTTCCACAAAGAGAGAACCAACAAGCTAGTTATCAACTCCTAATCAATGATGAACTGACAGTCGATATCATCAAAAAAAACATCAAGAATATCAATCTTTCTGTACATCCCCCAGATGGAAGAGTTCGCATTTCCGCTCCCTGGCGAATAGATAATGCCACTATCGAGTCATTTGTACTTTCAAAACTAAGCTGGATTGCCCAAAAACGAGCCAAAATTCTTGCCCGACCTCGTCAAGCCCCAAAACAATATCTCTCAGGCGAAAGCTATTACTACAAAGGCGATCGCTATTTACTCAATATCATTCACAGTACAACTACACCGAAAGTAGTTATCCGCGACCAAACCTATCTCGATCTCTATGTCAGAGAAAGCAGCATCCAACAACAAAGAGCCAAGGTTTTAACCGAATGGTATCGCTGTCAACTAAAGGCAGAATTACCCGAACTAATTGCTTACTGGCAACAAATTATTGGGGTTGAAATCAATGATTGGGGAGTCAAAAAGATGAAAACTCGCTGGGGAACTTGCAATATCCAAGCGAAAAGAATCTGGCTGAACCTCGAACTAATCAAAAAACCACCCTATTGCCTAGAATATGTCGTTGTTCATGAGTTGGTACATCTCTTGGAACGCAATCATGGCGATCGCTTTAAAGCATACATGACCCAATTTATGCCAGACTGGCGTTCCCGTAAAGAAGAACTAAACCTCTATCCTGCTTAACTGACTAATTCTGGAGTAGGAGTTTCCTCGTGAAGTTGTTGGAGCTTTTCTTGGAGAGCTTTAGTCAGGTTTTGCGAAGCACGACGTACTGATTCTTCTAGATATTCCGCAGCATTAATTGGTTTGCCAATATCGAGCCAGGCATCTGCCCCCCAACTAGGAAATGCTTCACTATAACGCAGGCTCACAGGAATAATATTGACTTCTGTATCTGGGTTTTCGTTGACCACATCCAAGGCAATGCGAGCGACACCACGCTTGAGAGGGTGAACTTGGCGATCGCGAAATATAGCTCCTTCAGGAAAGATTACTAACATTTCATCGTCCTGCAATAATTCGACGCTGTGTTGCAAACTTCCTAATTTAGGTCGAGCAGGATTAACAGGAAAGCCTCCCATGCGACGGATAAACCAACCTTGCAAGCCCTTAACTTCGTTAATCGAAACCATAAACCGCATATCACGACCACTGACCATTCTGCCCATAGCGTAAGGAACCAAAAGTGCATCCCAACGAGATCTATGAGTAGGCGCGACAATCACAGGATTCTTCTTAGGGATATTTTCCTGACCAGTAATCGTAATTTTATTAAAAAAGGCAGGAATCACTACTTTGCTACCCAGAGGATAGAGCAATCTAGCTAGCCAAGGAGAAATACGAGATGAAGTTTCCGACATAAATACTACTTTCCGTAAAAAGAATGATAAGTCTTGCTACTTCTTACTGTAGTTTCCTTTACTGTTGATGTCTGCTTTTTCTAGGACAGTTTGTTGACTGAATACTCTATTACTACAAAAGAAACTGCCCGAAGATTCCATTAATTCAACTGGTTTGCTAACCACATCTCAACCCTAATTTGAATTTAGCTAGTTTAAATTGTGAATTGGGGCTTCAGCATATATTCAGGAGGTTCGATACCAAAGAAATTCAACATTGCAGGCGCATACTCCAAATAATTTACGCGATCGCTTTCAGTACTACTAGTTCTACTGTTATAGATAATCAAACTGCCATCGGGGGAATGTTTTCCAGAGGAGTCGTTATCAATAGGGATACGCTTAAACCCTAGCTCTTGATAAGTAAAACCCTTGCCACGAATAAAAAACTGCTCGGCATCCGCATCTAAGTTAGTAGAAATAGTGACAACATTGTCATTGAGGTCATTTTCTAACCAAATATTCTTGATATATTTTTGAGTATCGTTAATCATTTCCCAACATTCTCTGGCTGCTTCAACAGAATCAAAATGAAGCGAATATTGAGGAATCATCGCTGCATCGAGACGACAGTTATATTGCTTACCGGCACAAAGTGGTTGCAAAAATTTCTGGAACTTGTCCAATTTGAAGAAATACTTACGGGTCTTAGTCAAAGTTTGATTGGCCTTCTGTCCCATGCTGCTGACAAGAATCAAAGTCCTGTCTTGCACGTGGCACAACTCAATCACTCTCTCAAGAAAGCGATCAAGCAAATCTACAGCCACCAAAATCTCCTGAGAATACTTGTCAATCCATTGTTGACTATACAATTCTCGTTGGTACTCATCAGGAAACAAAGCATACCAATAACGGTGCATATTAGCAGCAATGTGGTTGGTAAAGAAGATACTCAAATCTACTGACTGATGGCTCATCTGCTTGAAAAAAATATCTGCCAGCAAATCAAATTGCAAGTTACGCAATCTTTCTCGATTAACTTTGCCAGTTTTGACTTGTGCCACTAGACCTGCGGCATTAAATAGTGTCTGTGGCTTAATTCCCATAGCTGGAGATTTGACCAGAGTGGCTAGAGCCTTGGTTTTGGAGACTTTCAAAGAAGCATTACGGCCACTTTCCACAGTAGCTCTGGTATTTAAAGTCTGAAAATCTTGGTAAAGCTCTGGCTTAGTAATGTTGTTACTCGCAAAGCAATCAGGAATAACAAACTGATAGTTGGGATTACCAAGGTATGTATCGGCAGGGGAAGAATGAAGAGTATTGATCAATCCCACTTGTAAACCCTGATTGGCAATGGTTTTCCAGTACAGAGGATAAGCTGCTGGTTTGGGATCGTTATACCAGTGCATCTGATGATATTCATAGGAGGCTCCAGTATTGAAAGATGCCCAGGTTTGGGCTGGATAGAGAAAATCCACGGTTACATCTTTCGCCTCTGTAGTCAGAACCAAAGAATCCTTTAGCAGCCGTGCAATTTGAGATTTGGGACGGAGTTGCTGATAGTGTCTAAATATCTTTAAAGGAACTTCATTGACCTCAATTACAACAGCTTTTTGATTCATGATTTGCCAAGTTTTAGTACTTCATTTCTTATGTGCAGCGGCACCGCTAAGATGAGTATAAACACCTAGATCTAGCATCTATACATTTTCTTAAAGGTTTCTTATACGTTGCACAAAGATTCCAAGACATATGGGACCAGATTAATTCGCAGCAAACTCAACTAGTCCTGTACGCCAGAGAAGAAAAGGAGACAATTAAAAACTTTAATTTTTCAGCGGAAAATTACTAATTACTTGACGCGTAGATCAAGCAACCAGCTATCTCCATCCAGTTCGCTGAATTACAGCTGCTCCTTTTAAAGTACTTAGATTTGAGAGATCTATGCTCTAAAACCTCCAGTTAACCACCAATCCCCAAACTTCCAGCCAAACTAGGAGTCAAAGGAATCAAAGTCACCAACATTAAAAATAAAGCCAACAAACTCCAAGCTGCTCTAGCATCATCTGGTTCAGTAATTTCATTAAGAGCAGGACGCTCCAAATCTCGCTGCAAAAACAGAATTAAGATTGCCCAATACAAAGGAATGGGATTTCCAGGATTTGCCAAAGTGATAATGCCAAGAACGATTAAAGTTGCAACAGTAGTCCGACGGGCAATTTTCCTACCATAGATAGATTGAACGATTCTGCCGCCATCTAGCTGTCCGGCAGGCATTAAATTAAGTGCAGTAATTACCAAACCTAACCACCCCACCACTACTAATGGATGTACATCGACAATAGTTTCCTGGAGTGCAGAACCAAATATTACTTTTGCCAAACTACCTACCAAAACTGAAGCTTGGAAAAACTCTGTAGGGAGCTGGAAAATACTACCAGGATGGGAAAGGGTCATGCCTATAACTAGCAATAAAAGAGAAATCAAGCCTCCTAGTGCTGGCCCTGCCAAGGCGATATCACAAAGTACGGTACGACTAGGCAACAAAGATTCAAAACGGGTAATTGCACCAAAAGAGCCAATCTGCCAGGTAGGAAGAAAGTACGGTAGGCTCAAGCGAACACCATGACGTTTTGCAGCCAAAAAATGTCCTAACTCATGAGCAATCAATACAGACCATAAACCCAAACTAAGAGGAATAGCTTCCTGGTAACGGTTCCAGTTGCTAAATAAGTCAAAACCTAAAAGCAAGCCAGAGGCCTCTAGACTAGTAACAATAGTGGATACCAATAGAACCAAAGAGAGATTTTTTTGGGCCAGCGTGGCTGGTTTAGGATCATTTTTACTAGGTAGGACGACAACAACTGGTTTTTCTTCAGGGCTTTCAACTAAAAATAGGCGGTATTTATCACCAAGCTGAACCTGTAACTTGTCACTCATCTTATTGTGAGAAAATTCAGCTTCACCTCTGAGATTTCCTCTAAAGATTGCCCCTTCTTGGTAAGGAATAGTCTCAGTTGCGAAAAAAGTATCAATCCCGAAAACACTCTTGATCTTGCTGAGGTCATCATCAGGGATTGGCGCAAACCTCATGAGAGCTACTTGCTCTGGATCAACTGTCAGATCTACTGTCTGCTCAACTTTAGCTGCTGCTTCTGCCTCCGCTTTGAGTCGTTCTGCTGCTTGTTGCTTAATCATGGCATCTTGCCCAGCTGCTCTGAGAGTCTTACCAATATAGATATAGATCCCTGCAGAAAGTAGCAATAAAGCTAAAATCCCCACCAAATTTAGATAAATACCAACAGCAAATAACGCAAAAAAGACTAGCCAAGGTGACATCAGCACCGCTGACTGCAACCAAGCTAAGACACCAAGCTTACCGTAGACTTTAGAGCGATTGAAGCTCCATGTTAGGATGCCCACAGCAATCAGGATAATAAAAAAAATAGCAGTAGTAGATTCTGATCCAGCGAACATTAGAATTAATTATTTGGGGATTTTTACTTATTTGTTGTACTTTTGATTGTGACACAATTCCTCGTACGATAGGTAAAACGAGAAACAGCAAGGAAAAAAATTACTAACCCAAGAAATAGCTTAAAACAACTACCACTCAATCTCGCATTTCTACACCAACACATTACCCTATGCAACCATGATTGAAGCCCTAAACCGAGAAGCCGTTACTTACGAAGGACAATTTGGCTCTTTTACTATCGATAAACAAGATCGCTTAGAAGTAATTATCTATCGGGGAGGTCTAGTTCTCTCAGCAATTAGCTTTGCGATCGCAACCAATCTTGTCGTATCTCAAGGAGCAGCTACTAGTTGGTGGTTAACTCCTTTGTTTGCCTTATTTTCTCTAGGTTTAGGAGTCAGCCTACTCTACATTCATATTTATATGAAGGCTTTGCATCGTCTATTGCAAGTATTTTGGTTAATAGGGACGGTTTCTGCGATCACTATTGGCATCCAAGCCAACGAACCTCTAGTTCTGCATGTGTATCATCAACCAATCACTCTCTTTGGCGTTGGGTTTACCTTTGCAGCTTTGACTGGGATCTACTTCAAAGAAGCCTTTTGCTTCAATCGTTTAGAAACCAAGATTTTAACCCCGGTAGTACCCTTTCTACTGTTGGGACATCTTTCTGGCCTGCTTCCTGTGGATATAGAAGAGGTCTTACTAGCTGTTTGGACAATTGGCTTTACTGTATTTGCTGGACGCAAAATGGTTCAAGAAATCGATCCTGATATTGGAGACAAGTCAGTATTTGACTATCTCGCTCAACAGAACACTTGATTTTTATTCAAGACGAATATTTCATTACAGGGAAAAACTGAAATCAAGTTATCATCACTCGTCAATTAGATTACGTTTGTAAAACACGAATTGGTAGATCATAGAAGCAAGTATAACTACTGCTTTTTATTCTCGATCTATCAATAACACCTATGACTACTAGTTTAATATTGCCTCCTTCTGGTCTAGCAGTAATACCCAAAGCGATTAAGACAGAGGATAGTAAGCCAAATATCCGCTTCTCATTAGTAATTCCTTCCTACAATGAAGGTGCAAATATTCAGAAAATCATTCAAATTCTTAGTAAGATTTTAGACGAGGCAATTCCTGATCAGTACGAATTGATTGTTGTGGACGATGATAGTCCAGATGGAACTTGGAAACTAGCGCAAGAAATAACCTGCGATTACCCGCAACTGAAAGTAATGCGCAGGCAAAAGGAAAAGGGTCTATCCACTGCGGTAATTCGGGGTTGGCAAGTGGCTAAAGGGGAAATACTTGGGGTAATTGATGCAGACTTGCAACACCCTCCAGAAATCTTACTCAAGATTTGGCAGGAAATAGAAAAAGGAGCCGATTTAGGAGTTGCTAGTCGTCATGTCGAAGGAGGTGGAGTTAGCGAGTGGAGCCTTGTCCGACGCTTTCTCTCCCGTGGTGCACAAATGCTTGGCTTGCTGATTTTACCCGAGGTGATTAGTCGCCTGAGCGATCCGATGAGTGGCTATTTTATGGTGCGTCGTTCAGCGATCGCAGATAGAAAGCTCAATCCCGTAGGCTACAAAATCTTGATTGAAGTTGCAGCCAAAGGCGCAATTCGTTGGATTGCTGAAGTAGGCTATGTTTTTCGTGAAAGAAAAGCAGGAGCTAGCAAGGTTACTTGGAAACAATACATTGAATACATTCAACATTTACTAAGGTTACGCTTCGATCTTTGGCCAGTTAAACGATTTCTACGCTTTGGTATAGTGGGCTTTAGTGGTGTATTTGTAGACATGATTATGCTCTATCTCCTCAGCGATCCCAGCACCTTGGGTTGGGGTTTGACTAGAAGTAAAATCATTGCCTCAGAAATAGCTATCTTTAACAATTTCTTGTGGAACGACGCTTGGACTTTTGCCGATTTCTCTCAACAACAGAAGGGTTGGCGTAAGCGGTTTCGGCGTTTCTTGAAGTTTAATGTGGTTTGCTTAGCTGGATTAATTCTTAATGTTTTAATTTTGAATTTTTTGTTTAATTTAGTGTTTGAAGATTTGACCTATGGGAGATACCTTGCCAATTTTATTGCGATCGGACTAGTTACAATTTGGAATTTCTGGTTCAATCTCAAACTTAGTTGGCGAGTCACCGATGCTGGTGATTGAGCTTACGGATAAATAATTGGTGCCTAAGAAATCAAAGCTCTTAAGTGAACTTTGGCTATTGCTACATCGGTTTCTCATACCATAAATAAAAGATCAAGTTTCAGTCTAAAACTTGATCTTTCAGAGGAGCTTATTCCTGAAGTTGATAAAGATTCCAACCCCCAAACTGATTGAGTTTCCTGAGTCCTGTGTTCATATCAGCTTGTTTTTGATACGCATCTTTTTGCAGCATCAAATAAGCAATCTTCTGTTCTTGAAGCTGCTTGAGATCTAATTTACCACTAAAATCATACTTAGATTGCAAGTATTTTTGGTAGTTTTCTGGATCATTTTGCTTAATATAATCTTTAGCCCCAATATACAAAGCTATTTGCTGCGGATCATCCCCAGTACTTAAGACAAAATATTCTGGCATATTGGAAGTTGTCAAAATATTTAGGTATGAGTAAGACTCAGTTTCAATTAGAATTCTCTGATCTTTCTGCTCTATATCTAAACTTTGCAAGTATACTCCTGCATCTAATTCTACTTGTTTCAAAAAGCTTCTTTTTTCCACGATAAAATTACTTTGTAAAACAAAAGTCAGTAGAACAGCAACCACAACTGCCACCAATGCAGGCCTGACTCTGTTTTTACTAAAACTTGTAGCAAAGGTTTTAATACTAAAAGCTAAAAAAGGTACAGTAACTAGTATCCAGGGTCCAGTAAGTCGCCAGGGGGCTGCTACAGCAGCAGCCTTACTTGAAATAGTGCTAAATGAAATTAATAAAACAGGAAGGAAAGTCAGCCAAAACCAAAGTCGGATACTTCTATCTCGCTGGGAGGACCAAACCAAAGCCATAAAACCAAAAATAATTGGAGTGAAACAAGTTTCTATTAATAAACGAGTCAGAGTATTATTTCGCAAGATTTGATAGTAG
>CAZSEZ010000051.1:0-19031 GCA_964606015.1 uncultured bacterium
CAAGGTAAAATAAAGTTACTAAATTTAATTTCTTAAACAAATCCCTGAAATATGGCAAAGATAGAAACTAGAACCGAGCCAATGGTTCTCAATATGGGGCCACACCACCCTTCTATGCACGGGGTATTGAGGCTAATTGTGACCCTAGATGGCGAAGACGTCATTGACTGCGAACCTGTAATTGGCTACTTGCATCGGGGAATGGAAAAAATTGCCGAAAATCGTACCAATGTCATGTATGTTCCTTACGTTAGCCGTTGGGACTATGCAGCAGGGATGTTTAATGAAGCTATTACAGTTAATGCTCCCGAAAAACTAGCGGGAATTGAAGTTCCTAAGCGCGCGCAGTACATTCGCGTGATTATGCTAGAACTCAACCGCATTGCCAATCACCTTTTGTGGCTTGGCCCATTCCTAGCTGATGTTGGGGCGCAAACCCCATTCTTTTATATCTTCCGCGAACGCGAACTAATCTATGACTTGTGGGAAGCTGCTACAGGACAAAGATTAATCAACAATAACTACTTCCGCATTGGTGGGGTAGCAGTTGATTTACCTTATGGCTGGATGGATAAGTGCGAAGACTTTTGTGATTATTTTGACCCCAAAATAGACGAGTACGAAAAACTCATCACCAACAATCCTATTTTCCGCCGTCGCGTTGAAGGTATCGGAACAATTAGTCGCGAAGATGCCATTAACTGGGGTCTTTCTGGCCCAATGCTCCGTGGCTCCGGAGTGAAGTGGGATTTGCGAAAAGTAGATAACTACGAATGTTACGACGAACTCGACTGGGAAGTTCAGTGGGAAACTGCTGGTGATTGTTTTGCTCGTTACATGGTGCGCGTTAATGAAATGCGTGAATCAGTCAAAATCATTCGTCAAGCCCTCAAAGGAATTCCTGGAGGACCTTACGAAAACCTCGAGGCTAAGCGTATGGCAGAAGGACGTAAGTCGAAATGGAACGATTTTGAATATCAATACATTGCCAAAAAAGTTGCTCCTACTTTCAAAATCCCTGAAGGAGAGCACTACGTTCGTTTGGAAAGTGGTAAGGGCGAGCTAGGAATCTTTATCAAGGGTAACGATAATGTTTTCCCTTGGCGTTGGAAAATCCGTTCTGCTGACTTTAACAATCTGCAAATCCTGCCCAGTTTACTTAAGGGAGTCAAGCTAGCAGACATTATGCCGATCTTGGGTAGTGTTGACATCATTATGGGTTCAGTTGATCGCTAATTATTTTAGTTACCTGAACTAGACAGCAATAAATGTAAATCTCAGCAAATTAGCAGTAGTAAGCCAGGATCTTGCTACTGTTTTTTATATGCTAGAAATGTTTAATACTCAAATAGCGAATAGTCATGCAACCAGATTCTGCTTATCTTAAAGCAACTGCTATTATCGACTGGCAACATCCCGATATTCTCGAATTAGCCAAAAAGCTTGCACAAGGAAAATCAATACCAGAACATATTGCTCAGACTTGCTTTGAATGGGTCAGGGATGAGATCAAACATAGTTGCGACTACCAAATGAACCCCGTTACTTGTACAGCATCTGATGTTCTCAAGCATGGTACGGGTTATTGCTATGCCAAAAGCCATTTACTAGCAGCGTTACTCAGAGCTAATGGAATTCCCGCAGGATTTTGCTATCAGCGTTTAAGTGTCTTTGATGACGGTGCACCATACAGTTTGCATGGTTTAAATGGAGTTTATTTACCAGAACATGGCTGGTATCGCATCGATGCTAGAGGCAATAAATCTGGAGTAAATGCTCAGTTTACACCGCCCCAAGAACAGTTAGCTTTTACCCTAAATTTTCCCGAAGAAGTAGACTGCACCGAGATATTTACAGAACCTTTACCTGTGGTAGTTGAATATCTCGAAAAATATGAACATTGGGATTTATTACTAAATGATTTACCAGACTTAGACGCAAGTTTCCTTCGATAATCTTCTTCTAACAAAAAAGCACCATCTCAACAGCCAAACCTGTCAAAATGATGCTTGAAATTACCAATAAATAGAAGGTAAACTTTAAAGCTTTAACTATCTTCTGAAGCGGTAGTTGTTTTGGGAGGAAAAGCCAACAAAACAATATGCCCTACTAAAATCAACAAATCTCTTTCTAAGCCAGCAACCTTAGAAGAGTCACTAATAAAGTTAGGGATTTGTACTGTTACTAAAGCTCCCGCAATAATAAAAATCAAAACCAGGTTGGTGACTTTCCAAAACTTACCAAATAATAATGGGACAGCAGCCAATACTTCAGCAATCCCCGTAATAGGTCCCAAAAATCCTGGTAAGCCAAATTTCACAAATTTTGCCATTGCTGCTTCCCAAAAAATCGCCTTAGGTACACCATGATAAAGAAAAATCAATACTAAAAGAATACGCAAAGCCCATAGGCCATAGTTAGCAAGATTATTATTTCTAGTAAGAGAATTAGTTTGCATAAGAGAACTCCTTATATTTTAGATTTGACAAGAATAACTAGATGTTGTGATTGATTAAAAAGCTTAAGACAAAAAACAAGTTAACCTCAATTGATATCATCAAAAAAAATTGACCTTAAACAATCAAGAAATCAAATAATAATGAACTTCAGATAAATCTATTCACTATTAATTGAGATAGAGGATCTGGGCTGTTTCATATTAGTTTCGGGGATAGATAAAATAAGTCGTACTGAGCGATCGCACCAGAGATAGTTATGGAGCCAGGTCAACAAAATCAGTAAACGATTACGCCAATCGGGGAAATAAACCAAGTGAACTGTTAACCAGAAAAACCAAGGGATAAAACCAGTGAGCTTAATCCCTGCAATTTGCCCAATCCCTGAGTAACATCCAATAATGGCTAATCTTCCTTTGTTGAAATAAGAGAAAGGCTTTAGCGATTGACCTCGCAACTGTTTGCTAATGGCATTAGCAACATAAACTCCCTGCTGCAAGGCCTCTGGGGCGACTCCAGATAATGCTTGATGAGGAAGGCCTGCTAAATCTCCAATGGCAAAGACTTCTGAATAATTAGCTAGCTGAAGAGTAGAAGTAACTTTGAGTTTATTTTGTTTGATAATTGCAATATCAGGCAAACCCTGAGGAATCGCTCCAGCAACCCCAACCGCCCAAATAGTAGTCTCCGCCGAAATCCTAAACCCATCATCTAGTTCTAGTCCTCCATCTGTAACCTTAGTCACTTGAGAGTTGAGCAACACTTTGACGCCCAAACTCCTCAGTTTTTTGGTGGTGTAATGACCGAGAGATTCGGGAAACTCTGTAAATAAGCGATCGCTTTTCTGAATCACCAGTAATTTGACTTCTCGATGATATAACTTAGGAAAATCTCTTAACAGAGATTGTTTGATTAGCTCCAGCAAAGAACCCGCTAACTCAACTCCTGTTGCACCACCACCGACAATTGCGATCGTCAAAAGCTGCTTGCGCCTAGTCTCGTCTATAACTGCACTAGCTTGCTCAAAACAGCGCAGTAAATGATTACGTAATTGAATTGCTTGATTAAGGGTTTTCAATTGGAAAGCAAATTGTTCCGCTCCAGACACACCAAAGAAGTTACTCTTACTTCCTGTTGCCAAGACTAAATAGTCATAACTCAAAGTATGGCGATCTATTTGGACTTTTTTAGCTTCCAAATCTATCTGGGTCACTTCCCCTTGAAGAAAACTCAGGTTTTTAGCCCTACGTAGTAAGGTTCTGATCGGAACAGCTACTTGCTCAGGAGCCAATTGAGCCGTTGCGACTTGGTACAAAAGAGGGACAAAGGTATTGTAATTATTGCGATCTACCAAAAGAACCTCGACTTTTCGACGAGCCAACGAACAGGCAGCTTGTAATCCACCAAAGCCAGCCCCGACGATTATTACTTTGGGATATGCTTGCATCATCTTGTTAAATCGCCTGATAAAAACCGGTCAAAAATTCTTGCCCCAAAGGCTGCTCGGTATCTGGTCTGGGCTCGATCGTAATTAGAACCGAGTTAGCATCTCCTAAGGCTTCCCCGAGAGTTAGGTTGAGATGTACTTCTCCTTTGGCATCAGGCTTAAAGTTGGAGCAGCCAGTTTTTTTACCTTGGGAAACTGCCCAGAGACGATAAACTTGATTACCTGGTAAAGGAGTCAGATTTTTGAGTGCCAACACGGCCCTACCACTTTCGGGAGCGAGAACTAAACTACCTGATGCTGCAACAACCTCATGCTCAGTAGCATCACGAGCAGCATTACTAGCGGTCAGAGCAACCAAACGATTATTTGGTTGACGCAATAAAGCAATTAGTTCCTGCTGTTGCAGAAGTTGGTCTTCTGTTAAAGCAATTTGCTGGCGCAAACTGAAATTATTGATCCCTAAAATAAAAGTACTAACTAGGGTTATTGCACCAACAATCCAACCAGACTTAGATTTCAGAGATCGAGATTGGGGCAATGCAGGTTCAGATATAGATCGGGGTCTAACTTGAGCTAGGATTTGCTGGCGTAAATCTCCCTGAGGACTCTCCTCTGGCAAACTGTAGGGTAAGAGATTGAGCGTATGCTCTAACTGAGTGATTCGTTCTTGAAGTTCTGGCTGAGCTGCCATCTGCTCTTGGAGCCACAAAAGTTCTGTTTCATCGAGATCACCCAAAACATATCCCGCTAAAATTTCCTCTAAATTGTGCGATCGCGGATTATTAGTCATGATCTTGATTAACCAAACTATGTAGATTTTTGCGTAGTTGAATTAACCCACGGCGACTATGGGTCTTGACTGTACCGAGAGGCAGATCCAAACGTTCAGCAATTTCTGACTGACTCAACCCTTCGTAATAAGACAATTGCAAAACTTGTCGTTGCTTGGCCGATAATTTTTCGAGAGCATTTCTAACTTGAACCGAAACTTCTTCAGTCGAGACAACGTCCATCGGTGTGTCTGTTTTTTGTTTAACAATAGTGTCTTTGAGCTTGCCGATATTCTGCCAAAACTTGCCCCGAGAACGTCGAGAACGTAAGCGATCAATAGCTCGCGATCGCGTTAAGGTCATGAGATAGGTATAAAAAGAACCACGCTGTGGATCAAATCTAGACTTCACTTGAAGACTGAGAAAAATATCTTGGGTCAAATCCTCTGCTTCTTGAGCGTTGCCAAGCATCCGATAAATCAAACGATAGACCAAAAGCCCATAGCGGTCATAAAGTATACCCAATGCAGCAGTATCCCCCTGAACAAAAGTCGCAAACACAACTTCATCAGTAAGGGCGTCGCCTTCGGAATCCTTAGCATCATTTACATGCCCTGGTTTCTGGTTCACGCACTCTCTCGCCTGCTCGATAGGGTACTTGGTTGATAAATAATTTGCCGTCTCCATTGAGAGAATTAAGGGGTTTGATTAGTAGTTAATGGCTCATTGTGAGAGTCTCAACCGACTCAGCTATTAATGAATACGGAGCAAGTCCCTTTTTGGATTCACTTTCTGGATTATTTTTTTAACTTACCTATCTATGATCGCTTAAAAGTATCAGCATATTGGCTTAAATTTGCGCATCAAATCTTCAGTTGTGTCGGCAAAAATACAACACAAGTATAAATTATTAGATAATTTACCTGATGTTGAAATAAACTTCTTCAATTAAGATCAAAGAACTTAAGACAATCTCTTACCTCTTAGAAAGTAGATGATTCGACATAACTCAAAAAGTTCTCAACAAGAAAAAGCTATTTTAGTTGTTAAATATGGCGATCATATCCGCAACATTACGCTGGGTAAAGAGATCTTTGCTATCGGTCGCCATCACAAGTGTTCCCTGACTTTGGAGGATAAGATGATTTCTCGCCATCATGCCACAATTGCTTGGCTAAGACATCCAACTTATAAAGATACCTACTCTCATTGGATTATTGATGGGAAAGGACATAATAAAAGAAGTACTAATGGCCTTACAGTTAATGGGGTCAAAACCGAAATGCAATGCCTCGAATATGGGGACGAGATTATTTTAGGAGCAAGAGTCAGTATGACTTATAGCTGCGTCGTCGATAGTACTGAAAGTATTGAAATTAGTAATAAGAATGATGTAATTTACCTGTGATGGAGCAGGCTATTAATAGCATTAACTATTAATTCTGGTTCATCTAGCCAGACAAAATGACTACTACGGGTTGCATTTATTTGGCTGTAATTAGTCGAGACTAAGCTCAAATCTTGATGAATCTTGTTTCTGAGACGGTCAATTGTTTTCCTTGGTGTAAATAAGGTAAAGATATTAGCCTTAAAAAAAGTTTTTGACTTGATATTAACTACAGGTATTCCTTCTAAGTTATTAGCTGTTTTTAAATATTCACCACTGGAACTAAGATGCCAAATTTCTTGAGCCATAGTTAGCCAATGTTTGGGACGATAAAAAGAACGTTTGACACGATTTCTGATTTCGGGACTAAATTTATTTAATTCTGGTTTTATGACTTCAAACAAACCACAATTCCCCAAGATTCTTACTATTCCCAAAGCAGAACCCAAAATTGCCATCACAAAACCAGCAAAAAATGCTGACTGAAGCAACACGATAGATAAAGGCATATTTAACATCGCTGATTCGTGTAGGCCATCAACAAAAACTACACCTAAAACCTGTTCGCGATGCTTGTGGGCAAACAGCCTCATATTGTAGCTACCGAAAGAATCTCCCACCAGAATATAAGGCGGTTCAATTTCAGCCTTTTGTAAAAGCAGATCCAGCTCAATAGTTACATTATCGCTATTACGAGGTAACTGAGAGCGATCGCTCCAACCATAACCAGCACGGTCATAAATACAGACCTCTGTAAGTTCTGCCAAAGCATCAAGCAAAAAATAACCATCCAAACCACCTAAACTATGATCCAAGATCACAGTTGGTTTACCTGTACCTTTGCGATACAAATGTAAACGATGACCACCAATATCGATAAACTCTCCAGGCGGCAAATCTTGTTTATTTTCTTTGAGGGTTGCGATGAGATTGTAAAGGGTTGTCGCTGCCAACAAGAAATACTGGATGTACTGCCACATTGTCCTATGAGTTTGCTTTCGAGCCTGAGTTCAATACTATCACTGGGATCATTTATCGACCTGCTATCTATAATTGAAATAACAGCGTAATTTAGATCACCGTCGTGAAATTATTTTCCAGGTTTTTCACTGTTAGTATTCTCTGCTTACTCTTAAACTTATTGCTTGTTGCGCCCGCTTATAGTCGTGGGGGAGGCGGTGGAGGTGGTGGCTGTTTTACTGCGGGAACCCTTATTTTGACTCCTCAAGGAAAGATTCCGATAGAACGATTACACAAAGGCGATCAAATAACTAGCTACAATTTTAGCCAACGACAACAGGAGTTAGGCAGAATTGGCAAAATCGAAGTTTTAGAAACAGATAGCTATTACAAACTCAATCACCAAATTTTTGTAACCGAAACCCATCCTTTCTATCGGCAGATAAGAAACAAAATTGAACTAGTTGAAGTAGCAAAGCTAGAAATAGGCGATCAGTTGATCAACGAAAATGGTACAACAACTAAAATCAAAAGTTTAAATAAAATTACTGAATCCATTCAAGTCTATAACTTGCTTGAGATCGAGCCAGACCACAATTTTTATGCTGGTGGTTTCTTAGTACACAACAAAGGTGGTGGAGGAGGGGGCAGTGGCAGTTTTTATAGTCGTGGGGGCGGTAGCGACCATTGGGAAGAAAATTTTAGCACTGGATTTTTCGTCGCACTACTAATCCTTTGTGGATCTGTGCTTTGGCTGACTTATCTTCCAGAGATGATTAACTACTTTAACTACATTGGTAAAAAATTCACCGAAGATAATGAGCTGATTACCTACATACAGCAAATTGAGCCTAAGTTCACTAACAAATATTCCTTTCGCTATTATTCTGACAATCAAATCTGGAAGCAAATTGAACCAGCAACAGAACTCAACGCAGTTCAATACCAACACCTCATTAGCAAAGTAGACTTGACTACAGAAACAAATAAATTATTTCAGCAATACCAATACCACTGGACAATCAAAGACTTAGAGGCAATGAGTCAATACATCACAGAGCCTTTTTACTCAATTCAAAAAAATATTTTTCACAAAGCTGTGGGGATTGATTTTGATATTGTCTACAATCCAAAACTAGAACAAATAACTCCTATTGATATCGATTTTAAAAAAAATAAATGTTTTTTGCGACTTTTAATAAGCGGTTCAATGACTAATTTTAAACTCTCTGCTACAACAGGTGATGTATTATCTGGGACATCTCAGCCTCGCTCTTTTTCTGAATATTGGGACATTGATATCAGAAAAAAACCTAGTTGGGGTAAAACAGAAGAGTCAGAAATTCAATGTTATTTGGCTAATATTACCCAAGTTAAAAATACTTGATTTTAAATAGTAGTGTGGAGCTTTACTATTATCTGGAAAACTTACATATCATCCTTAATCTGCTTCAGGGAAAACCGATCGCACCCAAGTAGAGTTATCCATACCAGTCACTACTATTAGCTCCGCTACAATGACAGCAACAGGACAAAACCAACTATTCATAACTACTACAAAAGCTCTTAAGATCGTCGGTTAGCCACAATCAGCGATGAACCATTAACCATCAACAAATTAGGAGAAAAAATATATGCAACCATCCAACCCCCAGCAATTCACCGAAAAAGCTTGGCAAGCTGTTGTCAAAACCACCGATCTCGCCAAACAAAATAGCCACCAACAAATCGAAAGCGAGCATTTGCTCAAAGCACTGCTAGAAGAAGAAGGACTAGCAACTAGCATCTTTAACAAAGCAGATATCAGCGTTAATCGGGTTCGCGATCGCGTAGACCGCTTCATTAATTCTCAGCCCAAAGTTAAAAATCCTGGTGACTCGATCTATCTGGGTCGCAGCTTGGATGTTTTGTTGGATAATGCGGATAAATATCGCAAAGACTACGAAGATGAGTATATTTCTGTCGAGCACTTGATCTTGGCATACGCCAAAGACGACCGCTTAGGAAAGAACTTATTCAAAGAGTTTGGACTCAACGAAACAAAGCTAAAGGAGATCATCAAGCAAGTGCGGGGGAACCAAAGAGTAACCGACCAAAACCCAGAAGGTAAATACGAAGCCCTGGAAAAATATGGTAGAGAATTAACCGAACTCGCCAAAGAGGGTAAGCTCGATCCTGTAATTGGGCGCGATGAAGAAATCCGTCGTACTATTCAAATCCTTTCCCGTCGTACCAAAAACAACCCTGTTCTAATCGGTGAACCAGGGGTAGGTAAAACTGCGATTGTTGAAGGCTTAGCACAGAGAATTGTCAATCGTGATGTACCCGAATCTTTACGCGATCGCAAGCTAGTTGCTCTGGATATGGGTGCGTTGATTGCTGGGGCAAAATATCGCGGTGAGTTTGAAGAACGACTCAAAGCTGTCCTCAAAGAAGTTACCGAATCCGAAGGTCAGATCATTCTCTTTATCGATGAGATCCATACTGTTGTGGGTGCAGGTGCGACCCAAGGTTCGATGGATGCAGGCAACTTGCTCAAACCAATGTTGGCTCGCGGGGAACTGCGTTGTATTGGGGCAACTACTCTCGATGAGTATCGTAAATACATCGAAAAAGATGCAGCCTTAGAACGACGTTTTCAATCTGTGTTGGTCGATGAGCCAAACGTAGTTGATACAATCTCAATCCTTAGAGGACTCAAAGAACGCTACGAAGTCCATCACGGGGTGAAAATTGCTGATACTGCTCTAGTTGCTGCTGCAACACTCTCTAACCGCTACATTAGCGATCGCTTCTTACCTGACAAAGCGATCGATCTAGTAGATGAGTCGGCTGCCAAACTAAAAATGGAGATTACTTCCAAGCCTGAGGAACTAGACGAAATAGATCGCAAGATCCTTCAGTTGGAAATGGAAAAACTCTCTCTCCAAAAAGAGAATGACTCGCTGTCTTTGGAAAGATTGCAACGCCTCGAAAAAGAGCTAGCCAATCTCAAAGAAGAACAGTCAGAACTCAATGCCCAGTGGCAAGCGGAAAAAGAAGTAATCGATAAGCTCAATAACTTCAAAGAAGAAATTGATCGCGTCAATCTAGAAATCCAGCAAGCCGAACGAGACTACGATCTCAACAAAGCTGCGGAATTGCGCTACGGCAAACTAACCGAGCTGCAAAAAGAAATTGTTGAAATCGAAAGCAAACTAGCAGAAAAACAATCTTCAGGACGCAATATGCTCCGTGAGGAAGTCACCGAAAACGATATCGCCGAAATTATTGCTAAGTGGACGGGCATTCCGCTCAATAAATTAGTTGAGTCGGAAAAAGACAAACTACTCCATCTAGAAGAAGAACTCCACCAAAAAGTAATCGGACAAAATGAAGCTGTAACTGCTGTTGCTGATGCGGTACAACGTTCTCGTGCAGGATTAGCCGACCCCAATCGTCCCACTGCCAGCTTTATTTTCCTCGGGCCTACTGGCGTAGGAAAAACAGAATTAGCCAAAGCTTTAGCCAAAACCCTGTTTGATTCTGAAGAAGCTTTGGTGCGGATCGATATGTCCGAATATATGGAAAAACATGCTGTCTCACGTTTGGTAGGTGCGCCTCCGGGATATGTCGGTTACGAAGAAGGAGGACAGTTAACTGAAGCAATTCGTCGTCGTCCTTACTCGGTGATTTTGTTTGATGAGATCGAAAAAGCTCACGGAGATGTTTTTAACATCATGCTGCAAATCCTCGATGATGGACGTTTGACTGATTCTCAAGGACGCACCGTGGACTTCAAAAATGCGATCGTGATTATGACCAGTAATATCGGTTCGCAATACATCCTCGATGTCACAGATGAAGCTAACTACGAAGAAATGCGATCGCGAGTCATGGGAGCAATGAGGGATAACTTCCGTCCTGAATTCCTCAATCGGATTGATGAAATCATTATCTTCCACGGTCTAACCAAGTCAGAACTAACACCTATCGTTAAACTGCAAATTCAAGGACTCGAAAAACGTCTCGCGGATCAAAAACTCTCTCTCAAGCTGTCTGATAGTGCGATCACTTATCTCGCTGAGTTGGGCTACGACCCTGTGTATGGTGCGAGACCTCTGAAACGAGCAATCCAAAGACACTTAGAAACAGCCTTAGCAAAATCGATCCTCCGTGGAGAGTATCAGCCTGGAGACACCATCTTTGTCGATGTCGAAGCTGAGAGGCTAACTTTCAGACGATTATCAGCTGAAATGGTAGCAAACTAGACAGTTTAAGCTGATTGGGAAAGAGGGCATAGTCGCCCTCTCTTTCGTTATTTTTCGATCTTGGTTGCTGCTTTTTTACGCAGACGAGAAATCCCTAATACTCCACCAACTGCTAATAATCCCAGTCCAGGCGAAAACTCAAAAGGTACTGCTGTAACACTTACATCATCCAAAAGAGGTCCCCAGAAACCAGTATCATCAGGGCTACTAAAAGTTAAGGTTGTGGAAGCTCCAGTAGCAGTAAATCCAAGAGTATGTTCTTCCCAGGTCAAAACTGTACCATCTGATGCTGGAGTAGAGAAGACTTGATTGATTCCGGCAATATCAACAGTTACACTGCGGTTGGGAGAAAAGCCATTAGAGACAGCCCCTGCACCAGCTAAGTAAAAGCTTAATTCGTATGTCTCACCTACATTAGTAGCAAAAGTTTGAGATAAAGTACCAGTTTGGCCGGGCGTACCATTTAGGTTCAAATCAACTAATAAACTGCCATCTTGTGGAGAGTCAAAAGTAATACCATCATGCCAATCTACACCAACTCCTCCTACAGTCCACCCAGTGATTTTTGTTGACCCACCAGCAAGAAATTCAAAACCATCACCAGTTCCACTAGTATCAACAAAACCACCATCTTCAAATGAACCATTCTGCAGAACGGCTTGAGCAGGGTTAGCAAGGCCTAGAGAGATTAGACAACTAAAGATTAAATAGTTGCTGATTTTAGTCGTAAATCTTTGAAAGACAAACTTATTCATCAGTATTAGACATCCAAAAAATAATTTGACTTCTGCCCTCGTTATATTTTGGAATAACTAAAATACCATCCATATTTATTCTGAAGTTTTGATTAGCAAGCAATCAAGACATCAGTAAATCTGAGTAGCTTATCTGTAAAATTTGTATAAGCATAAATGAAGCATATCTAGTTATTTACACGTAAGCAGATTGTAATCTTATACCTTACTAAACATCAGCAAGTGTCATTAACAAGAAAACTCGTATCTCTTATTAAAATTCAACACCTAATAAAATTTAATAGCCAGATCAATCACATGTTTAAGTTCAGTTAATGACTCACATATGACACTAGACTTTGAAACGAATAATTCAAAAATACTGAGAGACTGTTCTAGCAGGGTGCATACTTAGAGAACAATCTAAACTAGAAGGCAATATTCTTGAAGATGTTAGAACTAAGTATTTAGCCTTAAGACTACTTTCCACATAGATCCAAATAAACTCACTCAACTACGCTAATAATCAAGCACTTGTGGAGGAATAAGTTCCTCTCTTCTTTTTACTTGGAGATAAGAAAGATTTCACCTTGGAAATACTTGCTTTGCCAAAATTACCCAAAAAGGCAGTTTTTGCTTCAGATTGTTCAGGATTAGCTTCCCAATATCTTGACCCAGAATACCCTTTAATTTTGCCTAGATATTTTTTGCTAGAAGCGTAGCACTTATAGGACGCTTTACCTCTACCAACTTTATTACTAACAGACATAGTATTAGGTGCATTTTCGACAATAAGCTTTTGCACTTCCTCAGGCAAACTTGCTAATGTTCTTGACTTAGATTCAGATTTTTCTGGTATAGGTGATAAACCGACATAAGAGGAATCAGCTTTACTAGGAGTTTTAGCAGTTTCTAGAGTTGGGTGGATAGCTTCTTCAGTTTGGTGAGTAATTTCTAGAAGAGTAGCTAAAGATAATTCAAACCATCCATCCTCAATTCGATATTCGTCATAAAGACTGTGCAATTTCTCGACTTCTTGAGACACCATTGCACTTTCATAAAAATGCAGTAATTCAAACTTGAGACTACTAGATGCTTGCAGTTCTTGGAGAAAATGTGTAGGGTGATTAGCTGTCTTACCTATCTTGGTTTGCTTAGTCAAAAAATCGTATATGAAGTAGATAAAGCCAAAATCTTTCATTATAGTTTTTAAGCATTTTATGAAAATTTTCCCTTTAACAACCTAGTCCACAAGCTCAATAAATCCGTGTAAATGTCAATCATTATTGACTTGCTGGTACAGTTGTAGGATGATTTACTATTTGTTAGCTATTGTACTTTCCAAAAAATGAGATGCCCTCATTAATTTGACTGAATGTTTTCAGCAAAATTTTACACACTAGATCTGTCTTGTACTATTTACGATTACTGATAAGAGTGCTTATTCTATATAGTCAGCTTCAGAACTTTGCGAATAATAATCAATCTGCTTACTATCCCAGTAAAAAATAAAAGAAATTGCGTATAAAAAACCGAACAAAATACTGTTGACAGATTGAATAATTACATCAGTAACAAAATTAGCAGTTATATCTAGATTAAACAATTCTATTGGTATTTCTGAGGCTAGGGTCAACATAGTTGCAATGATAAATGTCCCCAGCCATCCCAGAATAATCACAGAGAAGATCTGGCTTCTTCTACCCTTGGTTAATCTAGTACTCTGTTTACGAGCATTACCACTATTGATATTTTCTAAAACGACGATTTCATCAATAAAGTAGTAACGTAAGGTCAGAATAATCCCAGGAATAATTAATGCTAGTAGACCCAGAAAAATAATCAGGCTAGTACTGAAGCGAGTGGCAAATAACTTTAAACCTCTTTTAGCTGCATGTCGCATTGCCACACCATAGCCAACTGCTGCGCCTTGCTTAATCCTAAAAAAAGCATAAATTAAGGCTCCAGCGTAAATAGGACCGAATATTAATTCAATTAAGTTGGAGATCTCAAGTTCCTGAATTAACATAGCTATTTCATCTCCTCCAGTTAACTCAGGTAAGACAAAATAGCGAAGATAGACAACCAAAACCGAAGCAGGAAGCCAAACTGTAAGAATGATCTGGCTAAACAGAATAACATTAGCTGCGTATAGCGCGATCGCTTCTCGGAGCTTACTAAGCATCGATATTAATTAGCTATCAAGAATAATCAGGGTCAACTTTTGAAAATAACAAAGCCTGTTGAAGTGAATCATCTCCAGTATCGATTACTTTAAGCTCTCTATTCGTAATACGTTGGTATAGCTCTTGTACGGTTGAAATTTCTTTAAGAGCTAAAGGTTCAATTGTCATAGCTACGCCATCAAGCTTAATTACCCCCAACACCCAATCACGAGTATTGATGGTGTAATCTTTCTGCCAAGGTAACTTACTGACCCTGACATTATCAGGACAAAAAATAGCCAAAGACTTACAAACCCCTTGCGTTTCGAGTTGGAGTAGCTGATCTTTATGAATATAAGTTGATTCGGTGAATTGATCCGTCAAAGAAATCAAGCCACCTCGCTTAATCGCCCACATACAAAAATAGTCTCAAAATTAGTTTTCAGATGCTAAAAACAGTAAACTAACAACTGTTTCACCCAAAATAGCTTTTATTCTTAGATTGCGCCAGGAATACTACAATGACTCAAGAACTATTGACTTTTCTAGACATTGCTACCGAAGCAGCGATCGCATCAGGTAAAGTTTTATCTAGTAAGTTTTGCAATCTTGAAGATATCCAGAGTAAAGGTCGTCCAGGGGACTTAGTTACAGAAGCAGATAAAGCAGCCGAAACAGAGATTTTAAAAATTTTGCTGGATAAGCTCCCCGAACACCAGATCTTAGCGGAAGAGTCAGGAACCTTAGGCGGTAACAATAGTAAGTATCTTTGGGCGATCGATCCTCTAGATGGCACCACTAACTATGCTCATGGCTATCCTATGTCAGTAGTTTCAATTGGATTAATGGTGGATGGAGTTCCCCAAGTAGGAGTAGTTTACGATCCTTTTCGTGATGAGCTATTCCGTGCAGCTACAGGACACGGAGCAACTTGCAATGACAAAGCGATCATAGTGTCCCAAACTAAAGAACTGACAGACACGCTTTTAGTAACAGGTTTCGCTTACGATCGCCGAGAAACCAACGATAACAACTATGCCGAATTTTGCTATCTGACCCACCTTACTCAGGGAGTACGCCGTAGTGGTTCCGCTGCTTTGGATTTGGTTTACACAGCTTGTGGTCGTTTTGATGGTTATTGGGAAAGGGGCTTGAGTCCTTGGGACATGACAGCAGGAATTGCGATCATACGAGAAGCTGGTGGTAAAGTAACTGCTTACGATCAATCTGCCTTAGACATCGGTTCTGGGCGAATCTTAGCGACTAATGGCCTAATCCATCACAGCCTTAGCGATGCACTAAAAAATGCCCCACGTTTACCTGATAATTTGTACTCCTAATTTTTTGCTATTCGCCTAACTTAAACTCATCAAATTTAACTGCTGGTGAGTCGGGTTCTCTGGTGTCAAAACGGTAACTACTAACCGTACCCTTGGCAGTATCGAGAATGCTAAAAACCGTAATATCGTTGCTAGCAATATAGGGTAAGAAATTGCCCTCATCATCAGTTAAAGGTTTGAGATTAGGCACAATTGGCTCTAACCCATTGGGATTGCCCACTGCCACATAATTAGGATTATTGGGAACCTGACGAGGATTTTCTGCTGTGTGTGCACCGTAACTATTGCCGACGTTGGAAGATTCTAAAAAATGCATTCCTGAAGGACTTTGAAACCGATTCCACAAATGAGAATGCCCGTAATAAACTAACTGGACTCCTGCTTTTTCTAGCAAAGGAATCAAGTCGCGAACTATGTGGTCATCTGCGATCGCATATTCATAGTCAATCGCTGTAATTTTTCCGCTACTATCTCGTTGAACGATCCGTTTGGGATTGGAATAGGGAGGGACGATGTTGCCACCTAGGGTATGGGGTGGATGGTGGAACATGACAATTTTGTATTTTGCCTGTTGATATTCTGGGCTTTGGAGTTCTTTTTCTAGCCACTGATACTGAGTACTACCTTGAGTTATGGGTTCAAAAATATGTTGCCCGTGTCCCCACTTTTCTGGCTGCTCAAAATCTTCAGGATGTTCGCTATAACGAGTTGGCAAATCAAGATAAGGCTCAGGAAAACGCCAAATACAAGTCACATATAAAACAATCAAACGAATATCACTAAAAGTCACCGCATAGTATTGTTTGCTTCCTGGTTCGCTCTCGGGCAAAGAAAAAATCTCTTCGTAAGTATCGGTATTAAAAGAATTATTTTTAATTTCTTTAGTTACAGGTTGGGCTATATCGGTTCGAGGGATAGCATCGTAAAACTGTCGGCGAATGGATTTATCCCATGTGTACCTGCCCATCACTTCGTGGTTGCCCAGAGTTGTATACATGGGGGTATTTTGCAGAATCGCAGCACCTTTATAAGTAGTAGCTACGCCATTTTTTTCTAACTGATAATTGCCTCGACCTTGTAATGCAGGGAAAAAAGCCCCACCTCTGGCATCATCAAACCATTCCGAGGCGCGATCGGGAAAATTGACTAAATCTCCTGCCATAAATACACCATCTAATTCGCCAATAGTTGCCTTAACCTGTTGCAAATTTGCCGTTACCATAGGCATCAGTTGATGGTCAGAAGTGAGCAAGATTTTTAAATCATTATTAGGTTGAGGTTTGCTACTTAGAGAAAAAGTATCGCTTTTAATCTCTTGACTAGCGTTCATGCTAACCACTTGGTAAGGCAGTTTTTTGCCTGGGGTCAAACCAGTTACGGTTGCTTCGTGTCGCCAAATATCCCGATGAACTAACTCAGTGTAGGGTAGCTCGGTTTGCGAGTCGCTATCTTCTCTGACCCTGCTGAGTTTAGTCGTTGTTGCTGCTACTCGGTCTGATAGTTGTTCGCCATACAAAACATAGTGCTCATCACCCAAAAATTCCGTGAACCAAACCACATTAACAGAATCTTTGGTAGGTAGCTGGAGAAAAGGATCGCTAAGAAGAGTAGTCATCTGAGAAAAGGAATTAGCAAGTAGATGTGGTAATCCTACCTGAACCATAAAAAATACGCTTAAAACTAGCAGGACGTTTCGCCACAGATTTTTCATGAATCATTTCATAACTAACCTACGGAATTTAATTCTATTAAAAATGTCCTTTAGCTTCTGTTAAGTGCTTAACTAGAGTTTTTTCAGGTAAAGCACCGTGAAGATGTTGCCAAGGTAGAACCTGCTCAGTGTCCCATTCTTGATGGACATAAAAGTCTAGAGGAGGAATTCCTCCTTTGAGTTGTTTAAAAGCCCTTTTGTAACTACCGACAGAATCACCAAATTCTCTAGTTAACAGTAGTAACTTAGCCAATCTGCGATCGCCACGTGAAATCAAGGCCTGAATCACCGACCAGTTATAACTTTCAGGACGAAAGTCTATACCCCGTTTACGAAGTTGTTTTTCGAGGTTTTTGAGGCGTTTTTTGGCATCGGAGTTGACCCCGTACCACTGGAAAGGCGTATGCGACTTGGGCACAAAAGTACTGCACCCCAAGGTAAGGCGAAGACCAGGCGCAGCTTTTTTGACTGTTTCCATCATGGTCACAGTTTCTTCGACATCCTCGGTAGTTTCTCCAGGGATGCCTACCATGCCATAAAACTTGAGAGCTTTTAATCCTCCAGCTTTGGCATTGATCGCTGCTTGGGTAATTTCTTCGTTAGTCAGTTTTTTGTTAACGATTTGTCTGACTTTTTCCGAACCACTCTCTACGGCAATAGTTAGCGATCGCGTATCTCTTTGAGCCAAGGTTGCAGCGAGTTTTTCGGTAACAGTGTTAGTGCGAACTGAGGCAATACTTAACCGCACATCATCGTATTTAGGCTGACAAAGATAGTCGAGCAATTTGTTAAATTCGGGATGTTGAGTGACAGACGCTCCTAACAAACCCAAACGATTGGTGACTTGTAAGCCTTTTTCAATGGCAGGAATCAAAGACTCTTCTAGAGAGGCAGTCCGAAAAGGTAAGGTTAGATAGCTTGCCAAGCAGAAACGACACATCTCAGGACAACTCCTGACAACCTCCACCATAAAGATATTTTCCCAAGCAGCTTTCTCTGTCACGACAGTCGATGCAGAGAGAGTATTACCGCGATAAGTTTGCTTTTGGACTACCTCAGGGATTTCTGAATCTTGAGGCTCAATAGATGCGATCACTTGATCTGGAGCCTGATAAGTAACGCGATACAAACTAGGAATATAAATCCCAGGGACTTGGGCCAAACGTCTCAGCTTAGTTTCTCGGCTACAGTTTCTGACTTCTTGATAAGCATCAATAAAACTATCCAGTAAGTTTTCTCCATCACCTAGCAAAATCACATCAAAAAAATCGGCAAAGGGTTCTGGGTTAGCAGTGAGCACAGGCCCTCCACCAAATACCAAGGGGTGATTATCATCTCTAGCTGTGGCTTGCAGCGGGATATCCAGAGATTCTAAAAGGTTAAAAATATTGATATAGTCTAGTTCCCAAGAAACTGAAAACCCTAGCAACTCAGGATGTCTGGGCAAAGGCTCGTTGCTGTCGGTAAATAACCGAGACACTGCTACATCAGGGCGCATGGCAAAAGTAGACCAGACAATTTGGTAACCCAAGCTGGTAATACCGATGGTGTATTCGTTGGGAAAGGCAAAAATTAAGGGAATAGCGTTGTTATCTGGTTTGACAGGTGTAAAGAGGAGTTTTTCCCCAGCGAATAGGGTCATCAGTTATTTGTTAGAAGAGATACCAGTAATACTTTTAGCTTAATTGTGACCTTTTTTGCTATCTCTACTTCGATCGCATTAGCGATCGCTTAAAATTTGACCAATATCTTTGAAAACAACACTAGCTTGACACCTCAAACAATTACCTTCGCCACCAAAAATCCCTCCA
>CAZSEZ010000052.1:0-1057 GCA_964606015.1 uncultured bacterium
TATTAATTCTATCGTGGTCGTTGCAGAAGTATAAGAATAATTACCAAAAATCAAAGCAAGGTTAAAGAAATTCTAAGTGTCATCTATACTTATGTGTTACGAATACCTGACATCTAATGGGACAGACAACTTATGGCACGCAAAAAACGCAAAATTGCGACTAGTAAAACCACCATTTTAGATAAAAAACAAGTGGGTGTTTCGCTAACTATGGATGCCGTAGGAAATCTCGATGAGATAGTAAAAAAAACAGGTCTGTCTAGATCAAAATTAATTGAAGGTTTAGTAACTGGAACGTATTCTTTAGCCTCTAATTCAGCAGAACAAACAATTGCTTTAGATATTGAAAATGAAGCTAAGAAGGCCAATAGCATTGATGTAATTTCAGGTAACAAAATCGAAACAGCAGAGCCAGCAGCTAATAGTGGGGATAGCTCTGATACACTCGAATTACAGTCTCAAGTAGAGCAGTTGCAATCAGAACTCTCTGGAAAAGTAGAGGCTATCCAAAAGCTGGAGACAGATTATCAAGAAAAGATTGCTCAGCTAAAGTCAGAAAATTCTGAGAAAGACGCAGCCAAGAAATCTCAAGGCAAAAACGGTTCTCAAAAAGAACAAAAAGTCCAAGAATTAAGCCAGAAATTAGTTAAACAAGAAGAGCTAGTCGCGCAAATACAAGAAAAAATTGCTCAGTATAAAGAAGAAAAAGCAGCAACAGCAAACAAGCAACAACAACTTGAACAGGAATTAGCCCAAGCGAAACAACAAAGTGAAGCGGCTCAGACCTCTATTACAGCTAAAGACAACCAGATTAGTGATTTAGAAGCGCGACTCCAAGAACAGCAACAGGCTAATCAAGCCCTAGAACAAAGCAATAATGACTCCAAAGCTGAAGCAGAAAAAATCAGCGCCGAGAAGAATAGCCAAATTAGCCAGTTAGAAGCGCAACTTCAAGAACAACAACAAGCTAATCAAGCCCTAGAACAAAGCAACAATGACTCTAAAGCTGAAGCAGAAAGAATTAGCTCTGAGAAAGATAGCCAAATTAGCCAGTTAG
>CAZSEZ010000052.1:1157-19019 GCA_964606015.1 uncultured bacterium
CTAATCAGGCTCTAGAGCAAAGCAACAATGACTCCAAAGCTGAAGCAGAAAGAATTAGCTCTGAGAAAGATAGCCAAATTAGCCAGTTAGAAGCGCAACTCCAAGAACAACAACAAGCTAATCAGGCTCTAGAGCAAAGCAACAATGACTCCAAAGCTGAAGCAGAAAGAATCAACTCAGAAAAAGCTAATCAAATTAGCCAGCTAGAAAAGCAGCTTCAAGAGCAACAAGCGGTAAATAGTAGTAACGAAACCCAATTAACAGAACAAACAGCTAAAGTAAGTTCTCTAGAGCAAGAAACCAATAGCCTGCAACAACAACTATCCGATAGTAAGCAGCAAATTCAACAAATCGAACAAGCCAATAAAGACCTGAAACAGCACAACACCACTCTAGAAACCCAAGTTAAAGAAACCCAAACTAAAGAGAGTCAGCAAAAAGCGCAAATTGCCCAGTTAGAAGCTGGGCTCAAAACCAAAGATAGTGCGATCGCCGAATCCACCAACAAATTGCAAAGTCTGCAACAGCAACTCACAAGCTCTCAAAGTGAATCGGGTAGTTTCAAGCGTCAGTTAGCTGAGGTGACCAACAAACTTACAACCAGCACAAGTAATAGCGAACAGTTACAGCAACAACTTTCTCAGCTCAAAGACCAGCTCACTAGCCAAATAAGTAAAACTGACTCTCTACAAGAACAGCTAACGAAACAGGAAAACTCTGCTAGCGATTTACAAGCTCAACTCGCAGAGCAGAAATCTCTCGTCAGCGAAGCTAGCAACAGCAGTAAAACCAAAACAATGGCAATAGTAGCTTTAGCATTACTCTCGGTTGTTTTAGCAGTTGTCTCTGGTTTGCTTGCTACTAGTAACGTTGCAGCAATGTAAGCCAATCTCTAGATAATCTCCAGTGAACTAATGAACTCTTGCATATATTATGGTAGGCGGTGCATTTTACGAGGCGTTGCTATTTTATGAGTTCTGTTAACACTCACACGATTAAAGGATTACACCAAAAGCTAGTTAACAAAGAGTGTTCCGCGGTCGAGATTACTCAGGAAACTCTCAATCGCATTGAAGCTGTCGAGCCAGAAGTTAAGGCGTTTATTACCTTGACTGGAGAGCATGCTTTAGCTCAAGCACAGCAAGTAGACGACAAGATTGCCAAGGGTGAATCAATCGGCATCCTCGAAGGTATTCCTGTGGGCATCAAAGACAACCTCTGTACCAAGGGTATTAAAACTACCTGTGCTTCCCAGATTTTGGCTGACTTTGTACCTCCTTATGAATCTACTGTGACGCAGAAGCTCAAAGATGCAGGAGCAATTTGTGTGGGTAAAACCAACCTCGACGAATTTGCGATGGGAGGCTCTACCGAAAATTCTAGTTTTCAGAATACAGGCAACCCTTGGGATACAACTAGAGTTCCTGGCGGTTCTTCAGGAGGCTCGGCTGCTGCGGTAGCTGCGGGAGAATGTGTAGTTTCTCTAGGTTCGGATACTGGGGGTTCAATTCGTCAACCTGCTTCTTTTTGCGGTTTGGTCGGACTAAAACCTACCTATGGCTTGGTATCTCGTTTTGGCCTGGTAGCATTTGGTTCTTCTTTGGATCAGATTGGCCCTTTTGCCCGTAACGTCGAAGATGCAGCAATTTTACTCGGTGCGATCGCAGGACATGATCGTAATGACTCTACCAGTCTCAAGGTAGAAATTCCTGACTACACTCAGTACCTGCAACCAGAACTCAAAAAAGGCTTAAAAGTCGGCGTTATCAAAGAAACTTTTGGTGAAGGATTAGACCCTACAGTCGAAGCAAAAACTAGAGATGCGATCGCAAAGCTAGAAGAAATGGGTGCCGAGATCAAAGAGATCTCCTGTCCTCGTTTCCGCTATGGTGTACCTGCTTATTACATCATTGCCCCTTCAGAAGCCTCTGCGAACCTAGCTCGTTACGATGCAGTCCGCTATGGAATGCGCCAAGATGCGGAAAACCTCTTAGAGATGTATACCAAAACTAGGGCTACTGGCTTTGGAGATGAGGTCAAACGACGGATCATGATTGGGACTTATACTCTCTCCGCTGGTTACTACGATGCCTATTATTTAAAAGCACAAAAAGTTCGTACCCTAATCAAACAAGATTTTGAAGCTGCTTTTGCTGATGTTGATGTTTTGGTCTCCCCTACAGCACCAACTACAGCATTTAAAATTGGCGACAAAAAAGCCGATCCTCTAAGTATGTATCTCTTAGATTTGATGACCATTCCTGTTAACCTGGCTGGTTTACCTGGGATGAGTATTCCCTGCGGATTTGATGAGGCTGGTTTACCAATTGGTCTACAACTAATTGGCAACGTTCTTCGAGAAGACATCTTGTTACATACAGCTCATGCTTATGAGCAAGCTACAGAATGGCACAAACAAAGTCCTAACCTATAGTTCTTGAGCAGTTTTCGATCTGAGGAAGTGAGGCTGGATTTCCACTATTTCTGCCTCATCCTTTTTGCTTGGGTAGAGTAAAACTAATTTTAGTTCCTAGTGTTTCATTAGACTCAATGGATAAATTACCCTCGTGATTGGTGACAATTTGCTTCACAATAGCCAAGCCTAGCCCTGTACCGCCTGATTTCGCAGAGACGAAAGCTTCAGTAAGTCTAGGTAAAATTTCTGGGGGAATTGGGGAACCACCGTTGAGCACACTCACACAGTAACCATCAGGATTATTGGCGACAGATAACTTACAAGTAACGGTTCCTCCTGGTTCAATTGCTTCAAAAGCATTCTTAACTAGGTTAATCACAACTTGTTTGAGTTTATTGCGATCGCCTTTGACCAAACACTGTTCATTGTCATAAACCATCTTGAGGTGGCGCTGTTGAGCCTGGGGCATTTCTTGTAAAGCAAAAGCTAAATCCTGCAAAAATTGCCTCAATTCAATAGTTTCTGCCTTAATTATCTGGGGCTTGGCATAGAGCAAAATCTCTTGCAAAAGCTCTTGCAACCGAGCAGCCTCTTCCACAGCTAAATTAAGACGCATTTGATTACGATCATCGAGCTTTAACTGTTGCAAACTAGTCAAACCCATCAAAATAGTCGTCGTAGGGTTGCGAATTTCGTGAACAATGGTCGAGGCAAATTGACCGATCGCAGCTAGTTTTTCTTTTTCGATTAGTTTAGCTTGGGCAGCTTTCAGTTCGGCAGTTCGTTTAGCTACTTCTATTTCTAATGCTTGGTTGAAATCCTGCTGTTGTTTATAGAGGTTAAAGTTATCAATTGCGATCGCAGCTCGTTCGGCAAATAATTCCGCAATCTGTAGTGCCTCAGCAGAAAATTCTCGTGGCTCTTTACCAAAGCAGCACACTGTACCAATAACATTGCCTACAGGAGTTTTCAGCGGAATCCCCAAATAAGAACGATAACCTGCGGGAGAATTCCCACAGCTATTCTCTAAATCCGTATCCTGGATGCAAAGACTCTTACCCGTTTTCACAACTGTACCTGTGACGCTGCCATGCAAAACGAAGGGATCTTGAGCCGAGGGTATTACCAAATTGCTCGCAGCTACTTGATAAGATTCTTGCTTGCGATCGCAACAGGTAACAACAGACCAATCAATCATCAGTAAATAGCTGACTGACTTAGTAATCTCGTGCAGAT
Organism: uncultured bacterium; assembly: GCA_964606015.1. Lineage (GTDB taxonomy): Bacteria > Cyanobacteriota > Cyanobacteriia > Cyanobacteriales > Xenococcaceae > Hyella. The sequence continues at coordinate 4,810 of CAZSEZ010000052.1, forward strand.
AATCTTCTAAAGTGATCTCACGGTAGCTCAGAGAAGAGAGTATTTCCAAAAGCATTTGAGCGCGATCCTTAAGGTATCGCTGTGACTGAGAAGAATTGGAAATAGCCATTACACAAGATTTAACTAAGAAACTTTATCGTATTTTCATTGTAAACATAATCCCTATTCTAATTGACGCTTCACGATATTTGGGATTAGCTCAAAAACCATGTTGGATCGATGTAGTTGATTCGTGCACAAGGTTCCAAAACGGAAAGAATTGTTTTGCCATAGCTACGAAAATTAACTCGACTATCAAGTAAGGCCACTATCCCTTGGGACTCGCGGACTGGCACGATCGCCTGTTGGATTTGTTTCAGGGCTGTAGGCAAAAGATAAAGCCGAAACCAATCTTGTCGACGATACTTGTATAGCTCTACGCGACTAGCAACCAAAGGATGCTCTAAAGAAGGTAAGGGCAACGTGGTCATGATTAATAGCTCTGGAGTAGGTAAATAATCCTGTTGCCGTTTCCAGAATTGCCAGCCACAAACTAGAATCCCCTGCTCGCTGACATCTATAGTATCTACCTTGACCGTAGTTCCGTACTTAGCAGCTAGGTTGGATGCAACTTGCCCTCTGAGGGGAACATCTTCCACCAAAATAACAGTGAACTTGAGGTTATTCTGACTAAAACCTACTAGAGTATTGATTTTTTCATTGATAGCGGGACTATATTCAGGAGTATTTGCGAGAGGAAAGCGATCAGGAATAAATAAACGAATCCAATCTTGTTGTTGGTTGGGCGAAAACTTAACCGCTAACATTTCTGGTAAACCCAGTTTCTGACGATAGATCTCGGCTTTAGGTTCACGATCCAAAAAAGAACCAACCAGAACTACAGGTTGTCTTTCCCAAATCGGTTGCAAAGTAGCAGCAACTTCTCCAGGAGCAAAAGAAATCGTAAACATGCCAGTAGTGCGATCTCGTTCTCCCCAGATCAGATAATGTTGCGAGATCTTAGTCCTACTCTTACTTGGTCGATAGCTAACAGCATGGTGAAATTGTTCAAATTTAGGAGTTAATTTACCTGATTGTGTGAGAGAACGACTAACTTGTTCGATTAGTCTTAACTCTTGAGGATCGAAGAGAAAACATTCATAACGATTAGTGGGACGAGCAAAAATAGATTTGGTTAGTTGAACTTTGAGTTTACGGACAGATTCTTGAAGTTCAGGCTGAAAAGAATTGATTTGAATTAGCTCAAGCCATTCTTGTTGCCCGATAGTGACAGTAAGCGCACTTCTCGTCCATTCTTCGAGATCTCCCGCAGAGTCAATAATTGTTGGAATATGATTGGGAAGATTTGCTAAAGCCGAAGACCCTTGCCCAATCCCCAAAGCTTGCAACCAGGACTGAGGAGTCATTAATGACACTTGGCTCTTTGCTTGCCACAGATTATCAAAACTTACTTGCTTTTCGACTCCCAACCAATGGCTTAATTTAGGTATTTCTTGTTCTTGCAATCTGATTAAAACATCTTCTGGCGCGACAATCATCACAGGAAAATCACTAATCAAAACAGGCATCAAATAGCCCATACAGTATTTGTGAAAACTACTTTCGGTTTGTAATAAACCAGAACGTCCTAGTTTCAAAGCTCTTGCTACCAAACGAGCCATTGTCAAATGGTGAGGCCACCCCCGATTGCCACAAGCACGAATATAATCTCGGAGAGCAGTATGTACTTCAACTTCGATCGCTGGCTTATTGTTCAATTCCCTTAGCTTTTTACAGATAGTTCTTAAGCATACTAGACTGAGATTTGGTTTTACTATTCTGCCCAAATCATTCTGAGCTAATCAATGTTCGTTGTTTCTTCTCTGACAAAACTTCAAGCTAGTCTCCTTAAAGCACGTACTGAGGGTAAAACTATTGGTTTAGTACCCACTATGGGAGCCTTACATCAAGGACATTGCAGTTTAATCGAACGAGCTGTTAGTCAATGCGATTATGTAGTGGTAAGTATCTTTGTTAATCCGTTGCAGTTTGCACCGCAAGAAGACCTCGCAGAGTATCCCCGCACCTTAGATACAGATGTCCAGTTATGCCAAGAACTAGGAGCAAATCTAGTCTTTGCCCCAACGATGCAAGACTTAGGAATTACGGGTAATACCGCCAGTCAGAAAGAAACAACGACAATTATCCCTCCCCAATCCATGACTTCGGTAATGTGTGGCCAATATCGCCCAGATCACTTTACAGGAGTCGCAACTATTGTCACCAAGCTACTCAATCTAGTCTGTCCCGCTAAAGCTTACTTTGGACAAAAAGATGCTCAACAACTAGCTATCATTCATCGTTTAGTCAAAGATCTCAATATGGCAGTGGAAATTGTCCCCTGTCCAATTGTTCGCGAAACATCAGGACTAGCTCTTAGTTCGCGTAACCAGTACTTGAGTGAATCAGAAAAATCTGCCGCAGCGATTCTCAATCAAGGTCTTAAAGCTGCTGCCAACCTCTTTCGCCAAGGCATAACCGATAGTGCTACTCTCATTGAAAAGGTAAAAACCACCATAGCTACTGTCCCTGAAGTTAAACTTCAGTACGTAGAACTAGTCGAACCAAGTACTTTACAACCTTTGACTACTGTTGCCACTAGAGGTTTACTGGCTATTGCAGCTTATTTAGGAGAAACTCGCTTGATCGACAACACCATTGTGCGCCAACCCATAATTGCCATTGATGGCCCTGCGGGGGCTGGTAAATCTAGCGTGACCCGTCGCCTAGCTAAAGAACTGGGTCTACTTTATTTGGATACTGGTGCAATGTATCGCTCTGTTACCTGGTTAGCCATGGATCGGGAGGTTGCTGTTACTGATGAAGCTGCGATCGCAGAACTAGTCAAAGGAGTCAAAATAGATCTAATTCCTAGACAAACTCCGCACTTACCAGTAGAAGTAATGGTAAATGGTACCGAAGTTACCCAAGCTATTCGTACTCCCGAAGTTACAGCCAATGTTTCCACCGTGGCAGCCCAAGCAGCAGTCCGCGCCGAGCTAGTTACGATCCAAAAAAGCTATGGTCAAACAGGAGGCATTGTTGCCGAAGGCAGAGATATCGGGACGAATGTTTTCCCTGATGCGGAGCTAAAAATCTTTCTCACTGCTACCCCAGGAGAAAGAGCCAGAAGAAGAATGCTTGATCTAGAAAATCAAGGCTACAAAGATATTGATGTCACCAAGCTGGAAGAGGAAATTAAACAAAGAGATTTGCAAGATAGCACTAGAGCGATCGCGCCTCTAAAAAAAGCTGCTGATGCTGTTGAAATAGTCACAGATAGTATGACTATCGAAGAAGTAATTGCCGAAATTACCAAGCTTTATGGGGAAATCGGGAACTAGAATCTAGAATAAATTTAAGATATAAAACCATTCTTTCTGTGATGATTGTCGCTACTGCACCAGAAATAACCAATTCCATAGTTCTCCAACTATCTCCTGTGGTTTCTTTAGATGAGGACAAGTTATTTGATTTTTGTCAGCAAAACTCTCATCTCCGCATCGAACGTATCTCTACAGGACAAATTCTGCTTATGTCGCCAGCAGGTTCGGAAACAGGAAACCGCAACGCTAAGTTAATGCAGCAATTGGCTAATTGGACAGATAAGAATGGTACAGGAATCGAATTTGATTCTTCAGCGGGATTTATTTTACCTAATGGTGCAATCAGAAGTCCTGATGCTAGCTGGATTGAGTTGACTAAATGGAACAGTTTATCCGATCAACAGAAAGCTAAGTTTGCTCCCATTTGTCCTGATTTTGTAGTGGAACTACGTTCTCCTAGTGACGATTTGAAAACCTTACAAGACAAAATGCAAGAATACATCGATAACGGTGCAGTTCTAGGCTGGCTAATCGATCGCGAAGCTCGTCAAGTTTATATTTATCGTCCTAATTGCGATGTAGAATGCCTGACTAATCCTCAGAAAGTTAAAGCGAATTCTGTGGTGAAAGGTTTTAGTTTAGACCTTGCTAAGATTTGGTAATTCTTGAGTAGTAATAAGATCACAAACTCTTTGTGGAGGTCACTATTTCAACCATCTAAAAAGCCAATAGCTAGCATTCCCCTTGCAAGCATTTTTCATACCAATCCAAAAAACTCCAATTACGTGGCAAAAAACCCTGTCCTGGGACATTACCATCCCCCCAAACTTTTCCTCTTGTTGCACCAGTAATAACCAAACGCTCGTAATAACCACATCCACTATCAGAGATAATTAGTGTTCCTGCGGTTAAATAATCACAAATTAGGTTGAATTCAGCTTCGGATATTTTTCCTTGATTTAATTCTTCCTCTAATTGCAAAAGTTTGGAATCTTCGTCTGGATTGTAAGCTGAAGTATGAATAAATGGAGTCTTCAAAAAATCATTGTAAGCAGATGATTCCCAATCTAAATAAGTCAATGACTTTTGCAGAGAAAACAAACTAAAGTAAGGAACTGTAACCCCATTAGCAATCCTGGTCACAAAAGCTCTGTACTCAGCAGGAAAGGCAATATCATAGTGCCTTTCAATTTTGCTAATTTCTGACTCCGTAAGTGGGGGATTTAACTCCAAGTCGTAAATTGCGATCACTCGATTTACTTTTTGCTGAATCTCAATAATTCTAGAATCTAATTCAGTCATTCCCGACATTTTCAAGTGCCTTCAATCAGTTCAATCGGGGCTGATTGAGAAAGGATTTTTGTTCTTTGCAGGTCGTGAAACTTGACTGCAAGAGTTGGTTTGGTGCCACCGTTGAGGACGTGGGTAATTTCCCCTTCCCCAAAATCTTTGTGGATAATGCGATCGCCAACACTCCAGTCAATGGTTTTAGTTTGAGTAGAGGCAACAGGAGTAGTTCGGCTCCGATATTGATTAGCATTTTCCACGTTGCTACTAATCAAGTCTTCAGGCATTTCTTTCAGAAACTGCGAGGGAACTGCTGGTTCGCGATAGCCCCAGAGACGACGTTCCCTAGTGTAAGTAAGAAATAGTTGCTCTTGCGCTCTGGTAATCCCTACATAACAAAGTCGTCGTTCTTCTTCCATTTCCAATGGGTCATTAAGAGTACGGCTATGAGGTAATAAACCCTGCTCTACTCCTACCAGATAAACAATGGGAAACTCCAAACCCTTGGCTGAGTGCAAAGTCATCAGGGAAACTTTACTAGCGCCTTCATCCAGATTATCGAGATCCGAAGCAAGTGCAGCACTAGACAAGAATGCTTCTAAACTTGGTTCTTCGTTATCCTCTTGGAACTGCACCATCGCATTACCAAGCTCGTAAATATTGGCAATACGATTGTCTGCCTCATCGGTGCCCTGTTGCTTGAGATTATCCACATAGCCCGACTCTTCCATAATAAAGTTGAAAATGTCGGAGGCTGTAGCAGTTTCTAGTTGGGATCTTGCAGTTTTGATCATCTGGGAAAATTGATTTACCGATTTAGCTGCACGACCCGACATAGTAGTGGCAGAAGTTTCGTCGCTGATAATTTCCCACAAAGGTACGCCTAACTCCTGGGCTGCATCGGTCAGAGAATTAACAGAAGTTTTACCGATTCCGCGACGGGGGGTATTGATAATTCGTAGCAAACTTACCGTATCATCTGGATTCACCAACAGTCGTAGATAGGCTAAAGCATCCTTAACTTCCTTGCGATCATAGAACTTTAAACCGCCAACAATGTTGTAAGGAATACTATTCTGAATTAGCAAATCTTCAAACGGCCGCGATTGGGCGTTAGTACGATACAGAATAGCAAAACTGCCCCAATCAAGTTCTGGATTATGCTTTAACATGTACTGCATTTGTTTGATTACAAAGCGAGCTTCTTGCTGCTCTTCATCTGCTTTGTAGATATAGATTTGCTCCCCAGAAGTACGAGTAGGCTTGAGGATTTTATCGATTCTTTGGGTGTTATTTTCGATTAAGGCATTGGCAGCTTGAATAATATTTTCTCTGGAGCGATAGTTCTCTTCCAGCTTGATCATGGTACGGGTATCGTCATCGGGCAACCCATCGCCAAAATCTTTTTGAAAATCCAGCAAAATAGTAAAGTCTGCCAAGCGGAAAGAATAAATTGATTGATCCGCATCTCCTACCACAAAAAGCGATCGCCCTTGCCAATTCCAATCTCGTTTATTTGGTTCGTTGTTAGTGGTTAATAAACGAATAAAATCATACTGAATACGGTTGGTATCCTGATATTCATCAACCAAGATATGACGAAACTGACTGTGCCAGTAGCCCAACAGAGATTCATTTTGCTGGAATAACCGCACAGGTATCAAAATCAAATCATCAAAATCTAGAGCATTATTTGCAGCTAATCGAGACTGATACTCGTTATAAACTTCTGATAAAACTCGCCCTCGGTAACCGCCCTGTTGCTTAAGGATATCGTTAGGAGTGAGACCACGATTTTTGGCATTGCTAATGGCGTAACGCAATTTTTTCGGATCAAATTTTTTATCATCGAGATCCATGTCCTTGGTAACAAGTTTCTTTACCAAGCTCTGCACGTCGGATTCATCAAAAATGCTAAAGTTGCGCTTCCAAGTGCGCCCTTGTTCATCTTGATACTTATTGATATCGAAGCGTAAAATCCTAGCCGAAAGACTATGAAATGTCCCAATCCACAAAGGTTTAGTAGTACCTTTATAAACTTGCGATCGCACTCTTTTTTGTTCGTATTCTGAGAGTAAATCCAATCGCTGTCCGTGCTGTTGGGTTGCTAACTCCTGAGCAAAAATCAACTCGATACGTTCTCGCATTTCTTTAGCTGCTTTATTCGTGAAGGTAACGGCTAAAATTGATTCTGGTTGGGCACCGCGATCGCGAATCAAATTAGCAATCCGATAGGTCAAAGCTCTAGTTTTGCCTGATCCAGCCCCCGCCACCACTAGCATTGGCCCTTGAAAATGTTCTACTGCCAGACGTTGGGAAGGATTCAAAGAAGCGAGAAAATCAGTTTGAGAACTCATAAGCTCAGTTACTAGAAGCGTTAGATGCTAGGCATCTGAGGGAACAACAGATTTTTTTAATATAGAATATCTACCTAACCCAACTAACGAAACTAAAGGGAAAAAACAGAATTGTCACTGCAAACTAAATTGTGTGCGATCGCAAAAATAAAAGTATTACTCGCTTCACTTAGTAGCCCGTCGACATCGTAGAGTTGAAATAGCGACACAAACTAATCACTCCTTTAAAAATAACCTTTCTCGCGATCGGCTCTAGAGGTGATATCAACCCAGCTTGCGCTCTGGGAATGCAACTCAAATCTCTGGGCTACCGAGTATGCATCGCAACCCACAATAACTTTGAATCTTTCGTCAAAAGCAAAGGTTTAGAATTTGCTCTGATTGCTGGTAATTACCAAGAACTCCTCGGCTCGGAATCAGGACTCAACCTACTTGAAGGCAAAGGAGAATTTAGATTAATAGGAGACGATTTACTCTTCCAACAGCTCAAAGATTCCTATCAAGCAGCGATCGGATCTGACGGGTTAATTGTTTTTCCTTTAAGCTCATTTGGTTATCACATTGCCGAAAAACTAAATATTCCTTGCATCTTTTCAAGTTTTATCCCTGTGACTCCTACGGGAGAGTTTCCTTTTTTACGCTTCGATTTGCAACCAATTTCTAAACTATTCTCTCCTCTAAACCGTTTTTCCTACTTCCTAGTAACTTTGTTATCTTGGCAATCAGAAAGAAAGATCATCAATAAATTTAGACAAGAAATTTTGCAACTATCACCCATCAATATTTTGGGGGTTAAGTATCGACGCAATGCTCCTAAAAATTTCAAGTCGCAAGATATTCCTATTTTGTACCAATACAGTCCTAACGTGATTCCCTCACCCAGAGACTGGAACCAAGATAATACTTTTGTTACTGGCAACTGGTTTCTGGAAGAAACCCAACAGTTTAGCCCTAGCCAAGAATTACAAAATTTCCTAGATAATGGTTCCCAGCCAATCTATATTGGGTTTGGCAGCATGGTTTTTCGAGAACCAGAAAAGTATCTTAAGTTGATTGTTGAAGCGGTTAAAAGGACTAAACAAAGAGCGATTATCGCTACTAGTTGGTTGGGGATGCATGAATCCTCTTTGGATAACGAAAGTATCTTGATACTGGATGGATATGTGCCTCATGGTTGGCTATTTGAGAAGACTAAAGTCCTCATCCATCACGGCGGATCTGGAACCTCAGCTTCAGCTCTCAAGTCAGGAGTTCCCCAAATCATTATTCCTTTTTTTGCCGATCAACCAGCCTGGGGTAATCAGCTTGTTAAGCTGGGAGTCGCATCCGCATCTATTCCCGTTCAACAACTAGATGCTGAAAAGCTTGTAGATGCCATTAGCACTGCCGTCAACAACTCTCAGTTGCAACAAAAAGCCCAGGAGATCGCTAGATTGATGGCACAAGAAGCAGGAGCTAGAGTAGCAGCCGAAGAGGTAGAAAACCTGATAGCAAAATTCTCCGAAAATCTTCTCAGTTAAATAAATTGCTCACAAATTGCTCAGTTTAAGAGTGTTTATGAATCAACAATCCACAATCACCCATTCGTGTAGCTCGTAAGTGACGCAATTATTTTGAATCAAAGGATCTTTGCTTACGATTTCTTGGGCTTCCGCCAACGAATCTGCCTCAAACAAGAGCATCCCTCCACCAAATTCACCCCAATAGCCAGTGCGGGCTTTGTGACCTTGGTCTATAAGCTGACGTACGTATTTTTTATGGTCGGGAACATAGCGATCAAAGATAGCTTTAGCAACAATTCCCGTTTCTATTTTGACGAAGGTAGGCATCCTACAAACAAAGCTTTAGCTTGAAATATTCTGATAAACTTAAACTAGACCAAAACTTTCCAGGTCGGTATGGTTACACAACAAAAGAAATTTTTCTTAAAACTCAGTTCCCCGATGGCGACACGCTATCATATGAGGTAAATAAGTTCGTATATAGAAGCTTGTAACAATACTACTTAATCTAGAGAGCCTAAGGAGTCAGTCAATCTCATGAGCGAAGCAACTCAAACCCCTACTAAAGGAATTCAGCTTACCCCAGCAGCTTATAAGCAAGTTAAGATGCTTCAGGAACAACAAGGAGACCAAAGTCTCTGCTTACGTGTTGGAGTACGCCAGGGTGGTTGTTCGGGAATGTCTTACATGATGGACTTTGAAAGCAGCGAAAACATCCGTGAAGATGATGAAGTCTATGATTATGACGGTTTCCAGATCGTTTGCGACCCCAAAAGCTTACTTTATCTCTATGGTTTAGTGCTTGACTACAGTACTGCCATGATTGGTGGTGGTTTTGATTTTACTAATCCCAATGCTAATCAAACTTGCGGTTGTGGGAAATCTTTTGGCGTGTAGTTGCTAAATTTAGACTAATCCACAAATTCTGTTTTTGGATATACTTAGTTTCGGCAGGTTATAACAGTTAACCTGCTTTAATTTTACCTATCTTGAATTTTGTCTACATAGTTGCAACTTAAAATGAGCGAATCCATCGATACTATTTTTGACCAAGCCCTAGAAAAATACCAAGCAGGAGAACCCGCGGCTAACCTCATTCCTACTTTTACGGAAATCTGTAAAAGCTCACCAAAAAATTCTGCAGCTTGGACTTGCCTATCCTGGCTTTACCTTTTGGAAGAAAAACCCCAACAAGCTCTAGTTGCTGCTCAAACTAGCGTCCGCATTGAACCTAGAGACCCTCAAACCCATCTCAATTTAGCTCTGGCTATGCTGGATGCAGGCAAAAAAGGCGTGCGCAAACATATTGAAATCGTCCAACAGGCGATCGACTTTGATAAAGATATCCGCTCTAGTATCAAAGACAATATCGAAGAAGGTCTCCAAAGAAAACCCGACTGGAAAGGCTTACAGAAAGCGCAAAAATGGCTTTTTTCCTAAAGAGTTAAAGAGAAGGAGGAGAGAAAGTAAAAATAGGGAATACCAATCTTAGCTCCACGACAAGAAATCCCTACTCTAACTTTCTTCCTACCGCGGATAGTTCTGGCTATCGGTAACTCTTTAGAATCTCGTATCAAGAAACTAAATACAGTTACAAAAACCAGTAAAAAACCCGATCGCATAACCATCTGGTTTCAGCGATCAGGCTCAAGCAGTTGATTAGTTGCCAACTAACAAAATTACATTCTCTCTAAAACAGGAATCCCCAATAAAGATAATCCCAGCTTAAGAGTTCTCGCGGTAATGTCTGCCAAGATCAAACGGGAAGTCTTGGTTGCTTCCTCAGCTTTGAGGATGTCGCAGCGATCATAGAATTGATTGAATTTCTGGCTTAGTTCAAATAAGTACTGACACAAGCGATTGGGTAATAAATCTTTTTCGACTTCTTGGATCACATCAGTCAGTTGTAAGAGGTGTTTTGCTAGAGTCAGTTCCGCAACTTCTGCCAACAAAATTGTTGCGCCCCCTAACTGAGAATAGTCAATATCTCCTTTGCGAGCGATTCCTTGAACCCGCACATAGGCATAAAGCATATAGGGAGCAGTGTTGCCCTTTAGCTCTAACATGTTGTCATAGCTAAACTTGTAGTCGGTGATGCGTTTGAGGCTTAGGTCAGCATACTTAACTGCACCGAGCCCCACCTTTTGAGCAACCTCGTCAATAAACTCTGGTGTTTCGCTTCTTTCCTCTTCTTGCAGACGGGTTTCAATATCCTGTTTGGCTCTAACTACAGCTTCATCAAGGAGATCTTTGAGCTTAACGGTTTCTCCAGAGCGAGTTTTGAGCCGTTTGCCATCTTCACCAAGTACCAATCCAAAAGGAACGTGAACTACTTCCACATCTTCAGTCAGGATATTGGCTCTTTGCGCTACTTGGAAAACACCAGCAAAGTGATTGGCTTGCCCCGCATCGGTAACGTAAACAATCCGCTTGGCTTGATCTTCTTTAACTCGATAATTAATAGCAGCGAGGTCAGTAGTGGCGTAGTTAAAACCACCATCAGATTTCTGAACAATCAAAGGTAGAGGATCCCCATCCTTATTACTGAAGCCTTCGAGAAAGACACATTTTGCTCCTGCATCTTCTTCAAGTAGGTTTTGAGTGTCTAGTTCTTTGACTACATCAGCCAAGAAAGGATTATAAAAAGACTCACCCCTTTCAGTTAAGTTGATATCCAATAGGTCGTAAATTACCTGAAACTCACGACGCGACTGATCGCACAGCAATTTCCAAGCATGACGACTATCTTCCGCGCCTTCTTGGAGTTTAACTACTTCCTTACGCGCAGTTTCTTTAAATTCTTCGTCCTCATCAAAACGTACCTTAGCTTTTTTATAAAGACTCACCAAATCCCCAATATCTAGAGCATCCGCAGTGGTTAGAGCTTCGGGATAAGCCTCACGCAAATAAGCAATCAACATCCCAAATTGCGTACCCCAATCACCCACGTGATTTAGTCTAAGTACGTCATAACCTTGAAACTCCAAAATTCTGGCAATGCTGTCACCGATGATTGTCGATCGCAAATGTCCTACGTGCATTTCTTTAGCAATATTAGGACTAGAAAAATCGACCACGACTTTATTTGCTTGAGCTATGGGGTCGATTCCCAAGCGATCGCTTTGCTGCACTTCTCTGAGCACACTAGCTAGGTAACTGGGCTTAATGGTGAAATTAATAAAACCAGGCCCTGCAATTTGAGGTGTTTCCGCAAGTTCGCTAACTTCTAAATTTTCAATAATTTTTTCTGCGATCGCCCTAGGAGCCATTTTCAGCTTTTTGGAAAGAGACAGAGCGACATTGGCCTGATAGTCACCAAACTTGGGGTTATTGGTGGCAGCTACTAATGGATCTGCATCGGCATATTCTGCACCAAAAGCAGCAACTAAGGCAGAGCTAACCGCTTCTTGAACTGTTACTAAAAGAGATTTCATAGAAGTAAGTAATAAGGAATCACAAATATAAGATTGCATCCTATCACGATCCTCTATTAAACAAGGCAATCTCTGCATGGGCAGAATAATTTTATGTAAGCAAAATTTTCTTTTCAAGCTGCGATCTCGTCTAAGCTAGAAGATCAATGAAATTTAGCGACAAAGTAGTTAGAGCAAATCACACTAGTGGATGATTTAAACACCGAGGATTTTAAACATTATTTTTATCAACAGGCACAATCGGGTCAGAGTTGGCAGTCTTTATCACCCATAGCCAAGTACCTGAATACGCTTAAAGCAAACCAGAGATTTCTTCTACTGAGTTCAATTCTATGCGATCGCTATTATCCTTTTTTTCACTATCAGAGGGTAGCAGCAGGATTGATGATCAAGTTAGATGCTGGTTGTCCCATACCTTTAAGAGAATGTATCAAACTGGTCACAGACTACGTTTACGCCAGCGATCAAGAATATTCATTTTTCTTAGCTCATAAATTTGGACAAGAAGAGGTCTTGGCAGAATTGCAAAAGCTACAACAAGATGAATCTTTGACAGAAGAACAGCAAAAATCTCTTGATAAACTATCGTATTGGGTGGGTTCTTACTCGTTATCACGGTACCGTCTGCTAAAACAAACCTGGAACAGTCGCATCAGAGGATAATCCTTAATGTTCGATTACTCATCACCATAAATAGACATCTCTAAACTCTCAAGATATTCCCCAAAATCGAAAAAAGATCGCACAATACTTAAATCTAATGCGATCGCGCAGCGCCAGCCTTCGGCTGGCCACTAATAATTTTTCAGCTAATTATCAAACCGACTCTAAGATTTTCGTTCCCAGAGAAACTTCCTTTCAGACTCTTTGATGGGCACATCATTAATGCTCGCTTCGCGACGTCGCATCAAACCATTTTTAGCAAATTCCCAATTTTCATTGCCATAAGCCCGATACCAAAATCCCCCATCATCGTGCCATTCATATTCAAAGCAAACTGAGATCCGATTTTCGCGGAAGCTCCACAGTCTTTTTTTGAGGCGATAATCTAGCTCTTTTGCCCATTTACGCTGTAAAAAGGCCACAATTTCTTCCCTACCACTGATAAATTCAGCGCGGTTACGCCATTCAGAGTCTACAGTGTAGGCTAGAGACACTTTTTCAGGATTACGCGTATTCCAGGCATCTTCAGCACCTTGGACTTTTGCAGTAGCAGTTTCTAGGGTAAAGGGAGGGAAGGGAGGTTTACTTTCCATAAAACAATAATTAATTCACTAAACTAAACAAGCTTGAAACTCAATGCGGAGTTGTTCCGCATTGAGGTCGCGGCCAATAAAAACCAACTCATTTTTGCGGGTTTCTCCTGCTTTCCAAGGGCGATCGGGTTTACCATCAAAAATCATATGTACACCTTGAAAAACAAAGCGATCATCTTCTCCCGCAACATTCAAAATACCCTTCATACGAAAAATATTAGGGCCTTGGGTTTGTAAGAGTTCGCTCAACCAGTTGTTGAGTTTTTCTAGGTCTACCGATCCTGATTCAACAATGGCAAAAGAACTAACTGACTCATCATGTTCGTGGGCATCTTCACCAAGTAATTCTGGTTCGATTTCTAGAGCTTGTTCGAGATCAAAAGCTCTAACACCCAAGACAGAATCCATCTCAATCTCAGAATTTTGAGTACGGTAAATTTTTACCATTTTGTTCATAGCTCGAATTTTCTGTTCGAGCTGATCTAGCTCTGAGGGAGTTACTAGATCGGTTTTATTGAGCAAGATTACATTGGCAAAAGCAATCTGTTCTTGAGCTTCATCGCTATCCCAATGATCGTTAATGTGCTTGGCATCAACTACAGTAACTACCGCATCAAGGTTGAGCTGAGTTTGGATTTCTTCATCGACAAAAAAGGTTTGGATCACTGGTGCAGGATCTGCTAGCCCAGTAGTTTCAATCACTAAATGATCGAACTTATCCCGACGACGCATCAAGTTACCAATAATACGAATCAAATCTCCCCGAACCGTACAGCAAATACAGCCGTTGTTCATCTCAAAGATTTCTTCGTCAGCATCAATCACTAATTGATTATCAATTCCTACCTCACCAAACTCATTGACAATCACTGCCACTTTTTTGCCATGTTCGTAGGTCAAAATGTGATTAAGTAAAGTCGTCTTACCTGCTCCCAGATACCCAGTTAGGACAGTAACAGGAACAGTTTTAATTCCAGTATTTGCATCAATAGTTGCAACCATAATTCCT
>CAZSEZ010000053.1:0-19009 GCA_964606015.1 uncultured bacterium
CTTCGTATTCACTGGCTTCGTAATGTTTTACTTTAATAAAAAAGTTATTGTTATAAATTAATCCCGAAATCGAGTCACTTATGCTGCCAGATTGGTTGACTGCTTCGCAATACTCTATTTCCTCACTAGTTAAAATAAACATTAACCTCCTATACCTCTCCCATTCGGGTCTAACCTAATTTCGTAAAAATAACAAATATATTTAACTTTGACTCTACAGTCACTAATTACGTAATATTACGGAGACAAATATGTAAAACTAACTTTACAAATTGAGCATAAGTCATCCGACTATTCTAGCTCATGATTTTATTTCGGCAATTTACTTGTCTCGTTAATCTTTGACCGAGAAATTAAGATTGCCCGATTAGACAATTATCCTGAGAAATATCAAATTTGTATCGAACATGAAAGTTTCGCGCGGATTGTACTTATCTTTAATAGATCGTTATGTCACTAGGGAATTATTCTTACCATTTCTATTTGGGATGGGAATATTTACTTCCTTGGGTTTATCAATTGGGACCGTATTCGATTTAGTACGTAAAGTTACAGAGTCTGGTTTATTCTTAGGGGTAGCTTTACAGGTCCTTGTACTCAAATTGCCAGAATTCATTGTCCTGGCATTTCCGATGTCTATGTTATTGGCCACTTTAATGGCCTACAGTCGCTTGTCTAGCGATAGTGAGCTAATAGCGCTGAGAAGTGTTGGCGTTAATATTTATCGGTTGATTTTACCTGCTGTTTATTTTAGTTTAGCTATTGTTTTAATTACATTTCTTTTTAATAATTTTGTGGCACCTGCTGCTAACTATCAAGCAGATGTTGCTATTACAACCGCTTTGGGTAAAAATAGCTCTTCTCTATTCAAAGAAAGTAATATTCTTTATCCTGAATATACTAAAAAGAAACTAACAGATGGGAGAAGAGCAACTGTCTTGAGTAGACTGTTTTACGCTGAGGAATTTGATGGAGATCGAATGAAAGACATCACGATTCTTGATCGTTCTCAGGGTCAAGTTAGTCAAATAGTTTCTGCAAGCTCGGGAACTTGGAATATTTTAGATAATACCTGGGACTTTTATGATGGAAATATCTATATTCTAGGAGAAGATGGAGCTTATCAGAACATAATCCGCTTTCAACACCAGCAGCTAGCATTACCTCGTGCACCTTTGGATTTGACTAAAAAAGGTCAAGATGTCAATGAAATGAATTTATTTCAAGCTCTAGACTATCTTGAAGTAGTGAAGTTGGGTGGTAAAGAAAGTAAAATTCGTAAGCTTAAAGTTAGAATTCAAGAAAAAATTTCTCTGCCTTTCGTTTGCTTGGTATTTGCCTTAATTGGCTCTGCTATAGGGATTAGGCCTCAAGGCTCCAGTAGGGGTCAAAGTATTGGTATTTGTATCGGTTTAATTTTTGCTTATTATCTATTTTCGATTATTTCTAGTTCTTTAGGAATAGGAGGAACTATTTCTCCTTTTTTGGCTGCTTGGCTACCTAATATTGTTGGCTTTGGCGTTGCAGGATTTTTACTTTCTGGTGCTAGCGATCGCTAAGTATTGCTAACTTATTGATTAAACTACGAGGAACACAAATCAACTTAGTGCGTCATGGTTCTCATCGTTGGTAAAACGACGATTGTTATTTAATTTTAAGTAGAGAAGCAAACAACATGACTAACTCTAAGTTCGTATCTTCTGTTCAGAAAATTGCCCTAGCTGCTGTGGCTATATCCACTGTTGGCATGATGGTCAGTCCTGTGAGAGCGGACGAAGCCCTAATTCAGGAAACAGTTCAAGAGTCCTACTCAACTGGGGTCGGAAATGTATCCGTCCAAAGTTCTAGTCAACAGAATCGTCAATATCGGGGGTCTCGTGGTCGTCACTATTTGAGTGATCGCGATAATGTTGGTATCGTCCAACGCTCTCAACAACTTTGCGATCAAGTCGGCGATGCCAATACTTGTGTTCAAGATAGTCGTCAGACTAATACTAGTCGTCGTCGCTACCGTAGCCGTTACTATCGTCACTAAAGCCTCAAAGGAGGTTATTTATGCAGTCTACTATTTACCATCGAGCTATTTTGTTTTTTTTCCTAGCTATAGCTGTGATGCCCAAGATTGCTCTAGCTAAAGAGATTAAAGTCGATACTGGTAATGTTCGAGTCAGAACTAATAGTCATGGCGAAATTTCTGTGAAAACAGTTAATAGTAATTTGAACTTGCCTCGCCGTCGTCTTTGGTATCCTTGGCGATATTGGCGAGTACCTAGTCGATATAAGCACAACAGCTGTCGTTATACTCACCAATACAATAGTCATACTAGTAATAGTGCAGGTAATACTATTTATCAGCACACTACTACTAGTTATTGCCATTACCCTTAGCAGTCAAAAAATGAAACTAGATTATTTGCTGCTGGCCATTACTTCGATTTTGGGAAGTATTATTGTCACGCCTCCCATTTTGGCTCAATGTATTCAAGCAGATATCGCCGTTCAATACAACATTAGTGGGTCTACTTTGCCTACAGAACGAGATAATGATGTGCGGATGCAAAGTCAAGGTGGCTGTCGTGGTAATGCCAGCGTTACTACAGGAGTTCAAGGAAATGAAGGAGGGACTAGAAGAGTCCGTCAGTCAAGAAAAGTTCGCCATCGTTTTTTAGGCGATAACTATTTAGGGACGAATAATTCAGATAGTAGGACAATCCGAATTATTAGTAATCCTACAATTGATGTTTATAATGCTGCGGATAGTTTGTAGTTAATCAATACATCAATAATTGAAATTTTAGACGCTTTATGAGAGCGTCTTTTTTATTGCCTAAAACTATAAATTCTCTTCGATAATTCTTTGTAAAACTAAGACTAATTCAGGTGCAATTCCTGGCTGCCAGTTACCTTCACAACGACGGTTTTGCTGCAGGATTAAACGGAGTGAATAATGATGCGCGAAGCCCTCCACCTCTAGCCAGAGTAGATTGCTTTCTGCCTCGATCGCAATTCTTTCTTGATCCATCAACTCTGCTGCCATTTGCGACATCGTGTTGGTTAACTGCGACAGTAAGCGATAAAAATCCAAAAACTCGTTCTTGGTTAGCTCAATCGCCCAATCTTCTGACCCAATTAGACCCTGATAAAAATCAGCATCTGGACGCCAACCAATACGCCAACCAACTCCTTTTTTGAGTAAATGAGACATAAATTTCAGTCATAAGTAAAAAGTCACAAGCAGTGAAGTGCAAGCCAGATTTACTTAAATCTCTTTTCGACATAAGATGAGCAGACAAGTAAACTGAACCATTTATAAGATACTGATTTATGTCGGATATTAAACAAAAACTTCAAGAAGATATCGCCAATAGTAGTTGGCAAGATATTTTGCCTCATGCGAAGCGGGATGCCGTGGTTGTAATTGATAGTCAGTTAGATTTACTAGAGGTGGCAGAAGCGATCGCCTCAGATAAAACAGCAGTTGTTAGCAGTTGGATTGCCGAAAAACTCCTAGCTAAGCCCTCTATGGAACAGCTAAGTGACTGGAATGATAATCCCCAAAGAGAATTTACTACTGCAATCGTTCAACCCTTTGTGATTATTCAACCTTTAGCGGATTGAGAGCTGGTGTTGTCAGTATCTGATTGACTAGTTTTTTCGTATTGTATAGACGATATACTTTTGCTTTTTGAATTAAAGCTTTTATCAAATATGAGGATGCGTTGCTGCAATCTCTGGAAGTGATGAGGTATAGTGGGCGGGAAGTCGTGAGATGCTTATATCTCCAAAGTTGGGTTGCAGTAGGGCAAGCAATCTATCTGTTGGGAATTAGTCTTTCGGGGACTAGATATTTGCGATCGCCAAGTTCTGTGCTTTGCTTCAGTAACCATGAGCCAATTACACAATGCCTTTACCTTATTTCTAAGTCTGCTCGTGGAAGCAATTCCATTTTTGCTTTTGGGGGTGCTACTTTCTAGTTCTTTATTACTATTAGTAGATGAAACTAAACTAATTAAGCGTCTACCAGAAAACCCTGTTTTGGGTGCAATTTTTGGTAGTTGTATTGGCTTTCTTTTCCCTGTGTGTGAGTGCGGTAATGTTCCTGTTGCTCGTCGGTTATTACTCAAAGGAGTTTCCCCTACTGTAGCGATCGCCTTTTTATTGGCAGCACCGACTATTAATCCTGTCGTTATTTGGTCTACTTGGGTTGCTTTTAACGGCCAACCTCAGATTGTGTTGCTGAGGATTGTTTTTTCTCTAGCCATAGCAATTATTGTTGGCTGTTTATTTGGTTTGGCTGGAGACATTGATGATTTGCTGCAACCGAGATTGGTTAAGCGTTGGCAGTTTCTGAGTACAGAAAAACAAGAAGCCGCAGCCGCAAATATTTCGCCCTTACTGCAATCGGGTACATATTTGCTTGGAAAATCTAGTCCACAAGCTTTTAGTTCTGCTCTGACTCCTGAAAATATTTTGGGAGAGTCCAAAGTGAAAGTGAAAGTGCTTAGCTCTGGGATATTTGGCTCTGAGAAATGGCAACAGTTCCTCAGCAACGTTTCTCAAGAGTTACAAGAGTTGGGGGGAATGCTGGTACTTGGTAGCGCGATCGCAGCTTGTTTCCAAGTATTTGTTCCTAGAGAAGTTATTTTCAGCTTGGGGCAGGATAATATTACTTCTATTTTGGCAATGATGCTGCTGGCTGCGGTAGTTTCTATTTGTTCAACTGTAGATTCTTTTTTTGCTCTCTCTTTTGTCAGTAGTTTTACTTCAGGTTCGATTCTAGCTTTCTTGGTATTTGGTCCTACGATTGATATCAAAGCGATCGGCTTAATGTTATCAATATTTAAACCAAAAATTATTATTTATCTAATGCTGATTATCAGCCAGTTAGTATTTTTAATGACTTTTATTTATAGTTATTTTTTTTAAAAGTAAAATCTATGAATAACTATCCACCAGTGCAAGGTAATCAGAAAAAAATTAGACTAGTTAATTTACTTAATAATCTCGCTATTTTGGCCTGGGGATTACTTCTGTTGAAGTATGCCATTACAGGACAGTATCGGGTTCTGATCCACCCCAATTATTTTTATTTAATGTTAGCGACCAGTATTCTATTACTGATTTTGAGTGTCTTTAAAACCAAACAGTTACTGCAATTTGCTTCTTCCCCATCCGAGCAACATCTTAATATTTTTCCTCCTGGGGTTGGTAGTAGTTTATTACTTACTGCAGCAGTGGCAGGATTATTAATTCCACCTACTGTTTTAGCTTCTCAAACAGCTTTACAAAGAGGGGTCAGTGAAGCTCTGCCTGCCACAAGCCATCAGCCTCAAGCTTTTACTAGCCAGACTAAGCCAGAAGAAAGATCTCTAATTGATTGGATTAGAACGATGAACGCCTATCCAGAGCCAGAAGCTTATGCTGGTCAACCAGCTGATATTACTGGCTTTGTTATTAAACTACCTGAATTACCCGATAACTATTTGTTACTTTCCCGCTTTATACTAACTTGTTGTGCGGTGGATGCTTATCCTGTATACATTCCTGTAGAGTTACCAGCAAATGTGCAATCATATCCATCAGATAGTTGGCTTAATGTAAAAGGTACTATGACGGCTCAAACATTGAAAATACGCGATCG
The DNA here is from genome assembly GCA_964606015.1 of uncultured bacterium. Lineage (GTDB taxonomy): Bacteria > Cyanobacteriota > Cyanobacteriia > Cyanobacteriales > Xenococcaceae > Hyella. The sequence goes on from CAZSEZ010000053.1 coordinate 5,642, forward strand.
CACAGACATACCTCAAGAGCAGCGCAGATTAGTACTGCAAGCCGAAACCATTACCGCTATTCCTATTCCTAAGGATCCTTACAGTTATCGTTAATTATATTTTCAGTAATAAGTAGTAAATAATAAATTAAGTGAGATAGAAAATATCAAGTTAAAAGACCCAGGATTAAAACGATTTAATGCTTAATGTTCCATGGATAAAATTGCTCTAGGCACGATCTCTGCACTTTCTCTAACTATAAGTATTCTGGTTTGGGGGACTAATGCTTGTGGTACAGAATGTTTATTTCGGGTACAACCACAAGTTGAAAACTTTAGCTGGCAAGATCGTAAGATTGGAGCTTCAGATCGAGCTTTTTTACTAGATTTTAATCGCCCTGTGGACCGAGATAGCATCGAAAATAATCTTAGTATTGATCCGCCTCTGGAGGGGTCTATTAGTTGGGCTGGTAATAGGCTGGCCTATACTCTGAAAAATCCCGCTCCCTATGGGGAACAATATCGTATTTCTTTACTGGGTGGTCAGCAGCAATACGTTGGCGAAGCAGGAGAACAAATTAAACCATTTGTGAGTGAATTTAGTACAAAAGATCGTGCTTTTGCTTACATTGGCAGCGAGGGTAAACGTCAAGGACGTTTGATGCTTTATAACTGGACACAGCAAAACAAGGAGGTTTTGACCCCTGAGCATTTGGTTGTAATTGATTTTGAACCTTATCCTTCTGGCGATCAAATTCTGTTTTCTGCTACCGAGAAAAACCAGGATATCTCTCAACTGCAACTCTACAGTGTTTCCCTGAATCGAAATCAAAATGAACAAGATTCGCAACCTCAAATCAAATTAGTTCTTGATAGCGAAGAGTACCAGAATAATCAGTTTGATCTGGCACAAGATGGTAAGACGATTATTGTGCAGCGGATTCATCACCATAATCTGGATGATTTTGGGCTGTGGAAGATTGCTGAAGGCCAGGAGCCTCAAGCTTTAGCCCAAGAAGCCGTTGGCGAATTCGCGATTACTCCCGATAGTCAGGCTCTAGCAGTAGCTCAAGGGGAAGGAATTGCTCTTTTGCCTCTAGATGCCAATGCTGAATCCTTGGACTTTTTACCTCAGTTTGGGAGGGTAGTTAGTTTTTCTGCTGATGGCAGAGCTGCTGCAATGGTGGACTACAACCAAGATGATATAGACCTGCGCTACACCAAATCACTTTTTTACGTCAATAATCAGGGAATTCAAAAAGAGCTGCTCAATTTGGAAGGCTCAATCGTAGATTGCCAGTTTACTCCCACAGGACAAGATCTTTACTGCCTATTGACAGAACTGCAAGAGATCTCTGATTCAGAGCAAGTAGAATATCAAGAAAAGCCTTATTTAGTAAATATAGAGCTAAAAACTGGGGAAATTACGCCTTTGCTAACTCTTCCTGATTATCAGGATAGTAAGCTCAGTATGGCTCCCGATGGATTAGGCATCCTGTTCGATCAAGTATTACGTACTGACACAAGTGCTATTGGTGAGTTGGCTGATGACAATGCTGATGTCACAACAATTAAAAGTCGTCTCTGGTTGCTGATTCCCCCATCGAGCCAATCTGATAATTACCAAGTAGAACAACTTCCCTTGATTGGTTTTCGTCCTCAGTGGATTCCTTAAATATGAATTCCCTTAATGTAAATTCTGGGAGATAGATTAAACAGAGTTCAGCTATCTTTCTTCCATTGGTACATAGGGAGAATTGTGTGCTCCTGTATAAATTTGGGTAGGACGAAAGATCCTATTTACTGCTAGTTGCTCCTTCCAGTGAGCTAGCCAGCCCGCCACACGTGCGATCGCAAAGAGTGGTGTAAAGAGATCACTAGGGATACCAAGTTTTTTGTAAACCAAGCCAGAATAAAAATCTACATTAGGATAAATTCCTTTTGACCCCAGTTTGCCCTCAATTACTTTTTCCAGCTCAAGAGCCACTTTATAATAGGAGTCGTAGCCAGTTTCTTCAAATAGCTGCTCTGCTAACTCTTGCAGAATAATAGCTCTAGGATCTTTAACCTTATAAACTCTATGCCCAAAGCCCATGATCTTTTCGCGATTTGCTATTTTAGCTTCTACGTAAGGAATCACATTTTCGACAGTTCCAATTTCCTTGAGCATCAACAGTACTTCTTCGTTGGCGCCTCCATGTAAAGGACCTGCCAAGGTACCCACTGCCGAAGCAATTACGCCATAAGGATCAGTGAGAGTTGAAGCTGTTACCATCGCTGAGAAAGTGGAAGCATTTATGGTGTGTTCTGCATGAAGAGTAAGACAAACATCAAAAATTTTAGCTTCGAGAGGGTGGGGCTTCTTCTCAGTTAGCATGTAGAGGAAATTTGCTGCATAATCTAAATCGTCATTAGGTTGAATTGCATCGTTTCCTCGTCGCATTTGATGGAAGGCCGCTACCATAGTTGGTATTTTTGCCAGAATGCGGACTACAGCTTTGCGAATATACTCTGGATTATCTAAAGCACGGCGAGAATAAAACAAACCTAATGCTGCTGCTGAGGTCTGTAACGCATCCATCGGATGACCAGTTTCGGGAAAACACTTCATCATGTCCCGAATGCGATATTTAATCCGACGATGGTACAGGATTTCAGTCTGAAATTCTTTGAGCTGAATTTGATTTGGTAGCTCGCCCCAGATCAAAAGATAAGCCGTTTCTAGAAAGCTACCTTTAGCTGCTAATTCTTCAATTCTGATGCCTCGATACTCAAGTATTCCCTCAGTTCCATTGACATGAGAAATACTGGACTGAGTAGCGGGAATACCTTCCAGACCAGGTTTATATTCGCAACCATTAGATGTAGTAGCCGATGTTGTCATAAAGATTTCCTATAGATATCAGATTCAGATATAGATGAAATAAAAAAATGCCCTCATATCAGACATACTACCAAGAACTAGAGAATTCAGAGTAATTCTAATCACTCTCTTCAGGGGTGATTTCAAGATTTGTCGGTTCTGGAGCTGTCTCCGGCTCGGATGTTGATTCTGTTGGAAGCGCCGTTTCACTCTCTGGGTTTGCAGGAATTGTTTCAGTAGGAGCGGTTTGCAGAATTGAATCTGGTCTGCGTGCTTCCGGGATGGGCAGCATAAAAAACAATCCTGCTGTTGCTGCCAAACTCAAGACTCCTGTAAAGAGAGGAACTGCTCTTTGACCTAGAGGTTCTTCTGATTGGCGATACCGCTTACCTATAACTTCTATGTCTTGATTGACATCTGGTAAGGTTGTGCGGTCAGCAAATAGAAGGTCGATCGCATCTACCAAGTCGAATAATTCTGTGGTTGTTAGAGTTACTGATTGTTCTTGAGCTGATTCTTCTGGCTTGGATTTGAGCGTAATGCGATGTCTTCTACTAGGTTCTTCTGTTGTGACTTCGATTTGTGGGTAGTCTTGCTGCTGAACCTGAGGATGAACTAGACCACTTAAAAAACCTTGAGCATAGTTATTGACCGCACTAGCTAGATTTTCTAGAAAAGTTCTGCCTCCAGTAAGTTTCTGGTTAGAGGCAGTAAAGTTACATTCTGCGCTAGTCAGGATCGAGATGATTTCACTTTCTACACTGTCTGCATTTTCATCGAAACCAGCTAAAACTAGATTGCAATTTGGTCTACTGTATTGTTTGCGAACATTCATATTGTTGGGTTATCTCCTCCGTTCTGATAGCTATAAATGTAGCTCTTGAGTTTTGTAGCTTTAGCTTCTATGCCTTTCGAGCTTTGATGATGTTATCTGTGTCAAGTCTTACTAACTAGACTTCCCCATCAAAAAGACTCGACCATACTCTTTCTAGACCCCGAGATCCACTGAGGAAAAGTAGTCTACGGAGTAAGACTAGAGCTAGATCATTTAGTTCAGCCTCGGTTGCAATGTACTGAGCGACTTTTGTTCGACGAGAATTCATCCGACTTCGAAAGTGTGCTCTAAATCTTTCTAGATAGTCTGAAAGGCGAAAATGGTTCCCAATTGGCAACTGTTTACTCCGCATCAGTTGTTCCGCATCAACGAGATGACGGATTAAGGGTTCCAAATCTTTGGCTCTCAAGGCAGCTAACACTAGCAGCGTTTTTGCCTGTTGGGCTGTGAGAAAATTCCTAGTATATGAACGACGCCAGGGATTACTACAACGTAAGCGCCACAAAGCGATCCTTCCTGGAATTATGTTGTTTAATTCCAACTGATTAATCGTTGCGAGCATTTTTTCGGATGCGCCCAGTTCTAATGCTTCGATTGCCAGCAGTAGCAAGTCCAACTGCTGCTGAATCCGGGGGGAACAACCTTTCCCTGAGACTGAAATATCAGGTAGGCGTTCCAGAACGGAAGATTTGGTAGTAGGTGCGGTATCAGATAGGATGCTGGCGGATTGACTCATTCTAGAATTAAGTCTAAATTTTAAATTATTTCGATTTTGTATTAAAGAGTCTATGATAGGCTCTCTGCTGCCATGATGCCACAGGTAGTTAAGTTAACCGCAACTTCAACAGTATTTACGACTTTATTTTTATGGAACTCAAGTCTTTAATCCGTGATATCCCTGATTTTCCCCAGCCTGGAATTATGTTCCGGGATATCACAACTTTGCTTAATAATCCTCAAGGCTTGCGTTATACCATCGATTTAATGGCAGAGATGTGCCAGCAACAAAATTTAGTCCCTGATTATATAGTTGGGATGGAGTCTCGTGGGTTTATTTTTGGAACTCCATTAGCCTATAAGCTTAATGCTGGATTTGTGCCTGTAAGAAAACCAGGCAAACTACCGGCTCAAGTATTTAAGGCAGAGTATGAATTAGAGTATGGCACTGATACTCTGGAGATTCACCAAGATGCGATCGCTCCCAAAGCAAAGGTTTTGGTTGTTGATGATTTGATTGCGACAGGAGGGACTGCTCGGGCAACTGTGGAATTGTTAGAGAAGCTAGAGGCAGAGGTAATCGGTCTGGCTTTTGTTATTGAACTAGCAGCTTTATCTGGTAGAGCTAACCTTCCCGAACTCCCTATTATTAGCCTGGTTGAATACTAATTAGGTAAGTAATATGAGTAGGTTTTTATTATTTCTTAATAAAGTTACAATCCATTAAAAAAAAACATCATTAGCTTGCTTTTTGTCTCGAAAGAATCGATTCGCTATTTGGGGATTTTATAATTTACTGAGAATGATTTCGGTCTAATATCTATTTGCCGAAGTTTATTTAATGAGGGTTTTGAGAAAGCATAAGGATATTTGCGATCGCGAAACTTTCAGCAGTTTTTTGATTTAGAATAGAATGAAAATCGACCAGGTTCTCAATCTGTATGATGCGGGATATCGAGACTTTTCGGGAGTTGATCTTAGCGGTGCAAACTTGTCAGGCGTAACCTTAATTGGCGTCGACTTTAGATACGCTAATTTTATGGGAGCTAATCTCAGTAAGGCTTTTTTGACTAAATCTAATTTTGAAGGGGCAAAGTTTAATTGGGCCAATCTTAGTTGTGCCAAAATGAGTGAAGTTAGATTGAAAAATGCGGATCTAACTAAAGCGAACCTACTTGGTGCATTTGCCATCAAGTCTCAACTAAATTCGGCAAGGCTTTGTGGAGCAAACTTAGCCTACACTAATCTGCGATCAGCAGATTTGGAACTTGCAAACTTATGCGGAGCAAACTTACAAAAAGTTAATTTGCGTCAAGCTAATTTAACAGGAGTCAATTTTAATTGGGCCAATCTTTACGAGGGTAGATTAACTAGAGCCCAGTTAGATCGTAGTTCCCTAAATGAAGTTAATCTTAGCCAAACTTTCTTGAAAGATGTAGATTTACAAGGAGCAAATCTAGAAGGGATTAACCTTAGTAAAGCCCGTTTGATGGGAGCTAATTTGAGTAAAGCTAATTTGCGTCGAGCTAATTTAGAATTTGCCCTTTTGAGCCGAGCTAATCTTCAGGCTGCCAATCTCAATAAAGCCAATCTGGCAGGGGCTAGGCTAGCACAGGCAAACCTTAAGGATGCCGATCTAACTGAAGCAATTCTTGATGATGTTAATTTAACTGAGGCAATTATTTAGTTATTGGAAATTATTTTGGCGATCCTAGAAGAGGGCTGTAACTAGATGAGTAGTTCATTACTATTAGAACTTATCCCTATGAACTCGAAATTAGTTAACTATTGATTGCCAGAAATTCATAATTAACAAATGTCTGAATACGGAATTATCTTAACGACGGTAGCTTCAGAATCTCAAGGAAAGGAAATTGCAGTAGCCCTTGTTGAGGCGAAGCTAGCAGCCTGTGTAAATCTATTTCCTGTGCAGTCTATTTATGTTTGGTCAGGAAAAACTAATTGTGACGCTGAATATCAGCTAGTGATCAAAACTCGTTTAGCTTTGGTCAAGGAAATAGTCACAAAGATTACTGCTCTTCATGATTATGATCTGCCTGAAATAGTTACGCTACCTATTATTGATGGTTCAGTTGATTATTTGAATTGGTTAGGTCAAATGACATCAGATAGCGAGAAAGTATAGTCAAGTATTTTTTAGGCTAAGTAAGTATATTTTCGAAAGCTAAACATAATCGCCAAAGATGTTTGATTTTTAGTCTTTAGTCTATTGAACATGTACAAAGCTCTTTCCTATTTCTAGCTTCACCATAGGTTGCTTGCAGTTTATATTGAGCAAAAAAATAGAGGGAGAACAATTCTCCCTCTTGGCTCTTGTCGTTTTTATTCTGCTTTTGGGCTTTAATTTCTTGCCTTTTGAGCTTTTTCAGAAGCATTTTTTCTCTTTTACGAAGCTGTCTTGCTCTTGCTGAACCGCCTTTTCCTTTGTTGTTTCGCCCTCGCTTACGCGGAGATTCCCAACTCTTAAGTCTTTCAACCATGATGTGCTTTCCTCAACACTTCGACTCTGTGCTGGATAAAGATTACCGACACTTCTATAACTATAACTTGTTCTCAGTATTAAGAGTTTCGAATTGGCCTTAGCGATCGCTTGTGAGAATTAATCAAGTAATATATTAAACCCCAAAAATTCCCTCACTGGAACTTTCTTCTAATTAAGTCTTGTCTCGCTACCTGCTTGAATCTTCTTATCTTGAGTTTTTCAACTATTATCATTTTTTTCTAATTTGTGGCTCCATTAAATTTTGGCTTTCATGAGTCTGATTTGTTATGTCAAAATTTGAGCTATACATGATTTTAGTAACTACTACTTAGCTGTCCTAAAACCTCTAAATTGAATTGTTTACTGATAAAATCAATTTTTCTCTACAAGCATAGACGTTAATTTTGTCTAAAAAATCAGAGTAAACAAAGATTATTACGTTTAATTTTATATCTAAAGATATCTTTAATGGATGCAACTTTTCTTTACAGAAGAAAGGCGCTTATTTGATATTTTGCCATTGACTTAGTAAATTTTCTAATCTTTTTTAAAGAAACCAGTGTAGAGGTTTTTCATCATAATTAGCTGTTTTTAAGTAGTTTAAGGGCATTTATAACTAGTTTGATTTTGGGCTAAACATAAAATTAAAATCCGATAAATCATGGAATATGTGTATTTATTAGACGAAGTTTAGTAACAGCTATCCTTAATCAATTCTGAATGTTCCCTCTAGCTTTTGGTATCAAATAATACAAAATGATTGAAATAAAAAAGTTCTAATGAGATACTAAAGCTCCTATATCAAGGATTTTAGTACAAATTATGGTAATTTCCTCCGGAACGAAAACCACGGATAAGTGGGGAAATATTAATTCTCAGAGAGGAAGCCTGAGCGAATTAGACTTATTGTGTATGATTTGCGGCGGTTTTCACATGAGCGCCGATCACTGGAAATTTATGGCTGAAGATATGCCAAAAGATCCAGTTGACATGATTGATGATCTGATAAAAATGCGGGTCTACAAGTCCGAGACTTATAAGATGGCCGAGACGGTCAATGCTGCGGATTTGAGAAAAACCCTTTTATTGAAAGTTGCAGGCAAGGGTGACCCCAAGCGAGAAAAACTAGTCTTAGAACTTTGCAAGCAGGCAGGTGGAATTGAAAATGCCTTTGCTGCTGCTTTCGGGCCTAAAGCTGGAGAGTTTTTTGGTGACGTCATTCATTACAGTCAATTTAGTCGTCGTCGTTTCCTGAAGAACTTAGCAGTGGGTGCAGCCTTAGTTACTTTGACTAATTGTGCTCCCAAGCAAGCGGAAGATCCAGCAACTGAAGATTCTACTGCTGTTATTGACCCCAGTAGCTTGGAGAAAAGAGACCTCCGCATTGGTTTTATTCCTATTACCTGCGCTACACCGATTATCATGTCTGAGCCTTTGGGCTTCTACAAGAAATATGGCTTCAATGCTGAAGTAGTCAAAATGCCTAGCTGGGGAGCAGTTCGTGACTCTGCGATCGCAGGTGAGCTAGACGCGTACCACATGTTGGCACCAATGCCGATCGCGATGACCTTAGGTTTGGGGTCAGCTTCTTTCGGCGTCAAATTAGCCAGTATTGAAAATATCAATGGTCAAGCAATAACGGTTGCTAATAGGCATAAGGATCGAGTTAAAGGCCCAGCAGATTTTAAAGGATTTACTATTGGAGTTCCTTTCCCTTACTCAATGCACAACCTCTTGCTGCGTTACTACCTAGCGACTGGTGGTCTTGATCCAGATAGAGACGTCAAGATCCGTCCCGTACCACCTCCAGACAGTATTGCTCAGATGGTAGCTGGGGATATTGATGCTTACTTGATGCCCGATCCTTTCAACCAAAGAGCAGTGTTTGAGGGAGAAGGTTTTATCCATAAGCTGACCAAAGAACTATGGGAAGGTCATCCTTGCTGCGCTTTTGCTGCTAGTGATGAATGGATTACTGCTAACCCAAATACTTTTAGAGCTTTAAATAAGTCAATTATTGAAGCTGCTGGCTATGCCAGAGATCCTGCAAATCGTCCTGAAATTGCTAAAGCGATCTCGGAGCGAGCTTTCCTCAATCAACCTGTTGAAGTAGTTGAAGCAGTTCTTACAGGTAACTTTGAAGATGGTCAAGGCAATACTAAATCAATTCCTGACCGTATTGATTTCGATCCCTATCCTTGGCAAAGCTTTGCCAATTGGATTTCCTCTCAGCTAGTACGTTGGGATCTCCAAGGAGATGAAAAGGTTAAAACTGCGATCGCAGAAGATAAGTATGAAGAGGTCGGCAAAGAAATCTTTATGACTGATTTGGCAAGGGAACTAGCGCAAGAAGTTGGGCAAACTCCTCCAAGCGAAATCTATCGTACAGAGACTTTAGAGTTCGACACTTTTGATCCAGCAGATCCGCAAGGTTATGTGGATGAGCAAATCAAGAAGTATGGTGTTTAACCCATAGTGGAGTCGAGTTAGTTAATTGGGCTAGTTAATTGAAAACTAGCAGTGAACTAAATTAGTAACAATTCCCCGTAATAGTCATTTTTAAGGATCGGTAATTATTTCATGACAGCAGTCAAAGAACTAACGAGTAATCGCAAAAAGAAGCAGAGTATACTCGCCAACGATAATTTCAAGGCATTGATGCTATTTCTGCTTTCTCTAGGGATATTTCTGCTCTTTTGGGAAATTGGCGCAAAAATGAAGTGGTTTGCTAAAGGGATGCCTACTGCCTCTCTAACAATCAAAGAATTGTGGTATTGGGTAACCCATCCTTTTTATGACAATGGGCCTAACGATTTAGGTATTGGTTGGAATTTGCTGATTAGTCTGCGCAGAGTTGCGATCGGCTATACCTTGGCATCGATAATTGCTGTTCCCCTGGGAATTTTGGTAGGGATTTCTAAGATAGCCTTCAAGGCGTTCAATCCCTATTTCCAGCTATTAAAGCCTGTATCTCCCTTAGCTTGGCTACCGTTAGGTCTTTATCTATTTCGTGATTCGGAGATGACTGGGATCTTTATTATTACGATCGCAAGTATTTGGCCTACCCTGACCAATACCGCTTTTGGCGTAGCAAATGTCGATCCTAGTTATCTAGATGTTGCTAAAACTTTGGGAGCCTCTCGCTGGCGGACTATTTTTAAAGTCATAGTGCCTGCTGCTTTGCCCAATATTATCTCTGGATTAAGGATTAGTATGGGGATATCTTGGCTAGTTATCGTTGCAGCGGAAATGCTTTTGGGGACAGGCTTAGGCTACTTTATCTGGAACGAATGGAATAACCTCTACATTCCGAATATACTAGTCGCCATTTTCATCATTGGTCTTGTGGGAATCGTTCTTGATCAAATTTTTGCCTACCTAGAAAAACTGGTTTCATTTGGCAAATCCTGATTAGAGCTTGTTTGCGAATCAATCTGTGAATCAACGTGAATCAATCAATAATGACTAATGAAACTTCTCTGGATACGCAAATTTCTTTGCATCATATTGCCAAAGTTTTTCCTGGACGAACCACTTGGTTAGACAAAATTACTGGTCAAGCTAGTTCTGATTTTGTTGCGATCGCAAATATTAATTTGGATATCGATCACAATACTTTTGTCTCAATTATTGGACCTTCTGGCTGTGGTAAATCCACTCTGTTAAATATTATTGCTGGGTTGAGTACTGCCACTCACGGAGAGGTCAGAATTAATGGGCAGATAGTGGAAAAGCCTGGTTCTGATCGCGGGATGGTTTTTCAAAACTATGCTCTGATGCCTTGGATGAGTGTTTGGGACAATATCATGTTTGCGGTGGAAACTGTTTTCCCCAAAATGCCCGAACAAAAGCAACAAAGAATTGTCAAAGAAAACATTCAGCTAGTTGGTTTAGAAGGAGCTGAGAAAAAACGGCCTCACGAGCTGTCTGGTGGAATGAAGCAAAGAGTAGGAATTGCTAGAGCTTTAGCCATTAATCCCCAGATTTTATTGATGGATGAGCCTTTTGGTGCACTAGATGCTTTGACTAGGGGCTTTCTCCAAGAAGAAATCGAAAGGATTTGGGAGCAACAGCGTAAAACTGCCATCATGATTACTCACAGTATTGATGAAGCTCTACTTTTATCAGACCGAATTGTGATGATGACTAGAGGGCCTGCTGCCAAAATTGCTCAGGTGCTAGAAGTCCCATTCCCTCGTCCTCGCGATCGTGCCACAGTCGAGAAACATCCTGACTACCTCAGACTAAAGCAAGAAATGGAAGATCATCTTTACCGCGAGACTAGGGCAGTCGAAGCAGCCAGAATTAAATAACCCAGAATTAAATAACTATGTAGTTATCATTGTTTGCCAATTTTCTGAAATATCCTAATTCTAGTTAGATATTGATCTTTCGATAGCTGATTGGGTACGCTTCACTACTCTGAAAATAGCAATTATTCAAATAAGGAATCTTAAATCATGTCAATTTCTGAAACTACTGAAAAACTACTGGCAGCTAAGAAAGCCAAAGGTATTAGTTTTGAGGACTTAGAAAAAATTGTCGGCAGAGATGAAACTTGGATCGCCTCTGTAATCTATCGTCAGGCTAGTGCAGATATGGACGAAGCCACTAAAATCGTCACTGCCTTGGGTTTACCAGAGTCAGACGCCGAGATCCTGACAGTGCCACCACTAAAAGGATCATTAGATCCTCAAATTCCTACAGATCCTTTGATTTACCGCTTTTATGAAATCATGCAAGTTTATGGCATGCCCATCAAAGCAGTAGTCCATGAAAAGTTTGGTGACGGTATCATGAGTGCGATTGACTTCTCTGTAGAAGTAAATAATGTTCCCGACCCCAAAGGTGATCGCGTCCAAATCGTGATGTGTGGTAAATTCTTACCTTACAAAAAGTGGTAAATTGTGCGGGCTTAGTGAATGGATAGCGTTGATTTATCTGGGTTTCCTTTCTTCAGCAGTAATGGTTTCAGGAGTTATTAATTGGCAGTTAAAGCAAACTCTCATCAGCAATTTAAACTGCTTGATGAGCAACGATTAACTGAATACATAACGGGTTTAGTTTGGTCGAATGATGGGGCTTTAGCTGTCATTACTGCTGGTGGCGAATTAGCTCTCTGGCAAGATGGCAAGTTCGATCTTTTGGTGACTGCCGATAATTCTTCCTTAAGCTGTGTTGGATTTTCCCATGATGCTCAGTACTTAGCTATTGCTGGTCAAAAGGGTGAAGTGCAAATTTGGCGGCTTAACAAAGCTGGAAGCTATGAATTGACTGCTACAACCCAAACTGGGAAAGCCTGGATTGACTCCCTTCGTTGGCATCCAACTCAAAATCTTCTGGCTTATGGGATTAATCGCCAGGTCGCAATTTGGGATGCAGATAATCAAACTGAAATCTCAAGGTTAGATTTTGTTGACTCTTCTATTTTTGCTCTTGCTTGGCGACCCCAAGGGGATTTGCTGGCTGCTAGCGGGCATGGTGGGGCAAAGATTTGGCAGCTAGAGGATCTAAGCAAAGAACCTGAAATATTAGAGGTACCTGGAGCTAGTCTAGATTGTGCTTGGTCTGTTGACGGCTCCTACTTAGCATCAGGAAATTTAGACCGTACTGTGTCCGTTTTGCATTGGGGCGATCCACCTCCCTGGTTAATGCAAGGCTTTCCAGGGAAAGTTAGCCAGGTTGCTTGGTCTAGTAAAGGCCAGAAGGATTTTTTGGCAGCTACCTGTCAAGAGGGAATTGCTGTTTGGCAAAGGAAAGGTGACAACTGGCACCAATATGTTTTGAATCACGAAAAATCGATTAAAGCGATCGCTTTTGATCGAGATTTTTTACTTGCTAGTGCGGGAGCGGATAACTACATTCAGCTCTGGCTAGGGAAAAAATTGGTTCAGTCGCTTAAAGGGGCAAGTTCTGGGTTCTCTAGTGTGGCTTGGCATCCTCAAGGTAAGTATTTAGCTGCTGGGGGTAACGACGGCGAGCTATTGGTTTGGCAAAGATCTAATTCTGGCAAGGGATTTGGATGATAACTATTTTGATTTAGGAAGATATCAGCAATGAATTTATTTACTCGCTCAAGAACAAGTAGGGCTAAAACTAATAACGATCGCCAAAAACTCAGCCAGATCAAAGTCTGGACTCGTCAAGTTTTGAATATCGAACCTGATATCGCTATTTCTATTAACCAACTACAGTGCCACGAAGCAGGATGTCCCGATCTGGAAACTGTGATTGTCCTAATGACTTCCCCACCACAAAAATACAAAATTTCTAAACCTGTTTCAGAGATTACTGAGCAAGATATTTCTCTATTAACAAACTAATAAAAATCAATTAAGGAATTATGGTTGCAACTATTGATGCAAATACTGGAATTAAAACTGTTCCTGTCACTGTCCTGACTGGCTATCTTGGAGCAGGTAAAACGACTTTACTTAACCACATTTTGACCTATGAACATGGCAAAAAAGT
>CAZSEZ010000054.1:0-18911 GCA_964606015.1 uncultured bacterium
CAGGAAGATAAGGACGATAGGTTTCAATCAACCCTTGCCAGTTGTTAGCCGTTGTAGCAAAAGCAGGGGTTCTGGTATCAGCAGCAGTCGAAGTCACAGTGATTAGGTTAGTAAAATAAGGTTTTGTGGGTAGTTGTTAAATAACTCAGCTAGGAGTTGAGTTTTAAGCTTCGGAAAATCGCCAGAGCCTAAAACTCACACCATTATGACCGATAACTATTTGTCACGAGTCACAAGTCCAGATCTCATCTTACCTCGGTATCCGTTCCGATTCCCAGATTTTCCTTGGTAGCGGTCTTTGCGGTAGCCACCACGACCAGAACGTTTTTTGATTAGAGGCTTATTAAAGCTATCTTCAGGAACTTCCCAATCTCCCTTCATCCACTGAGGACAATTTTGGTCGTAAACCATTTGTAGTGCAGCAGCAGCGATCGCCTGAGGATCGTACTCATCGCTGAGTTCTTTAACTAAAGGTAAGAAAGAAGCAACTCTCTCATCCGCCAGAGTATCCTTAACTCTAGTTTTGAGTTTGGCAATCCGTCTTGCTTCAACCTGGTTACGGTTGGGGATTTTGGCAATTTCCAGTTTTTGCTTGAGACGACGCTCGATCTGTTTGAGCATACGGCGATCGCCATGTTGTACTAGAGCAATGGCAGTCCCAGTTTTACCAGCACGTCCCGTACGTCCAATACGGTGGATGTAAGTTTCTGTGTTATCTGGCAAGTCAAAGTTAATTACATGAGTTAGATCTTCAACATCCAAACCTCTAGCTGCAATATCTGTAGCCACGATCATCTTAATCTTGCCATCACGGAAGCGTTTGACTAGGCGTTCGCGTTGGATTTGGCTCAGATTACCATGATATTCATCTACGCTGTGGCCTGCTTCTTGCAGCTTGATCGCTAGCTCATTAGCAGTACGCTTAGTGCGGACAAAAATAATGGCAGTTTCTGGCTCCTCAATTTCGAGAATTGGCTGGAGTGCTTTGTATTTCTGCCAACCGCGGGGCACATTGTAGACTTGTTGATTGATTCTAGTTGGTGCAGTTTGCTGCTGTTGCACCTTAATCATTACAGGATCGCTCAAGAACATACGGATCAGCTCTTTGATCTCTCTGGGCATAGTTGCCGAGAAGCAAACAGTTTGTTTTTCTGCGGGAGCCTGACGCAAAATAGTCTTCACATCGTCGATGAAACCCATACTGAGCATCTCATCTGCTTCGTCGAGAACTGCAACTTTAAGTTGTTCTAGATTGAGCTTTCTTCTTTCTAGAAGGTCGATTACTCGTCCAGGAGTACCCACAACAACTTGGGCACCTCTTTTGAGTCCGCTAATTTGTCTTTCAATAGACTGACCACCATAAACGTTGAGCACAAAAATTCGGCGTTGACCGATAAAAGCTTTAATCGCATCTCCTACTTGTTGGGCTAGCTCGCGGGTGGGAGTCAAAATAAGGATTTGGACAGCTTTGCTACTTGGGTCGACCAGTTCTAATGCAGGTAGAGAAAAAGCTGCGGTTTTACCCGTTCCAGTCTGAGATTGGCCAAAAATATCTCGCCCTTGAAGTAAAGCAGGAACTGCCTCTTGTTGAATTTGAGTTGGCTCAACAAACCCAATGCTGTCTAGCTGTTCAGTACAAGCATCGGATAGTCCCAACTCTTTGAAAGTAATTGTCATAACTTAGTTATTTTGTGCTAGTTTTTACGGAATATACTTAAAAAAACTTTACAGTTTTAAGCAGTTTAACTATGGCGTTCCTCTCGATAACTTCAAGGGGAAAAATAAAAAACCATTAACTAATCTAAAAATTAGACTGTGGAATAGGCTGCTACCTGAGCAACTTCGCCATAAAGATCGTATGTATCAGTCGCCGTAATAGTTACGGGAACTATAGACCCCAAAGACGCTTCACCGCGCACGTAGACCAAACCGTCTACCTCTGGAGCAAATCTCGTACAACGCCCAATGAGTTCCCCTGTGTTGGGGTTTTCTTGCTCGATCAAAACGTCAATTGTCTTACCCAAACAAGTTTGATTGTTTTGGGTAGAAATCGGCTGTTGAATCATCATTAGTGTCTCGCGCCGACGCTCCATTACCTCTTGGGGTAACTGATCGGGCAAATCACAAGCGGGAGTTCCCTCTTCAGCCGAGAAAGTAAACACGCCTACATGATCGAACTGGTGACGTTGTACAAATTCTTTAAGATGTTGAAAATGAGCCTCGGTCTCTCCAGGAAAGCCCACAATAAAAGTGGTACGCAAAACTGCCTCTGGGAGCTGTTGCTTGATATTTTCAATGATTTCGTCGTTCACTCTACCCTGCCAAGGGCGGTTCATGGCTCTGAGGATCTCAGGATGAGAGTGTTGTAAGGGCAAATCGAGATAAGGAATTACATTAGGTGTATCGCGGATTGCAGCGATGACATCAGAAGTCAAACCAGTCGGATAAGCATAGTGAATCCTGATCCAAGGAATCTCGGTTTTACCTAAAGCTCTAAGAAGTTCCGCCAGCTTGGGCTGGCCGTAGATATCTTTGCCATAGTTAGTCGTTATCTGAGAAATCAAAATTACTTCTTGCACACCCTGAGCAGCAAGCTGGTTGACTTCATTAACGATGGATTCGATAGTACGCGATCGCTGATTACCTCTTAGATGAGGGATAATACAAAAAGCACAACGGTAGTCGCAACCTTCGGCAACTCGAACATAAGCTACACCTTCGGTGGTAGTGCGATATCTGGGGACTGTTTCATCCGCTATATAACTAGGTTCGGCTGAAATCTCCGCTACTCTTTCCCCTTTTTCCGTTCTCTGGATTACATCAACTATCTTGTGATAATCACTACTACCCACAACCGCTACCGCCTCGGGGATCTCCTCTAGAAGCTCCTCCTGGAAGTGCTGCGCCATACAACCTGTGATTACTATCTTCTTGTCTGCCTCTGCTAGTTCCACAAGAGTCCGCACTGATTCTTCCCGAGCAGCCTGAATGAAACTACAAGTGTTCACAACCACATAGTCTGCTGCTTCCTCATTTGAATCAACCTGGTAGCCTGCTTCAGCGAGCAAGCCAATCATGTGTTCGGAGTCTATACGATTTTTTTCACATCCCAAATGGGATATGGCAATGCTAGGCTTTTCTGCCATAAAACTTCTATAAGATGACCGTTAATAATTTGTAGACAAGGAGCTTTTTGTTGCGTCCGACTCAATATCTATGATTGGTCAAGTTACTAAACAGTTATATAACTTCCCCGATGACAACTGGACAAACAGTCAAACCTACTTATCCGTCGAAAAAGGCAAGATATTACCTCTGACTTTATTAAAGAGCTTTCAATAATCGGATTGTTTAGCTCGCGATTACTAATCTTCTATTGTTAAGGTATTGTAACAGATACTTGCCAGATTGGGAACTATTTATCGTATATTTCCCTACTGAATTGTTAAATCAGCTTGTTCAGACAATCATTTACCTAAGTATTAGAAATAGAGTTAGTCTATGAACATAGCATAATTATTTAAACAAATACAATAGAGATAGCATTTTTCTCTGTGTTTAACTTCTAAATTTAACTTCTAAAATTAGAATTTGTAGCGTGTGCCCAACTGGACTGAGTTAGAACCGCCCGATACGCCATTAAATAGCCCCCAAATCCCAGATCGATGATGCCAGCGTACAGCTAAAGCACTAAAGTCATTGACATCGTAAGCCATCTCAATCAAGACCAAATTTAGCAGCCTGCTAGTTTGTAAGTGTCTTCTTCTTTCTAAATCTGGGATATCGGAAGCCCAAGATAAACCATTTCCCACCGCAAAAGATAATCTGTTTTTAAATATCTGATAGCGAAACATGACAGCTGCTGTCAGTTCCCAGTGGAAGTGTTCTAGGAAATGTCGGTAGAGGCCAGTGTTAAATTCAAAACCACTACGGTCAAAAGACTTAATCGAGCGGTTGTAATTTATGCCAAACTGATTGGCATTTTCAAATCTGGGAATTGGTAGCCTGACTTCATCTTCTGTGAGAGTGCCACCAAAAATCGTAATTAAGTTATTGCTTGTATCACCAGCTTTGGCTGGGTTAGCAGATAACAAGGTGAACAAGGTAGCTCCTAGCCCAAGTATTGCCCCTTTTATCATGTGTTTCCTATGGTAAGACTATATAAAAAAAATCAATTATAGCCTTGGAAAATTTTAATTAGGGGCAACTAAAAAATGAGCTGTATGGGTTAGTTACACTGGGGAGTTGTTACATAGTTGGTACCAGGGCTAGAAAAAATTGGCAATCATCGTTGAATTTAATATACGAGTCTGTCTCTGAGAATCTAAACCAGACTAGCGATCGCATTAGCATCTAACTGCTCGACATTCTCAAAAACAACCGCTGCTCCAGATGCTTCTAGCCTAGCTCTGTATGTCTGCATAATCTCTGCATCAGTTTGCACATGTGGCGGTAAAACTCCTACACCAATAAACCTAATTTCTGGCTGCTGTTCCTTGGCTTTGAGGGCAGTTTGCATATCTGCTACAGTATCGCCAACATAAATAATCGGCACCGATAAACTTACTGTGGATATTTGCTCTACTGCCAGAAATAAACCTGTGGGATCGGGCTTGCCTGGGGCATCTTCCATAGCAATTAAAACTGGACTGTCTAGTCCCAATCGTTGCTGCAACACATACTCAGCAGAGCCTCTAGTCGCCCCACTAAAAAACCCCCAACCAATATTGTTGTCTGTCAAAGAATCCAAGTAACTTGCGGACATTAGTAGAGGTTCGCTGGCAATGTAACCATCAAACTGTTCGGGATTTTGTCCTCGATATTTAGCCTGAAAAAAATCTATGACTGCATCGTAATCAATCGGATAGTCCGCTCGTGTCTTACCTTGTGACTCGTAGTAGCGATAGGCTAATTCTTGAGAAGCTTGCCAATCGTTATTCCAAATCCCTTCTGATTTGAGCCGATCTATATCTGCCATTACAGGACGAAAAGCCCCAGAGGTAAACTTTTCTACGGTATCGCAAATGGCTCGGCGGTAGGAATTGCTGACATCTCGAACAACTCCATCAATATCAAAAACCACAATTGCTTTTAATCGATCTAGATTCATAACACAGTTTGGTATAATGACAGACGGACAAAAAATCTTAACTATATTTAATAGCTTAAATTGGAGGCGTAATTGGAGTCTAGATTTATATTAAAAGTTCTTTGGTTAGACAAAGACGTTGCGATCGCAGTTGATCAAGTAGTTGGCAAAGGCACAAGTCCCCTTACTGCTTACTTTTTCTGGCCTCGCAACAATGCTTGGGAAGAGCTAAAAGATGAGCTAGAAGCAAAACATTGGATCGCTGAAGCTGAAAGAATTGATGTTCTTAATAAGGCTACAGAAGTAATCAATTATTGGCAAGAGCATGGCAAAAAAACCAGCATGCTACAAGCTCAAACGAAGTTTCCCGAAGTTGTTTTCACTGGGACAAACTAAATTATTACTGCCAAAAGTGCTTGGTATGTTGATTTTTAAGTTTAATCATTATCTTGCTCGAATAGAGCTAAAAAAAGGCAGAGTTATCAACTTTCTGATCTCTGCCTTTTTTTGTGCTTATTTTTGGGTTTATTTGTACTAAGACATGCCACCAGCAGCTTGAAAACGAGCTCTAGCTTTTTTCAATGCTTGACTAGCACGATTCTTAGCCAATTTGTCTTCACCTTTTTCAGCAGTCGCCAATTCTCCCTGTGCCGCTTCGTATTCAGAACGAGCACTATCAAGATCGATATTTTCACCAATCTCAGCACCGTTCACTAGGACTTTGACTTCGTTGTTATCAACTTCAGCAAAACCACCAGTAAGGGCGATAGCTTTCCAATCCTTACCAGGTCTGACGCGCATTACGCCAGTCTCTAGAGCAGTAATTAGAGGTGCGTGACCACCCAAAATACCTAATTGACCAGTAGTACTAGGTAGAACAATTTCTTCGACTTGGTCATCCCAAACAGTTTTGTCTGGGGTAATTACTTTTAATGTTAATGCCATCTTTAGTACTTGTAATCAGTAATCAGTTATAGATAATCAGTAATCAATCCCTAGTAGAAAAGTGGGGTCATCTTAACGTCTAGTTAAACACTAAGAACAACCACACTTATATTCATAACTACTTTCTGTTTACTGTATTACGCAGAAGCTTTGATTTTTTCAGCTTTAGCTTTAGCTTCCTCGATGTCGCCTACTAGGTAGAAAGCTTGCTCAGGAAGATCGTCCAGCTCACCATTGAGGATCATTTGGAAACCTTTGATAGTATCAGCTAGAGATACGTATTTACCAGGTGCACCAGTGAATACTTCTGCAACGAAGAAAGGCTGAGACAAGAAACGTTCAATCTTACGAGCGCGGTCTACAGTTAGACGATCTTCTTCAGATAATTCGTCTAAACCAAGAATTGCAATGATATCTTGCAACTCTTTATAACGCTGCAAAGTAGACTGTACTGCACGAGCAGTGTCATAGTGCTCATCACCAACAATGCTTGGCTGAAGCATAGTGCTAGTAGAATCTAGGGGATCTACAGCAGGGTAGATACCTTTAGATGCCAAAGCACGAGAAAGTACAGTAGTACCGTCTAGGTGAGCAAAAGTAGTTGCAGGTGCGGGGTCAGTTAAATCATCCGCAGGTACATATACAGCTTGAATAGAAGTAATGGAACCTTCTTTAGTAGAAGTAATACGCTCTTGCAAATCACCTACGTCAGTACCAAGAGTAGGCTGATAACCTACCGCAGAAGGCATACGTCCGAGAAGTGCAGATACCTCAGAACCAGCTTGGACAAAACGGAAGATGTTGTCAATGAAGAGAAGTACGTCTTGCTTGTTTACATCACGGAAGTATTCCGCCATGGTTAATGCAGATAGACCAACGCGCATTCTAGCTCCAGGTGGCTCGTTCATCTGACCATACACCAAAGCGATTTTGGAGTTTTCAGGGTTGTCAGCGTCGATTACTTTGGATTCGATCATCTCGTTGTAAAGATCGTTTCCTTCACGAGTACGTTCACCTACACCACCGAATACGGATACACCACCGTGTTGGATTGCGATGTTGTTGATAAGTTCCATCATAATAACGGTCTTACCAACACCGGCACCGCCAAATAGACCGATTTTACCGCCTTGACGATAGGGAGTTAGCAAGTCAACAACTTTGATGCCTGTTTCAAAAACTTTAGGCTTAGTAGACAGGTCAGTTAATTTAGGAGCTGCTCTGTGGATTGGAGAGGTCTCATCTGTACCAACAGGGCCTGCATTATCTACGGGTTCACCAAGAACGTTGAAGATTCTACCTAGAGTTGCTTTACCAACAGGGACGCTGATGGGGGCGCCAGTATCGGTAACATCCATACCTCTGATCAAACCATCAGTACCGCTCATTGCAACCGCACGAACCTGGTTATCACCAAGTAATTGTTGTACTTCACAAGTTACAGCAACATCTTGTCCGGCTGAATTTTTGCCTGCTACTTTGAGGGCACTGTAAATACGGGGCATTTTTCCAGCGGGGAACTCAGCATCGATTACAGGGCCGATAACCTGAGTAATTTTTCCTACGCTTGTTTTATCTGTTGTGGCTACCATGCTTTAGTCTACTTGACGATCTGATTTAAATATTAATATGACTCTGTCATTCTGTAAGCCAGTCTCAGTCTAGAGATAACCAAGAATGAGCTCGCTTTAGGTAAATCTTAATAATGTCTAAAATTTGCCACCTTATAGATTATCACTTTATTGTTTTATCTGGGAATGGCAATTTTGCAGGGATGAGAGTTTTTTCAAGGGGTTAAGAGTAGAGGAAAAGAGATGAATCAATAAAAAAACAGCCTTTTCTAGATGATAGCGATCGCTATTACAGCATTGCACTACTAACATTTCACCAAAAACAAACTGATTACTGCTTAGTAACTCGATCTCAGAAATCACTGTTCCATCCATTACTTCTCAAGACCTAGAAGCTAGCCGAAGTCGACTAAATTGGAACTTCCACAATTGTATCCAAGGATGTCATTATGCCTGAGTCTTGCCTCTTACTACCCTTAATTTCAGAATAGTAAAGACATTTAGCTTCACAGTTTTGTCTACAGGCAAACTCGCTCGCATCTTGCCGCCAATCATCTAGGTTTCTGATCAGTTTTTGTAGGTCAGCTTTAGTTTTTTCGTGTTGCCGAGAACTATAACTAAAAGTATGACTCTTTGGCTGTTGCGGTAGTTTGACAAACCAGTAAGTCATCGAGATCTGTTCTGGCTCGTATTCAGAGGTTTCCGCCAATAGATACAGGTAAAGACGGGTTTGCCAATTAAGGCCTATTCTGGCTTTATCTTGCGGTAGAGGATAGGTCTTCCAGTCAACGATTTGAGCAGCATCTGCTCCTGCTACCAGCAAATCATAAATAGCGGTCAAGAGATAGTCGCCATGACTTAGAGTCAGAGAATATTCTGCCTCACGAAAATAATTATCATGATTAACTCGAAATAGCTCTGGTGCTGCTTGAATTAGTGCTCTGATCGAGCTATCCAGCTCGTTATTTTCTGCCAAAAGAGAATCGATTGCTAAACCCAAGTCACGCTGTTGCATCAGCAAGTGGAACCGTTTTCCCCAGACTTGATGCTCCTCTAACTCTGGATCGGGCAGAGAACCTGTTTGTCCTAAATAAGTGCGAGCAAATTTCGGTGGACACTGAGCAAGTAAATTGAGATGTCCTTGGGAAAGACGGAGCATAGTTAACCAAACTATTTACTAACAATGATTCTTGCCCAAAATCCTTGTATAGCTAGCCTTTGTAATAATTCTTCAGCGTTTTCTTGTTGTCGAAATGCGCCAACTTGAATTAAATTCCCTTTTAGGAAGGCTTTGGGTTCGATCGCTTGAACTTTTCTGAGTAATTCGCGATCGCTACCATAAACTTGAACTTGATAGCTAGTTACTTGTTTTTGCCCCGTCGTTGCAGGTGCCCGAAAGATATATTCTCTAGAATTTGGGTTGGTATTGGAATCCGGACTGGGTGTTTCTCTGGGATTTTTTTTCTTCCTTCTCCGCCTCAAAAAAGGGAGTCTCAAAGCAATGAGAGACTGCTGTCCAAATTCAGTCGATAAATGATTTTGTGCCAGAGAAGTGGTAGTTTCTGGATGAGCAACTATTGGTTGAGTTTTGCCAAGTAATACAGTCCCGATCAAAGAAGAGTGAATAAAGAGATAAGCAAGTGTAAAACGAATTGTCATAATGGAGCTAACAAATTTAAGATATTAGTTAAAGACCCTCTGTTAAGGTTAGAAGTTAAAAGTTTCCTATTTGTTTCATGAATAAGGTAGTTGTTGGCTTATCTGGTGGTGTTGATAGCTCTGTAGCTGCTGCGCTGCTCCACGATCGCGGTTACGAAGTAGTAGGACTTACTTTGTGGTTGATGAAGGGCAAAGGGCAATGTTGCTCAGAAGGCATGGTAGATGCAGCCCAGATCTGCGAACAGCTGGAAATCCCTCACCACATAGTTGATAGCCGAGACTTGTTTCAAGAAAATATCATTGACTATTTAGTCTCTGGCTACGAACAAGGTATTACGCCTCTGCCTTGTTCTCAGTGTAACCGTGCGGTTAAATTTGCACCAATGCTAGGGTATGCCAAAAACGAGCTTGGTATAGACAAAATTGCTACTGGTCACTATGCCAGAATTCGCTACAACGAGCAGAGCGATCGCCACGAGCTGCTTAGGGCCATCGATAGGCACAAAGACCAGTCTTATTTTTTGTATGACCTGACCCAAGAACTCTTAGCAGGTACAGTTTTTCCTTTAGGAGAAACAACCAAGGATGAAACAAGAAAGATTGCAGCAGAGTTTGAGCTTTCCACGGCTGACAAACCAGAAAGTCAGGATTTGTGCTTGGTTGAATCTCATGGTTCGATGAAGGATTTTCTAGACAAATATATCAACCGCCAAGAAGGAGACATTGTCGATCTAGAAGGCAATATTTTAGGTAAACACCAAGGGGTTCACCACTACACTATTGGACAACGTAAAGGCTTAGGTATTGCAGCAGCAGAACCACTTTATGTAGTGAAATTAGATGCAGTAATGAATCGAGTTATTGTTGGCGATCGGACTACTGGTAGCCGTACAGAGTGCACTGTAGCTAGAGTAAATTGGGTATCTATCGCCGAACCGACCACTCCAATTAAAGCAGAGGTACAAATTCGCTATCGTTCTGCACCAGTAGCAGTTAATATTATTCCGCTTGAAACAGGTAGAGTTCGCTTGGTTTTTGAGGAGCCTCAATTCGGCATTACCCCTGGTCAAGCTGCGGTCTGGTACAACCAAGAAATCTTACTCGGAGGGGGCATTATCGAACCAGAATCAATAGCTCAATCTGCATGATTTTATGAACAAATGTAAGCACCTAGTTTGAGTTAACTATTGAGAAAAAAATACCATCACTCTTGATATGATAACCTTTCGCAAAAACAGTCAGTTGCTAACAAAAATATCCAGATTCTCTTAAATTGATTGCAATTAGTTTACATTACTGGCTAATTGTTAAATGAATCGGGAATAGTACTCACCTTTTTTGAGAACGCTTCTAGGATGAATCTAGACTCTAGATAAAGGGAAAACAAGGAATGGATACGTTAACGAACCAAATAAAAGAGTTAGAAAATAAGGTAAGTAGTCTACATCAATTAGTGGAGAGAATAGGTGAGCGCGTTAATGTACTCTCAGAGCGCAAAACTCCTATTAGTAGCCCTTATTCTTTTGGCTCTTTTGATAGACAAAATGACGGTAATGGGAGCGAGCAGGGTGAGCAAGCTTATTCAATAGCTCATAAAGATATTTTGAGTGATGATACTCGTCGCGATCGTAAAAATCCTACTCAAGAAAAAGATCTAGCGCCAGAGATCCAAATTCGCCGTCTCACTGCCCAATTAACTGCTGCCTATAATCGTATTGCAGCCTTAGAAGAGCAGCTACTAACATATCGCGTCAAATCTTAATGTGATGGAGTCTTGGGGGCATCAAGTCTGAGATTCCGATAGCGCTCGAATAATTCTTCGATATTCGTTAACAGTTGACTAGAACTTTTCTGAGCCTTCAAGTGAGCATAAATGGCGCAGCCTCCTGCCCCAACACCTTCTTTGACATAACCTGATTCGTAGGAACGAAAACCAGAATATCTTGCCGTTGCAAAGTTTAAACCTGTAGCAATCAATGGTGCTCCATCAATCTGTCTTGCTAATTGCACCGTATTGCCCGTAGAGTCCTCTGCTACCCAGCGAGTAGTCCCAACGATGATTTGTTCAAGCTGTGCAGAACAGGAAGTCTGACTAACAATTTGTCGAATCAGAGCATAGACAGCCAACATTTGTGTTCCTCCTGCTAAAAGAACTCCACCACACTGAGAAGCAGCAATTGCCATTCCCGCTGCCACTATTTGCATGGGGTCACCTACCGCAGCTACTACAGAAAAAGGATCTTGCGGTTCCGTCAAATTCAATCCTGAATTTTGTAAGCCTTGTTGGACGATCGACCATTTTTGCTCGTGATTGCAACAAGGATGGCTGCTGTTTACCATCCCAAAAGCATCAATCCCTAGACCGACTAAAACTGCTAAAGCAGTTGTCGTCCCTCCCACTACGCATTCACCAATAATCAGATAATCTTTTGTGGCTATTAATTCTTGCCCCCACTGTAAACCCTGATTAAATAGGTGCTTAACTATCGCTCTGTCTATTGCCGAGCCAGAAGTTACACAGCCAGCAGCTTTTCCTCCTAGATCAATCGCTGTAACCGAAGGAGCTATAGGTAAACCTGCATCAAATAGATAAAGTGGTAAGTCAGTTACTTCAGCAACAGCCCGAGAAATTAGAACAGGGGAAATTCCTTTAGTTAGGTAAGGCAAAGGATACTCAGGATTAGCTTGCGCACCGTTAATTAGGAATTCACCATCTGCGATCGCAGTGTAGCGTCGATCTTCAGGAGTTGCCCCCGCAGCAGAAATTCCTGGTATCAAACCTGTAGCGGTAAAACCCAAAATACAGGCAAAAGTAGCCTCTTTGCCTTGGTAATGTTGCAGCCAATTTTTTGCTTGCTGTAACTGGCTGTAAAGATAAATCATGAAGATTAAGATTCAAGATCAATAGTCAATGAGAGTTTCTACCCATCGAGGCGGGCGACTAATCGGATTATTGAGGCGGTCGAATAAAATTAAAGCTACCAAATGAACTGTAAACAAATAAATTAAATTACTAATAAGGATCATCACAACAGCTAAAGCTTGGATCAATAAAAAGCTCGGTTGTGCCAAGACCCCTAATCGTAGAAACAGCCAATCAATCAATTGGGTAACTTGAGTAATGACATAAACCCAAAGATCTTCCCCTAACAAAATCGAAAATAGCCAATAGCGGAAAAATAAGCCAATAGCGCCTAGCAGCGAACCTAGAGTAATAGAAACTAGCCAACTACTCTTACGACGCCAACAAGCTCCTAGCTGAATCCCCATCAAGCCATAGGGAATTAAAAAAACAATACTCCTAGTAGGCCCCATTAATACGGATAACAAAAGCATTGAAGTCAGTGCAGACATCCAAGCAGCACGAGAACCACGCCTTAAATACACCAATGCTGTAGGAATAGGAAAAAACAGCTTTAGCACTGGTCCCAGAGGAAAGTAATAGTTAACCAACCAGACCAAGCTCGCAGCACTAGCTAGGAAAGCTGTCTCTACCATAACAACAGTATTGGTTGTTATTCGAGCCGAGGCATTATCAGCCGTAGCAGTAGTAGAAACCTCCACAGGAGAATCATCTCCATCAACCCAATTATCAGGGTCTAGATATAGCGAACGATCTTCAAATTCCGAATTAGACATAAAGTAATGGCATGAGCTGGTTCAGCAAATTGAAAAAGCAAATTAACCGATGGCATTTTCCAACGCTAGTATATCGGGAATGCGCAACAAGTCTGCATCCCTCTCAATCAATCCTCTTTTTTCTAGTTTAGTCAATACTCTAGTAACTGTTTCTCTGGCTAGACCACTAAGGCTACTAATTTCTCTGTGGGGTAAATTAGGGATTTCCATAATCCCTTCTGCTTCCTTACCTTGTCCATCTACCAAAAACAAAATAGCATCAGCCACCCTAGACAGACTATTGGCTTCTCTAAGTTGCAAACGACGATTCACTTGACGCAAGCGACGAGCCATAACTTGAGCCAATCTCACGCCAGCTAAGGGTTCACTATTAAGTAAGTCAACAAAATTTTCGGCGGGAATTCTACCAATAGTAGTGGAGGTCAAGGTGATTGCATCAGTAGAACGAGGTTTTTTGTCTAAAGCTGCCATTTCACCAAAAACTTCACCCTTCCCAATAATATTAAGAGTTACTTCTTTACCATCTAAATTGTAAGTACGAATCTTAACCCAGCCTTCTAGGATAAAATACACCGAACCACCCCAGTCATTTTCGAGTAGAACGATCTGATTGGCAGGATGGGAAAGAGTGACAAAGTGACTGGTGAGCTTTTGCTGATTTTCTGAAGATAATTCGCCAATAAAGGGGATCGACTCTCTAACATAGTCAAAATCAACATTCTGCTCCAGATAGCTAGACTGTTCTTCCATAGATTATTTACTGGCGTGATTGCTTGGACATCTCCTTTTTATCATCAAAAAATCCGAAGTAGTGATTTTGTAAGCTCATTCTACGTAAATCAACTGAAGCACGGTAAAATTAGAGAACATTCTCCAATTTGCAAGTTCGTGCCCTCTAAAAGTCTTAATCTCGACTCTTCACTGTATGACTATCTATTAAATAATTCTTTGCGCGAGCCAGATATCCTCGCTCAGTTGAGAGCGGAAACAGCTAAATTACCCATGAGTCGGATGCAGATTGCTCCAGAACAAGGCCAGTTCATGGCTTTGTTAATCAAGTTAATCGGAGCAAAAAAAACCCTGGAAGTTGGGGTTTTCACAGGTTATAGTGCATTGGTCGTGGCTCTAGCTTTACCAGAAGATGGTCGAGTCATTGCTTGTGATCGCGATCCTCGTTTTACAAATTTGGCAAAACCCTATTGGGAACAAGCAGGAGTAATCGATAAAATCGACCTCAGAATCGCTCCAGCACTAGAAACACTGGATAATCTCATTGATAACGGAGAAAGTGATAGTTTTGATTTTGCTTTTATCGACGCTGATAAGCGCAATTATCCTAATTACTATGAACAGGCGTTACAGTTAGTTCGCCCTGGAGGATTAATTGTGATCGACAATGTACTTTGGGCAGGGAGAGTTGCTGACGCTGAAGATACTGACAAACGGACTGTTGCAATTCGCGAATTTAATCAGAAGTTACATCAAGACGAAAGAGTCGAAATGAGTTTATTGCCAATCGCTGATGGCTTAACTCTGGCACTTAAAAAATAGATTATGTGGCAAGTGAAATAACCCACAAAATAGAAAACTGACAAATCGCACCAGATCACGAAAAATCCACAAAGCTACATCACTAACAGAAGGCAAGCTGTTGGATCATTGCCATTTAGAAAAAACAACAATATGGACGAAGGCTACATTAAGTACCAATGCTATTGGACAAAAGAAGACACCATTTCTTCAGCAGAAATTATCGAGCTAAATTCTTGGCGGAGTAAACTTTATAATCTCGGCTTAATTGGTGAATACAGCAATGGTATTGGTTTTGGTAATCTCAGCATTCGCCTTAGCCAGCAACATCAGTTTATTATCACGGGAACTCAGACTGGTGCGATCGCCAATCTTACGCCGCAGCAGTACACCAAGGTAACAGATTTTGATTGGCAACAAAATTATGTCAGTTGTCTTGGAGCAATCAAAGCCTCTTCAGAATCTTTAACTCACGGAGCACTGTATCAGGCAAATCCCTTAATCAATGCGGTTATCCATGTACATTCCCTGAGCCTCTGGCAAAAGTTACTTAACAGAGTGCCGACGACCAATCCTGATTGTGCCTATGGGACTCCTGAAATGGCAGAGGAAATAATTAAATTATCCCAAGCCATCAAAACACCATCTGACAGCATCATAGTTATGAGTGGTCACGAAGAAGGAATTATTACCTTCGGCAAAAATCTAGATGAAGCAGGGGACATTCTTATGCGCTATCTGCGACTGGTTGAACCAAAATAGTTTGTGACTGATTATTAACTATCTCAAATATTAAATATTTCTTAAACAAGTTTTATTTAGGCAAAAATACACTTTTGATAAAAAAAATCAATATAACTTAATCATCTATGTTCAAAAATCAAGGAAAAGCCTAGTTTTACGTACTCATACTGATGTAGCGATCGCCATTACTTCTAAATTATGGCTAAATAGGTCACTTATTTAGTTTTGTAAATAGGGTACCATTACAGTCTGGTGTGAGAAATTCATAACAAAATAGGTTTTATGTCTACAACTATTTCAACTAAATCTTCCACAAGCAGCAAAAAAACAGCGACTCAAGTCGAGGCAGACCGCGCCAAGTTGCAAAGGATGCTTCAGTGCTATCCAGCAGAGCGTCAGGTTAAGTACCTTCATCTCCAAGCAGAAATGGATATGTTGATTCAGCAGTTACAAAGCTTGAAAAAGCAGAACGCTGAATAGTCTCATAATTTGACTAGCCAGTCGCTAATGTGTTATTTGCTTATGCAGCAAATTTAAACTTTACCAAGGAAGCAGAAATAATTATGCGTACCTTATTGGCACTGGCTTTAGAACACAAGAATGCTCTCAAAGTAATCAGTGGCTTAAACAATTTTGATTGCGATCATGTTTGTCGGATTGTTAAAGCAGCGGAACTGGGTGGAGCCACCTTTGTTGATATTGCAGTCGACCCTGATTTGGTTAGTACAGTACGTCAAATTACCGATTTGCCAATTTGTGTTTCTGCTGTTGAACCACAACTCTTTGTGCCCGCAGTCAAAGCAGGTGCAGATCTAATCGAAATTGGCAACTTTGATAGTTTTTATGCTCAAGGTATCCGATTTGAAGCAGCGGAAGTTTTAGCTATCACTAGAGAAACTCGCGCTTTACTCCCAGATATCACTATGTCGGTGACAGTCCCCCATATTTTGGCCCTCGACGAGCAAGTACAGCTTGCAGAGGCTCTAGTTGCAGCAGGAGCAAATATCATTCAAACAGAGGGAGGTACTAGTACTAAGCCCATAAGCTCTGGTGTTCAGGGTTTAATTGAAAAGGCGACCGCAACCTTAGCTGCTACCTATGCTATCTCTCGTGCAGTAGATGTTCCTGTGCTATGCGCTTCTGGTTTATCTGATGTCACCGTACCTATGGCAATCTCCTCTGGTGCATCTGGAGTGGGTATTGGCTCAGCAATCAATCAACTAAATAGCGAAGTAGCTATGGTAGCTGCTGTCAGAAGTATTGTTGAAGCGTTACCTCAAGTCACAACGATTCGTTTCTAGATTGTGGTTCGTCAGAACTTAAACACCGCAATCTGAGTAGCGCTGTCTAACTTATTAGGATAGAGGAGTGGGAGCAACCCACTCTTTCTGTTTTCGGAGAGAAATTCTTAGCTCGTCTCAGGCTACCAAGGGAGAACTTCACCGTTAGCATGCCAGAAGGTTCCTGTATTTTCCAGATTTAAGTCATCTACACGGGCGATTAAACCTGCAACAGACTGCCCTGGAGTAATTCCCGAAGCATTAAAATTGGTCATGCGAGTTTGTACAAGTCCAGGATGTAAAATCGCGACAGCAATTCCTTCAGACTTGAGATCGATCGCTAAAGATTTTCCGGCCATCCCCAAAGCCACCTTAGACATCCGATAACCATAAGAACTCCCAGAAGTATTATCTTCAATAGAACCCATACGACTGGTCATCATAATCACCTTAGAACCAGAGCTTAGGTTAGGTAGTAAAGCACGGGTTAGCTTTAGAGGTGCGATCGCATTAATTTCAAACTGTCGACGCAAACTCTCTACATCAAGATCCGCCAGGCCAAACCTTTCGACAATAGCGGCATTATTAATCAGCACATCGATCATCTGGTTATCTATTACTTGTTTGAGACGAGCAATAGCTTCATCAGAAGTCAACTCGATGCCAGTAACTACTCGAATGCCCAAATTACTCAACTCAATTGAGGCCGAGCGACAAACAGCAATTACGTCCTCGTCTCTGGCTTTTAACTGACGACAATACTCTAGACCGATGCCGCGATTTGCCCCAGTTACTAAATAAGTTCCCATAATTTTTCCCTAAAACCTCTTCTGCATCTTCTCTTGCATTGCCAAGCTCATCAAATACTTGAGTAACAAGAAAAAACACAAACCAGATAAACCAAACAAAATAAAAGCCAAAATCTTGTGAGAGCCAATAAAGAACATCGTCCCTGAAAGTAAGGTAAAACCCGTCAGACAAGTAAAAATCAAACTCTTGATACCCAACTGAATCAGCTTAAGGGTGCGATCGCTCTCTAAAGAACGAACTCTAACTTGTAACTCTCCTAACTCCAAGCGGGATTCTAAACGACGAATGGATAGCTCGGTAGAATTAGGTTGATTGATTTTTTGGCTAACAATATCTTTGGTTTGACGGGCAATAGTCTTGACCAAACCCTTTTTATTTTGGGAAAAAGCAATCCGCTTGAGAAAAGGTTGGGCAGCAGCCAATAGGTTATATTGCGGGTCAAGAGTCCGCGCAATCCCATCAAGAGTAGTCAAAGACTTAATAATAAAAGTCATCTGGGGTGGCAACCGAAAAGGTTGTTGTTCAAACATCAGATAGATTTCATCTGTCATTTGCTCAAAAGCGCGCACATCTACTGGCTTATCGCGAAACTCCCTTAGCAAAAAAGCCACCATTTTCTTGATTGGGGTCATGTCCGCAGCAGGCTCAATTAACCCCATATATACTAAGGTTTCTACCACTTCATTGGTATCTTGCTTAAGGACGGCAAAAAAAGTCTTGACCATTTGATCCTGAGCGATCGCTTTGACTTCAGCCATAGTGCCAAAATCATAAAAAATAATTTCTCCCTGACCACTAACTGCCATATTCCCTGGGTGGGGATCAGATTGGAAAAACCCATCCTCTAGCAGCTGTTTGAGATAACAAGTAATCCCTAGCTTGATTACAGAGTCAGGGTTGATTTTATTAGCTTCTAAAGAGGCACGATCATCAATTTTGATTCCTGGCAAATACTCCAAAGTCAGCACTTTTTTGGTAGTGTACTGCCAATAGACTTGAGGACATTTTACTTTACTGTACTTCTTGAAATTAGCCTGGAAGCGATCAGCATTTTTGCCTTCATTGATATAGTCAATTTCCTGAAATAACAAGGCAAAAAATTCTTGATAGATCAGTTCCAGATTGTAACGGCGTAGACTTTTGACAAAACGATTAAGCACTCTAACTAAACGATGCAAAATCTCAAAGTCTAGATTGAATAACTTTTCTAACCCAGGGCGCTGTACTTTGACGACAACTTCTTCTCCTGTATGCAGCCTAGCGCGAT
Source organism: uncultured bacterium (assembly GCA_964606015.1). Lineage (GTDB taxonomy): Bacteria > Cyanobacteriota > Cyanobacteriia > Cyanobacteriales > Xenococcaceae > Hyella. The sequence continues at coordinate 18,535 of CAZSEZ010000054.1, forward strand.
GTACTTGCCCTAAGGAGGCAGCAGCTAATGGATTGGGATCAAAATCACGAAATAAAGTATGAATCGATTTGCCTAATTCTTTTTCGATGACGGCAACTGCACGTTCCGGTCGGAAAGGAGGAACACGGTCTTGGAGCTGTCCAAATTCTTGGATATACTCTAGAGGAATCAAATCTGCACGAGTTGATAATGCCTGCCCAATCTTGATAAAGGTGGGCCCCAACTCCAACATTTTTTTAACTAGCCATTTTGCCCGAGCATGCTTTTGCTTACTAGAGGCTTCACCAAAAAGATCATCCCACCAAAGAAAAAATAATAGCCGAAAAGCGATCGCAAAAGTTTTTAACTGACGAAAAAAAGGGGAAGGAGCTTTATTT
>CAZSEZ010000055.1:0-9920 GCA_964606015.1 uncultured bacterium
AATGTGTTGATGCTGCCTTCAAAGAATGTCCTAACGTATATCCGTAGCGCTATACGATGCAGAGCAGAAGGTCGGAGGAAGATTTTGGGACCGCGTTGCTGGAGGAGACCTTCACTCTCAGAAACGAAAACCAGGAAAAATGTGGAAACTTGACTAACAGGCATAACAAGAACATGTATTGAAACGCGGATATCTAGCTAATTTAAACTTATAATCCGCTAATCCACGTCCGATAACTCCAGTGAGTCTAAGCGTTAGATGTGATCATATCCATCTCATTTGAAGAGAATGTGGACGAAACGACTAGTCAGTTCTCTACCTTATTTACCCTATCTGCTCTCTTGGTGAATGTTTGTGCACCGATTTAGAGAGATAGTCTTCTCAGACGCAGAAAATTGTTTACTTTATCCAAGGTAATATAGAATCTTCCGGCAACACAACCTCGTGCATTCATTTCGTCTTCCACCAACAGGAGATTGATCATCAAATTCTCTAGAATCTAATGTTGGATAAGATCGATGTTTAATCCTCTTATGGCGTTGCTCCACAGTACTAGCCGTACAAAGATTTACCTAATGTTTTGCATCTGAACATAGTTCTTCCCCAATGACAAGAAAAACACAAATTAAGACAGTTTGAAATCACAAAAAGGTCGTGCTCTTACTGCCAATTTCCCACCAAGATAAAAGCAGACCAGAAAAAAGGATGAGAAAATTGGGGACTTTCCAGAATTGATATCTGGGCACGCCTCAAGGCTTCAGCTTTCGAGACTCCTGTTTGGGCTAGCTCCTCGTACAAGCTAGTCATCAGAGGGACTGTAGCCTGATCGCTAACTGACCATAGCGAAGCAATTGTACTCTGCGCACCGCCTCGGACAGCGATTCCGGCCAAACCCAAAACCGAGTTTTGATCACCGGTCGCAGTTTCGCAAGCACTAAGTACTAACAAATCCACTGGTCTAAGTTTTTTACTATCTCCGCGAATTAAGCTGTTCAACTCATCAATATTGATCCGATCATCCCAAGTCAGCACAAAAGTATCTTCAGCCTTGGAGCTAAACTGACCATGAGTTGCCAAGTGAACTACCCGAAACGGAGTTTCATTAACTGAGCGATTAAAATTAACCTCAGTAAATCCTTCATCCAATAAAACTTCTGAGGCAAATAGAGGACTAATTTCTTCTATTTCTGTTTTGACTCCAGGTAAACTAGAAAATCCTTGTCGAGATTGCGAAAGACCTGCTAACAATAACTCTTGTCGAGTTCGATCTTGGTTATTTAGCTCGACAAGTTGTAAACTCGGAGCGATCGCAACGCTATATTTTTCAATCAGGTATTGTTCCCCATCGTGTAAGGTTGCAGGGGGTAGGTTCCTGAGGATTCCGTCAGGAACAAAGACTAAAGTTTCTATTTGACTAGCTTGGAGATCCGCTGCTACAGGACGAACTAACCAGTCATAAGTTTGTTGTAAAAACTGTAGATTGAGACGGCGTGGTTTACTAATCTGGCTGTTGGCAGAGGTGACAACGATTTCAATTTCGGATGGAGGTAGATTGTTGGAGTAATGAACTAGGGGTTGATTCGGAATTGCTGCAATTACTTCTAAACGATTGCCAAGAATGATCGTGTAAAAAACTGCTGCTTTGGGATCGATGCGGTCTACTTGCAGCGGTTGAGTATCCAAACAAGCATCTCGGAAAAAGTTATCCAACTCAGCTACTTGTAATGACTCGATCAAATTGCGTGCTTGGTTTAATTGGCCTTGGGTTGCGCCTGGTTGCAACAACAATGTTGCTAGCTCACGATAAACTGGCTCTATTTTTTCACGGAAGGAAAATTGGATATCGGAACTAATACTAACCAGGTCACTTCTGAGAGCTTGAAGGTTATTGGTTGCTTGGGTATAAGTAGCGATCGCTTGTTGTTTTTTCCCTTGAGCCAAGAAAATTCGGCCTAATTGCCATTGCCATTGATAGCTGAGTTCTTTAGCATTGATTCCTTGAGAAATCATCAAAGCCCTTTCGGTTGCTTTGACTGCTTCTTGCCATTGTTGCGCCCCCTCGTACAGACTGCCTAAAACACCTAAAGCTTCGGACTCGGTTCGACTAATGCCTAAAGCTTGTGATTGCTGAATCGCATTAACTAACAGTAGAGATGTCTGGTTAGGGTTTTGATCCAGTTTAATTTGGTTACGAGCTAGGCTGATTTTGGCCTGGATAGTAGTTTGTCCAGGGGGCAGTGTGGCCAGAAGTGTAGCGATCTCATTAGCTTTTTGTTGAGCCGAGTCCATAGCTTGTTGATCGACTAATACTGCTAGTTGATTGAGCTTTCCTCGCAAGATCAAGTCCTGGTTGCTGGTTGTTGCGATCGCTTGTTGATAGAAGTCTAAAGCTGGTTCTGGCTGACTTTGCGCCCGCTGATTATTTCCCAACTCAAGCAGAATCTCCGCGATCATGGCTTGAGTAGCTGGCTCTTGAGCTGATAAACCCTGGGCAATTTCGAGACTTTGTACCAAGTTGGTTTTGGCTGGTTGATATCTCCCCACCCGATTGAGAGCATTCCCAATTTTGAGAAGGGCTTGGGCTTTAGTTTTGGTGTTTGGTTGAGTCGCTAACTGGGTATTGACTTCATTCAAAGTCTTGATGCTTTGGGAATATAAACCTAAAGACTGTAGCGCGATCGCTTGGTAGATTTTCCCTTGGGTAAAACCGATAATCTGCTGTTGTTGCTGATAAAGATTGGTGGCTTTTTTCCAAGTCTCTAGAGCTTGTTGAGGCTGACCCAAAGATAATTCGATTTGGCCTTGAACTTCCCAAAGTTTGGCTAACAATTCATTTTGGCTTTGGGGATTATCTAAGGTGGTAATTAACGCCTTAGTTTGCGTGATAGTCTGTTCTGCTTGTTGCCAAGAACCAATTTTTTGATAGAGCAGGGCTAAATTACGCGCAGCAATCACCTGCTCGACTGTATTATCAGTTTGTTGATAGTTAGCGATCGCCATATTCAGTAGATCAATGGCCTGGGAATAATTATGCTCTTGATAAGACTGCTCTGCTTGTTGCTCTAAGGTTAGATTTTGGGCTGTTTGAGCGTAAACCAAATCTAACTTGGGACTAAAAAAAGCCATTCCCAAGGTACTGAGAGCAAGGAGAAAGATCTTATTGATTTTATTCATGGTTAGCCATTAGATCGTGATTATTGATTTACTAAAAAGGTTTTAATTCCACTAAAAAATAAATGCCATTTTCTTGCAAAGTATCACCATTGGTTTCGATCTCAACCAAGGGAATCCCCCAATCTAGACGGGCAGCTAGATAGTCATCGACTTGAATACGCAAGCCAATACCAGTGGATACTAGGGTATTTGGGCTAATACTCAAATCATCTGAATTCCAAACTGTTCCCAAATCAAAAAATGGCGTGAGTTGAAAAGTCGTTTTCCACTGAGGGATTTGCATCACAGTTGCTCTCAGCTCTGCTGAACTAAACCAACCATTGTCCCCAAGTAAAGCATCTTGACGAAAGCCCCTGACACTAAGGGCACCACCCAAACTAAATTGTTCAACAGGGACTAGAGCTTCGGTGGCAAGTTGTAAATCGGAACGCAACAACAGAGTCAGATCAGAATTGAGTAATCTGAGATATTGCATCTGTCCGCGCCAAGCGAAAAACTCGCTATCGGGAAGCGCGTCTTGATTAATCGTGGCATCAAATAGATCAAGCCCTAAACTAAACTGAGAACGCAAAGCAAAGACTTGTTTGGCATTGCGATTGGTGTATTCCTGAAAAAAGCGCAAAGCACTAATATTAGTTTCCCCATTGGCATCTGCACCTCTAGATAGAGCAACAGGTTCCCCAGCTAGAGTAAGTGCTGATTCGTTACGAGCAAAAGTTAAACCGATCGCTGCTTCTTGATTGGGCTTTTGCAACAGAGGCTGACGAAAAGTAAACTCATAGGTAGTATTTTCTGATTCGATATCAAACTGATCGAAAGGTTCTTCAATAATTGTGCTGTCTGTAAAGTTCAAACGAAAATTGAGCGTGCCATTACGAGCATTAACAGGCAAGGTGTAATTGAGATCGTTAAGGGAATCGCTACCTTCGGTATTGAGATAGCCAATATTAAAGCGATCGCCAAAACCTAGTAAATTACGATGGGTGGCTGTAGCTTGCAAGCGATTTGTCCCCACACTAGGGGCACGGAAATTATCAAAACTCAAGATCAAATCAAAAGGATCGGCTTCTGTGAGTTCGAGTTCGAGGATGCTAGTTCCAGTTCTGGTACCTGCGCTCAGCTCTGCTGCCAAGTTTTCAATTAGGGGATCGAGCTGGAGTAGCTGTAAAGCATTGAGTAACTTTGCTTGTTGCAGAGGAGGCTTAGTCGCTATTTCGAGACGACTGCGGACATAATCAGCATCCAAACGATCCAAGCCTTGAAGTCTGATTTCTTCAACAGCTCCTTCGATAACTTCGATGGTGACAATCCCATTGGTTATCTGTTGGGGAGGCAAGAAAGTACCGGAAGTGATGTAACCATTGTCGATGTAGAGTTTGTCGATCGCTTGTTGTGCTGATAAAAGTTCGGTAAAAGAAACTTTTCTCCCTGTAAATGGTTCTAAAACAACGGCTAATTCTTCGGGAGTGAAGACAGTACTGCCAACAATGGCAAATTTCTCAATGAAAACAGTATTGGGAACTCCTAACTCGCGATCGCCAGGGTCTTCTGGAGGTATTTGTTGAAGATTGGGCAGAAGTTCTTCTAGAGGGGGCAGGGTCTCTGGTTCAACTGGGCTAATTTGAGGTGGTAAAGGGGGAGTGATATTTTGAGCTTTGGCTTCCCCCGCAAGCAAAGGACAAATGGCAGTTAATAACCAAAAGATAAAGACGAATTTAAATTTAAAATTTAAAGTAATTTTCATTAGCTACTTAAACTTTTTTTCTAATTTTTTGGTTTAGCCGAGCAGAGTTAACCATGTCTTTTGGTCGACAAATTCGCTATAGTCTGCCAAGTCATCACAACCAACCATGCCGAGGAAAATTTCAGATGTTAGCCAAAATAATAAACTGATGATTAGCTTGCTCCAATTAATATTCATTAATCCAGATTCTCTTACTTGTTCTACCTGGTGAGAGATCGTTAGTTTGGAGAGCTAGTCTGCAATTTAGTTACATTTGTTAATTTTTCGCCTCACAACTAGGATGAACAACTCCTGAATTTTGGGGTGTAGCTTGAGGCGCTTGGGCAACTAACCAAACCTTGCCATCTTGACCGATTACCCAACCTTGAGATTGAATAATTTGTGAGCTAGCAACTTCTTGCTGATTAGTTGGTCTTTGGCGAACTCCAACTAATCCGTTTTGGCTGACTTGAATATCATCACGGTTTGCCCAACTAACTACGTTGTTGAGATTATCTAAGGACTGTTCAGAAGTAGGAGTCAGACCACCGCGACCACTCAGAATAAAAGAACTTCCCTTAGCGATTTTCTGATCCTCAAATTTGCATAGGTCTTGAGCAAAAATATTGGCAGCATCAATCGGGATATCTGGTAGCTCAAAAATCCCCGAGGCAGGATCGACATCGGGACTGTTAACTGTGATTGTGCCGTCGATGCCCAAATCAGACGCTGCGGTAATGCTAGTATCTTGCTCTTGGAAAATACCTTGGGTAGTCAGGAAAATATTACCCCCTTGGCCTTCTACTGCATTAGCAGTGATGTTACTACCATCAAGTAGAGCGATCGCATCAGCATCAATATTGATATCTCCGCCAGTTGCCTGTTCCAGAGCGTTGGTTGTAATTTGGCTATTATTTTGGAGTAAGAGGAAATCGTTATTGTTTAAAGTGATATTTCCTTGGTCGCCAACACTGGTTTCGGCGTTAAGACTCCCATTATCTAGGGTCAAATTTTGCACATCCAAGAAAAGGCTCCCTGCCTCTCCTGTTCCCGTGGCACTGACATTGATATTGCCTGCATCAGCGATAGTTAAAGTAGGAGTGGTTACAGTGAGGTTGCCTGAACTGCCCGTCCCCTCAGAGCTAGTAAATAAACTACTCTCGACAAGGGTTTCTCCCACGTTACCAGTACCACTAATTTCGATAAAGTCCGCAGCATTAACAGTTAAATTACCACCATTGCCTCTAGCACCATCAGTGAGATCTTCTCCTGTAGCTCCCAAAGGTTGAATTAACGAACCAGCACCAATCGACCCTCCATCACGTAGGATCAGCTGAGCAACATCTATATTGACATCAGCCCCCAAGCCAGTACCAAAAGTATCTGCCGAGATCCGTGCTCCATCTTCGATAATTAACTGATTGGTAGTTAGATCTAAAACTCCCGCATCAGCAGTAGTCAAAACTAAATTGCCATCAGCATCTAAAAAAGAAGGTTCTGCTGAAACAAACAAGCCACTGGTATCAAACCCATCACCAAGCTGACCCACACCACTAATCAAAATAGTGTCAGCCACATCAAGAGTTAGATTACCCCCATCACCAGTACCTGAGATAGCGGAGGAAATCTGTGCACCATCCAAAATAGTGAGTTGAGGCGTACTAATGTAAATGCTGCCACCATCTCTCTCTATCAAGCCAGGTTCAACCAATGATAGTAAACTGCTAGGGACAGTGTCCGCGTTTTGATTAATTAATTGACCAATGAGTTGAATAGAGTCTGATGCCCTAACAACTAGCTCGCCTGCATTACCATCACCTAATGTAGATATGCTTATTTGTCCTCCACCCTCTATGAAAAGTCTTTGAGTAGCAACTTCTATAGAGCCACCATTACCAGAAGATCCGAAATTCGCTTGAGAGAATATACCACTAGGAAGTACAGCCTCGTCATCAATTATGCCACTATCACTAATCAATACTGAGTCAGAAACAAGGACATTAACATTTGCACCTTGACCTTCGCCAAAAGTATTAGCATTAATTTGTCCCCCATCCGAAAGAGTTAGCTGTGGAGTCAAAATCGTAACTGTATTTCCTGCACCAGAAGCAGTTCCCTCAACATCATTAAAAATACCACTAATAAAAACTCCGTCAGTACCATCGATAGTGATCGATTCTGAAGCACTAACCAAAATATCCCCTGCCTCAGTACCAAAAGCGACCGAAATCGCCTGCGCACCCTCAGCAAGAGAGATATTTCTACCTTGAATTTGAATATCGGTACCAATTTCACCGATGCCAAGAATAAAACCTGAAGCATTGAGGCTAATATCCTGAAAACTCTGGACATTTTGGTAGGTAGGCCGAAACCCCAACTCATCGGCAACTAAGTCAACCTGGTTATTAGCAGCGACGGCTCCCAGTTCGACTCTGGCTTCATTGGCAGTGATGATCCCACCAGAAATCTCCACATTGCCACCGATCAACGCGAGTGTATTGTCTGGGGATACTTCCAAGCCTACGAAATCATCGATATCAGGGCTAAAAGCAAAAGAAAAATGACTAATATCACCAGGATCAGGGCCGAAGTTCAAACCAATCGGAGCCTTAATCGTCAAGAGGCTAGATGTATCATTTGCTGTTGTTGAGAAGCTGCTTTGATCCTCGAAGAGGATACTTTCGGCAGTAGTTGCCAAAAAAGAACCACCGACATTAAGCGTGGCATTTTCACCAAAAATAATCCCATTAGGATTGATTAGAAATAAGTTAGCAGCTCCCTGAGTCGCCAACACTCCTTCGATATTAGAAAGACTATTTCCGGTTACCCGAGAAAAAATATTTTGGATATCGAGAGCATTGGTAAAAGCAGCCGTAACATCTTGAGGAACAGAGAATTGCTCAAAACTATGGAAAAGATTGGCTCCGCTAGTAGTTCCCCCAGAGATATTTAGAGTATCTCCATCAATTGTCACTACTGAGTTTTCGGGGAGGGTTTGGTCAGGGATGACTTGGGCTATTGCCCGCTGCCCTGCCACCATTGGGGGAATTATTAGAGCAACAACTCCTAGCCTTAGTAAATAAGCAATCGCTGTACTTCTCATTTATTTTTTCAAGTTTAAAAAACTATGTTAAGAACTGAATACAAGAGATAGTTCAAACTCTGTTAGCACGACATTACTTTGCTCCACACCTTGAACTAAAGCAATCAAATCACCATTGAGGCTGATCTCAGTAGAAAGAGAAGCAACACCGTCTAATCCGATAAACACTTGATTAGCCAAATTATAATCGTTGACATCTCCTGCAACTAAAATTGTGTCACCTTCTTCAAGATTGAAATCAGTTATAGTTGCCGAGCCAGATCCTTGGTAAAAGCTACGGTTGCTAGAGCTATTTTCTCGACCGAGAATAAACTGATCAGCACCTTCACCACCAGTGAGGGTGTCAAAATTTGTGCCGCCTCGGACTGCTCCAGCCAACAAATCGTTACCAACACCACCATCTAGTTCGTCATTGCCAGCGCCACCAAGTAGGGTATCATCATCACCTTCACCAAATAGGGTGTCATCACCTGCACCACCATACAAAAGATCGGCTGAACCCAAAGTTGGAAAATTAAAAGTAGGACTTGGTAAAAGCTCTAGATCGCCATAGATAAGGTCGCCTCCTCTATTCCCTAGCAAAATATCAGCCCCAAGCCCTCCTACAAGGGTATCTTCACCTCTACCACCTCGGAGGAAGTCGTCATCGCCGACTCCATTGAGAAAGTCATTACCATTACCGCCTCTGAGGATATCGTAACCTTCCTCCCCAACTAGAGAATCATCACCATGACCACCGGCTAGGAGATCATCTCCCAGGCCACCACGCAGGGTATCATTATCACCTTTGCCACGAAGAGTATCATCTCCAGCCAAACCCAGAATTTCTTCATTGAGGTCTGTTCCGATGAGTTGGTCATCACCTGCTGTTCCAACGATGTCGGGGTCAACATCTAGCTCTGAAGCTGCCGATATATCTGCTCCAGAACCAGGATTAGGAAGATCCGCTAAAAGAAAAAGATTTTCGGTAACTGACTCAAGGGAATCAATATCAACGCCCAACGCAGGAATATTGAAACTAGGGACAACTGTTCCCATAGGTGCAAAGGGATCATTAGCGACTACAAGAGGATTGCCTGCGCTATCGGTAAAGCTAATCGCAAGAGTATCACCATTGTCTACCACCCTAAGGCTAGCGCTGGGCGCATACAAGTATTCAGATAGGAACGAACCAGACCCGTCATTGATATTCCGAAATTCCAGATTTTCAACGGCATTCTCATAAAGAGCGACATTAGGTAAAGGATCGCTATCCACTATCGATTGCAAATCCGTGTCTTCAGCAAAAATAGAGAAATTAAACACTAATGATCCATTACCAGATCCACCGTTACCAGATGTACCTCGTCTTCTACCCATGATTTGTCCCCCTCGAAGTTTCTAGAATGCTTTTTTTATTTGTTGACCAAAAAATAGAAATATTAAGTCTAGCTCTAACTATTACTCGATTTCTCACTACTAATATCAGAATTAAGTTTGTTTATTAACAACCAAGTATTAGTAGTTTAGAGAAAAAGCAATTAAATATTTTTATCCAAGTCTATGATTAGTTATTTTATTCTAAATTCAAGTCTATTACGCAAAAGTTTGATTAAAGAGAATATTTCGACTCAGATTCAAAAAATACCGATAAAGCAAATGTTTCTAGCCTTAGAAGATCAATCTTGATATTCATAAATACGATAATAAAGAATCATTATTTACAGTTTAGAAAATCTATTTGTAAACAGAAATCAACAAATTAGATAGAGCGATTACCGTCTATTAGTTTTGTTCTCTTGTCTCAATTTGAGCGCAAAAAAGCTAGCAGTAAACGAAGATTTTTTTTAGGGATGGACTATGATCAAGCTCTATCAGGTTTACCTAAGATCTCTAGTTATTCAAAGTCAATCGCATAAGTAGTATTAGCGATCGCATCGT